>DATHVI010000169.1:0-2881 GCA_035461385.1 Solirubrobacterales bacterium
ACGACACCCTAGGCGAGGTCCGGATCGCGAGCTGGATCGGGATCGGCAAGGGGGAGCTCCCGCGCCGGCACTACTTCGGCCCGTGGCGGACGTTCCCTGACAGCTGCGACTGGTCGTGGCAGTTCATGAAGCCGGTCGGCCGCTGGCGGACCTACCTCGGCGTCGACGTGTTCGAGGGCGCCTACACCTACCGCGGGATGCGGATCGTCCCGAACTGGGGCGGGAGCATGTTCGAGGCGCTGATGGTGCCGCTGTTCATCCCCGAGGAGCAGTGGGGGAAGCGAAGCTGGCGCGTCAACCATCCCCTGTACGTGCGCGCACAGATCGAGCACGGCCTCGAGGAGGCCCAGTACGGGTACTGGGGCTTCTCGCCGGCGGACGTGCCCGAGGGCGGCTACCGCGCCTACGGCGTGCCGTGGCTCGGGATGGACCCGGGCGGCTACCCGTCCAACAACGACCGCACGATCCCCAACCCGGGCTACGAGGGCTGCCCCGGAGGCGAACCGGATCCGCTTCCCGGGCCGGAGGAGTACACGAACGGCGTCGTCACGCCGCACGCGTCGTTCCTCGCTCTGCGCTGGGCGCCCGACGAGGTGGTCGAGAACCTCGCCAACCTCGAGCGCGACTTCGACATCTACAGCGACTGGGGCTTCCGCGACTCGGTCAACGTCGACACCGGGACGGTCGCCGAGTGGTACCTGAGCCTCGACCAGGGGATGATCATGGCCGCGCTCGGAAACCACCTCGGCGGGGACGTCCTCCGCAAGGCGTTCGTCACCCCCGAGCTCGAGCACAGGCTGCGGCCGCTGATGGCGATGGAGGAGTTCGCGAACTTCGCCCCGGGCCGGCGGCCGTAGTCAGATCCCCCGCGAGCACGCGCCCGTCATCGAGCGGCGTCCGGTCCTGACGCCGCGCCGACCACCGGCGGGGCAGGCAGAGGGCCTGAAGCGGCGCGGCCGCCGGCGCGCCGCGGCCGCCGGACCCGGTGCCCGCGGCGCTCGCCAGGCGGCTAGCGCGCGGCGCTCACCAGAGGCGGCTAGCGCGCGGCGCTCACCAGTAGTGGGGCCGACCGTAGACGGGGCGGTTGAGCGCTCCAAGCAGCCACAGAACCGCGCCGATCACCAGCGAGATCAGCCCGAGGGTCCAGAGGATGCTGCTGCCGAGCAGCAGCCCGAGGACGATCAGGATGATGCCGAGAACGATCATTTCTGCCTCCCTGCGATGGTTGCCGTTTCGTTCACTGAGCTGTCGACCGCCTACCCGGGTGGGGGGCGCGGTACGCGTCGCGCGAGCCTCCCCGCGCGGATCAGCGCGCGGTCCAGCCGCCGTCGACGGGGAGGACCTGGCCGGTGACGTAGCTCGAGGCGTCGGAGGCGAGGAAGAGCAGCGCGCCGTCGAGCTCGCTCGGCTCTCCGGGGCGTCCGAGCGGCGTTCGCTCGGCGACGAACCGCCGCCCGGCCTCGCTCGCCAGCGTCCCGGCGGTCATCTCGCTCGGGAACCATCCCGGGGCGAGCGCGTTGACGCGGATCCGGTCCGGGGCCCAGCGCACGGCGAGCTCCCGGGTCAGGTTCACGACCGCGCCCTTCGAGGCGGCGTAAGAAGGCGTGTCGTACCCGTCGCCAGCGACGAGCCCGCTGATCGAGGCGACGTTGACGATCGCGCCGCCGCCGCCCTCCAGCATCGCCGCCGCGGCGGCCCGGGTGCAGACGTAGAGGCCGGTCGCGTTCACCGCCATCACTCGCCGGAACAGCTCCGGCGACTCGATCGCCGCGTCCTCGGCCGGGGCGATCCCGGCTGCGTTGACGAGCACGTCCAGCCGTCCGGTCGCGGCGACCGCGGAGGCGATCAGCCGCTCGACCTCGGCGTCGTCGGTGACGTCGCACCGCTGCGCCCTGGCCTCGAAACCGCGCGACCGCAGCGCCTCGACCAGGCGCTCGAGCCGGTCCGCGCGCCGCGCGCCGGCGACGACCGCCGCGCCGGCGGCGGCGAGGACGCGGGCGAACCGCTCGCCGAGCCCCGACGAGGCGCCGGTGACCACGGCGGTGCGCCCGTCGAGGCGAAACCGCCGGGTGGGGTCGGAGGACTCGGCCACCTGCGGCACCCTACGACGACGACGTCGCCGGCGCGGCGCCCCGATACAGCCGCCATGCGCGACTCGAACCGAGCCCGGGAGGTGCTCCGCCGTGTCCGCTCGGTCCCCGCGGGCTTCGTCGTCAGCTATGGCGACCTCAGCCCCGGCGCTCCGCGGTTCACCGGCGCGGTGCTCGCCGCGGTGGATGACCCCGGCCTGCCATGGCATCGCGTCGTCCGCGCCGATGGCTCCCTCGCCAAGGGCGCTCGCCAGCGCCGGCTGCTCGAAGCGGAGGGCACGCCGTTTCGCGGCGACCGGGTCGACATGAACCTCGCTCGCTACCCCCTCGAGCACGCGGCCGCTCCGGCGCCGCGGCGTCGAGGCGAGCCGCGCTCCTCGCTCGGCGGGGCTGAGATGCCGTCGCGGCCAGGGGCGTAACCTGGGAGGCCGTTGGACACCGGGTTTCCCACCCACGACGCACAGACCGACTTCAGCCGGGCGCGCCGCCGCCAGCAGCTCGCCCGGCTCGCCGCGAGGCTACGCCGCGAGCCCGACGACGTCACCTTGATCCTGCCCTTCGACGAGGTCGTCGCCGCGCTCGGCCGGCGCGGCGAGCGCGCACTCGGGCTGCAGACGATCCTCCTCGACTCGATCGTCGGGACCGTCGACAGGATGCGCGAGTTCGACCGCAGCTTCCGGCCGCGCTCGCGCCGGGTCCGCATCCGCTGGCAGCGGATCGCCGAGGCGATGCGCCGCGGTCAGTCGATGCCGCCGATCGACGTCTACCGGGTCGGTGAGGTCCACTTCGTC
>DATHVI010000170.1:0-29038 GCA_035461385.1 Solirubrobacterales bacterium
CCTCGAGCGCGATGATCACCACCAGGAGCACGTAGGCGACGGCACCGAGCAGGGTCACCCGAAGGCTCATCGCCGGCTCCCGCGCGCGCTCAGGGCTCGGCCTCGTCCGCGGCCGAGAACCGGAACCCGACGCCGCGCACGGTGTGCAGGTACCGGGGCTCGTTGGGGTCGTCGCCGAGCTTCTTGCGCAATCCCGAGACGTGGACGTCGAGGGTCTTCGTCGAGCCGAACCAGTTCATGTCCCAGACGTCTTCGATCAGCTGCTCGCGGGTGACCACCGACCCCGCCTCGCTCATCAGCCGCGCGAGCAGGTCGAACTCCTTGCGCGAGAGCTCGAGCGGCTCTCCGCCGAGCGTCGCCTCGCGCCGGCTGCGGTCGAGCCGTACCGCCCCGACCTCGAGCACGCCGTCGTCGGGCCCGCCGGCCGGCGGACTGGTCCGGCGGAGGACGGCACGGATCCGGGCGATCACCTCACGGGCGCTGAACGGCTTGACGACGTAGTCGTCGGCACCGAGCTCGAGGCCGACGATCCTGTCGGCCTCGTCGCCGCGCGCGGTCAGCATCACGATCGGCACCTCGCTCGTGCTGCGGAGCTCGCGGCAGACGTCGTAGCCCGAGCCGTCCGGCAGCATCAGGTCGAGGAGCACGAGGTCGGGCTCACCCGAGCGACCGTGCTCGAGCGCCTCCTGGGCCGTGCCGGCGACGAGGGTCTCGAATCCCTCGCGCTCCAGCGCCGCCGCCAGCGGCCCGACGATCGAGCGCTCGTCCTCGACGACCAGGATCCGCCTGCGGCGCAGCGCCATCTCCATGATCGTAAGCGGCGAAGGCGCCGTTCGGCGCCGCCGCCGCTCCGGTCCCGTGGCCGGCCTGCCCCGCCTCAGTCGTCGTCCCAGCGATCGTCGTCGTCCCAGCGATCGTCGTCGTCCCAGGACCCGTGTCCGCTGTTGGCGCTGCCGGGGCCGCTGTTGTCGATCCGGCCGCCAGCCGGGCCCGACCCGCTGCAGCGCGGGTCGTTCGCGTGCTCGGTCTCGTCGCACGGCCCCGAGATGTCCCCGGGTCCGTCGTCGCCGCCGCGGTGACCGTCGTCGTCGCGCCGATCATCGTCGCGGCCCGACCCGGTGCAGCGCGGGTCGTTCGCGTGCTCGGCCTCGTCGCACGGCCCCGAGATGTCATCACCGGTCGTCGTCGTGGTCGTGGTGGTCGTCTCGCTGGTGATGGTCGTCCCGTCGGTCGTGGTTCCGCTCGGCGTGCCGTCGCCGCCGGCGGCGCCGACCGCGATCGCGACCCCGGCGCTCAGGGCGACGATCGTCAGCGCCCCCAGCAGCAGTCTCTTGATCGTGTTGCTCATCGGTTCCTCCTCGTCAGCGTGGATTCGTCTTGCCTGTCGATGGAGGATGGGCCGCCGACGGCAGGCCCCGGTCAGGCCCGCCCCAAGCGGGTTCAAAAGGTTGGTTAGGAGTCGGTAAGCGCGACCGTGGTCAGCTCGTGACCTGCTCCCGCGACGGCGGCTGCCCGGGTGCGCGGCGCCCCGCCCCGGGGTGGTCGAGGAGGCGGTGCTCGAAGACGGTCCGCAGCTCGGGCCGGCGCCAGTCGGCGTCGGCGGTCGTCTCGACACGGAGGTGCGCCCGCTTCGGAGCGAGGCTCAGGGTCCCGATTTGGTTCTCGTAGCACGGCTCTTCGACCAGGCGCCACGCGGCCCGGGGCTGGCGCTCGCCGGCGAGCCGCGCGAGCGAGCGCCCCAGCCAGCCTCCGAAACGCGAGTTCCCGAGCCGCATCGCGAGGCGCTCGTGGCGGTTGAGGTCCTTGCGATACGCGGAGCAGACCGCCTGCCAGACCGGGGTGCCCGCGGCGGTCCCGGCCGGCAGCTCGACCTCGGCCAGGTAACAGTGGTGGACGTCGCCCGAGAGCATGATCACCGCCGCGGGCGGCGGGCCGCAGCGTCCCGAGACGACATCCTCCAGCAGCTCGCCGAGGCGCGCGAACGATTGCCGGAAGGCGGCCCAGTGGTCCATCACCGCCGCGCGCCGGATCCGCTCGGCGACCCGCGACGCCGGCGACCCCCAGGCGCCGTCCGCGACCGCGTCGATCCAGGCCTCGGCGTGATGGAGGCCGGCCGGGAGGAAGAACGGCACCGAGCTCGCGAGCAGCAGGTGATCGAAGTCCCCGCTCGCCTGCCCGGTGACCCAGTTCCATTCCCCCTCGTCGATGATCCGGCGCGCGCCCGGGTCGAGCTCGCGGCCGGCGCGGGTGTCGATCGCGACCAGCCGGATCCGACCGAGGTCGCGGGAGAAGCTCCAGCGGCTGTGGCCGGGCTGGCGGTCGGCTCCCCTCATCTCCTCGAGCAGTAGCGGACCGGCGTCGTCGGCGGCGCGGACGCGGCGGAGCAGGTCGTTTGCGTCGAGCTCGGCGACCGAGAGGTTGCCGAGGTGCTGGTAGACCCAGTAGGCGGCAAGGCCGGCGGCGATGTGGCGGTCGTACCAGGGCTTCTGGCGCATCTCGTCGACCCAAGCCTTCGAGATCTTCCACTGCGCGTGGATCTCGTGGTCGTCGAAGATCATCGCCGTCGGGACCGTCGCCAGCAGCCAGCGGATCAGCGGCTCCGACCAGGCCTCGCGGTAGGCGAGCGCGTACTCGTCGTAGTCGGCGAGCTCGCCGGGGGGCGCGTCGTCGCGCCCCGGGCGGCCGCGCGTGACCTCGAGCATCGCCGGCGAGAGGTCGTCGGCGTAGATCTGATCGCCGAGCATCAACAGGCAGTCGGGCCACTCGTCCGATGGTGCTCGCGTCAGCCGCAGCGCGAGCGTGCGCAGCGCGTCTATCCCCTGCGCCTCCTCGTCCTCGGGCTCGTGGAGCACGTGCGGCGGCTCGTGTGGAAGCGAGACCCGGCACGAGCCGAAGACGACGTCGATCTCGTCGCCGGGGGCGAGCGTCCTGATCAGGCTCGGCGGCAGGTCGGAGCCCGGCGGCGGCCAGACCACGTCGCCGTCGAGCCGTACGCTGTACTCGCGCGTGGTGCCCGGCTCGAGCCCGCGAAGCTCGACCAGCGCGTAGTGGCGCCCTTCGACCGCGAACGTCGGCGAAGCGGTGCCGAGCACCTCGACCTCGCAGCGAGCGTCGGTCTCGACCCACAGCGTCGCCTCGGTCGCCTCGACGTGCCGCAGGATCGGTCCGAGAACCAGGTTCGCCATGCCCCGGTTATGTACCCGCAGGATCGTCGCCGAACCGGAAGTCCCGCGCCCCCCAGGTCAGGCGAGGCCCGCCGACCTCGTCCGCCACCGGCGGACCGAGCAACGAGTCCCGCTCGCCCGGATCGAGGACGAGGTCGAGGCCCTGGCCCGTGGGCTCGTCGCCGCTGCCCGCTCCGGCTAGCTCTCGCCGCTGGCGGCTGGGTCATCGGTCTCGCCTGCGACCACCACCGCCGGAAGCACGTCGCGGACCGACGCGAGGATGCTCTCGGCGATCAGCGCGTGGGTCTGTGCGCGGGTGCCGCCTCTGCCGGATGCCCAGTCGAGCAGCGCGCGTTGGATCAGCCCGATCGTCGCCCGCATCGTGATCAGCGCCTCTGGAGGCGGGTCAGGCGTCCCGAGGTGGTTCGCCAGCATGCGCCGAGCGAGGCGGTCGCGGAGCTCGTCCTGGACCGCCTCGACCTCGGGGTCGCGGCCGAGCGGGCCGAGGCCGAGCAGGACCAGGAACGAGCCCCGGCGCGCCTCTACCAGGTCGAGCCAGGCCGCAGTGTTGGCGTCGACGGTGCCCTCGATCGGAAGGCCGAGGTCGGTGCGGACCGCGTCGGGGATCCGGTCGAGGTTCGCCCGCGCGACCGCGAGGAACAACGCGCGCTTGTCGCCGAAGTAGTGGTTGACGAGCGTCCGGCTGGCGCCGGCGTCAGCGGCGATCTCGTCGACGTGGACCTCGTCGTAGGGCCGGGCGGCGAACGCCCGCGTCGCCGCCCTCAGGATCTCGTCCCGGCGCTGATCGGGATCGAGTCTTCTGCGCGTTCGCTTCCTCGGTCCCACTCCTCGGCACTCAGCTCGGCGGGCCGACCTGAGCCGTGACTCCCTCCCGCTTCACGGCCGCAGCGGCTTCGGTTGGCCGGTCAACGGCGTCTCGACCGGCGCCGCGGCGCCGACCATGATCACGACGTGATAGCCGCCGGGGTTGTTCTGGATCGCCGCCAGCTTCCAGTTGTTGGTGATCCAGACGTTCCCCGAGGGGTCGATCTCGACCGCCGTGTTTCGCTGCAGCCCGGCGAAGCCGTAGCCGCTCTTCGGCGAGATCGGATCCCCTGTCCGCTTGCCCTGCGGGCAGTTCTTCGCCCGCACGCCGCAGAACGCGCTCACCCTGCGGCCGGCGAAGTTGCTGACCCAGACGTTGTCGCGGCCGTCGACGGCGATGCCCCAGGGAACGACCGCGCCGCCGCCGGTGAAGCCGCCCTTCGGGTTCTCCACCGTGCTCTGCGGACTCAGGACCTGGCCGGCGGGGCTGATCAGCGTCACCGAGCCGCCGCGGTCCGCGAGGTCGATCGCGGTACCCGGGCAGGGCAGGTTGATCGCGCCGGAGTTGGCGACCCAGATGTTCCCGGTGCTGTCGGCCGCGACGCCCATCGGGTAGTTGAGGCCGCCGCCGGTGATCGGCGACTGCGCGGTCGGCGTCCCGTCGGCGTCGTACATCCCGACGGCGTCGCTCAGCGTGCTGCTGATGAACGCGTTGCCGGCGCGGTTGAAGGCGATGTCGAACGGCTTGTCGAGGCTCGAGTCGCGGATGCTCTTCGCCTCGGCCGGGTCGCCACCCGGGTAGATGGTGAAGCTGTCGTGTGGCTCGGTCTCGCCGAGCGGATCGTCGTAGGGGCCGCAGTTCGCGATCCAGATGTCGCCCTCGGCGTTTGAGACCGTCCCCTGCGGCCAGCTCAGGTTTCCGTCGCTGATCCCGTCCGGACCGGATAGCGGCGTGCCGTCGCCGGCGAACTTCGAGACCGTGTTGTGGGGTGGCTGGTCCTCGGTCGGGCATCCCGGCGCCGGGGCGGCGAAGCCGAAGTTCCCGACCCAGACGTTGCCGTCGGGATCGAACGTGATCCCGTAGCCGCTGCCGCTGATCCCACCGCCCTCGATCGGCGAGAAGGGGGCGTAGCTTCCGTCGGGCTCGAAGACCGCGACGATCCGACTGCCGCAGACCGCCTCGGTGGGGTCGCGGCTGTAGACGTAGTTGTTCGCAACCCAGGCGTTGCCGGCGGCGTCGAAGGCGATGTTGCCGGGCCCGTCGAGCGACGACCCGTCGCCGACGAAGCGGAGGAAGAGCCCCCAGTTGCCGGGCCGCTCGCCGCGGCCGAGGGCGGGCCGGTACGGGCTCGGCGCCGAGCGCGAAAGCCTGAACAGCCGCCTCACGTTCGCGCCCGGGTTGCGGGCGACGGTGGCGAACGCCGCGAGGGTTGTCTTGGCGCGCTCGGCGCCGCGGACCTTGGTCGCCGCGAACAGGCGCCCGCAGCGCGCTTCGCTTCGCGCGCACCCGGCGAGCATGTTGGCGAGCGAGTGAAACGTCTCCCGGGTCGGGGTCCGGCGGCCGTTCGGCGCCGTCGCCAGCACCTTCGCGACCCGCCCGGTCTTCGGGTCGGCGAGGTTGTGGGCCATCATCGTCGCGTTCTCAGTCCCCGGGGCGATCGCCCGGATCCGCCAGCCGCGGATGAACTGCGCCGCGGCGAAACCGGCGGCGACGGTGGTGAGCTCGTTGACCCGGACCCGGTGTTCGAACGGCGCCGTGCTCAGGACCGTCGCCAGCCGCACCGCCCGCCGACGGCTGGCCCCCGGGACGCCGCTTGCGACGTAGAGGACGGCGTTCGCGGCGCCGGGCTTGCGGTAGCGGATCGCGAACCGTCCCCGGCGATCGGTCCGGTCGCGACCGATCGGCTTCGGCCGCTTCCCGCTCGACGCGTAGAGCGTCACCGGCGCGCGCTCGATCGGTCGACCCGCGCTCTCGACCGTTCCCCGCCCGATCGCGGCGTCGGCGCTCGCGACGATCCCGATCAGCAGCACGCCGACGGTCGCCGGGAGCACGGCGACGGCGACGGCGCGGCGATCGGATCGCTCGACCTCCCTTCGAGGCTGGAGTGGTTGCAGGTCGATCGACTTCGCCTCCGTCCTTGGGCTCGACACCTCCCCCGAAGGGAGGGCCAATGACCGGGCGAGCGTACACTATTGACGCCACGTCAACAAGGCTCGGCGGCCGCCGACCGGAGGTGCGCTACTCGGGTCGGACGTGGGCGATGTCGACGCCGTGCACGCGCTCCAAGCGCTCGGCGATCAGCGAGCGATGGCAAGCCGCGGGCTCGCGCTCGACGCAGAGCAGCGCCGTCGTTCGATCGGCGGGGAGCCCGGCGACGAACGGCGCGAGGTCGACGCGGTCGAGCACCTCGTCGAGGTAGCGACGCTGCACTTCCTCCGCCAGCGCTACCCGCGATCGCTGGCCGACGCCGAGACGCTCGTCCTCGCGGTACTGCAGCTCGCGGATCGCGGTCGTCGGCGCGAGCTCGGGCCGGCGCTCGTACTCGATCCCGGCGTCGCGGAGCGCGGCCTGAAGCCGCTTCGAGTTTGCCCACGCGTACTTGCGCCCGCGCACGCCCCGGCGCTGGCGGACGTCGATCAGCCGACGGACGTCAGCGTCGCGGAGCGCGTCGATGAAGCTGCGGGCACCGAAGCCGTAGACGCCGACCGTCACCACCCGGGGGGGCATACGGCCATCGTCTCACGCCGCGAACCGGCCCGCTCAGGTCTTGACCGCGATGTACTTCGTCTCGAGGTACTCCTCGATCCCCTCGTTGCCGCCCTCGCGGCCGACGCCCGACTGCTTGACGCCGCCGAATGGCGCGCCGGCGTTCGAGACCATCCCCTGGTTGAGGCCGATCATCCCCGTCTCGAGCCCCTCGCAGACCCGCAGCGCGCGATCGATGTCCGAGGTGAAGACGTAGGCGACGAGCCCGTACTCGGTCTCGTTTGCGGCGGCAATCGCCTCGTCGGTCGAGTCGAACGAGGCCACCGGCGCGACCGGGCCGAAGATCTCCTCCTTCAGCACCCGGGCGTCGGGGCTGACGCCGCCGAGCACGGTCGGCTCGTAGAAGTACCCGGCGCCGGCGACGGCCTGGCCGCCGACGATCGCTTCGGCACCCCTCGAAAGCGCGTCGCCGACCAGCTCTCCGACCTTCTCGCGCTGGTTCTCGTCGATCAAGGGACCGACCTCGACCCCGTCCTCTGTCCCGCGGCCGAGCTTCATCCGCCCCATCCGCTCGGCAAGCCGCGAGGCGAACTCGTCGGCGACCGGCTCGGCGACGTGGAAGCGGTTCGCCGACGTGCACGCCTCGCCGATGTTCCGCATCTTCGCGATCATCGCCCCGTCGACCACCGCGTCGAGGTCGGCGTCGTCGAAGACCAGGAACGGGGCGTTCCCGCCGAGCTCCATCGAGACGTTGAGCACGTTTGAGGCCGACTGGGCGATCAGCTTGCGGCCGACCTCGGTCGAGCCGGTGAACGAGAGCTTTCGCAGGCGGGGGTCGGAGATGATCGGCTCCGAGACCGAGCTCGAGGACGAGCTCGTGATCACGTTCAGGACCCCGTCGGGCAGGCCGCACTCGGCGAGCAGCTCGGCGAGGGCGAACGCCGAGAGCGGCGTCTGCTGGGCGGGCTTCCAGACGATCGTGCAGCCGGCGGCGATCGCGGGGCCGATCTTGCGCGTCCCCATCGCGGTCGGGAAGTTCCAGGGGGTGATGAAGTAGCAGGGGCCGACCGGCTGGCGCATCACCCAGACTCGCGAGGCGCCGTTGCCGGCCACCTTCCAGTAGCCCTCGACCCGCAGCGCCTCGCCGGCGAACCAGCGGAAGAACTCGGCTGCGTAGGTGATCTCGGCCCGGGACTCGGCGAGCGCCTTCCCCATCTCGAGCGTCATCACCAGCGCGAGCTCGTCGGCGCGCTCGTTGAGGCGGACGAAGGCGCGGTGGAGGATCTCCGAGCGCTCGTTCGGCGGCGTTGCCGCCCACTCGGCCTGGGCGGCGACCGCGGCGTCGAGGGCCGCGGTCGCGTCCTCGGGCGTCGCGTCGGCCACTTCGCAGAGCGCCTCACCGGTCGCCGGGTCCTCGACCGCGAGCGTCTCGCCGCCGGAGGCGTCGCGCCACTCGCCGCCGATCAGCAGGCGCTTGGGGACAGCGTCGATGGTCGTCTGCTCGTCAGTGGCGATGCTCATGGGGACCTCCGGATCATGGCTCCAACTCTTCTCTCCGGCTACCCGCGACGCGCGCGATGCCACGCCGGAGCCTAGTGCGGCTGCACGATCGCGACCGGTCCGGCGCGAGCGGGAGGGCAATTGCAGCCGCGGTCGAACCGCGACTTCGGTGGCCGACCGTTGTTTTCGCTCTCGAGGGGGCCGACTACCGATGACCGCAGCGGCGAGACACCTGCTCGTCTGCACGGCCGTGCTGGCCGTGGGCATCGCCGTTGTCGCAGCGGCGGGGTCGCCGGCGGCGGCCGAGGCCGCTTGGACGATCCGCGGCAAGGGCTTCGGCCACGGCGTCGGGATGAGCCAGCACGGAGCGGAGGGGCGGGCCCGCAACGGCCGCAACTTCCGCCAGATCCTCCGCCACTACTACACCGGCGTCCGCATCGGTGCCGTCAAGCAGCGCCAGGTGAAGGTCCTGCTCGCGACCAAGCGCAGGGTCCGGTTCCGCCGCGCCAAGCACGCCTGCGGCCGCCGGCTCAATCCGGCCCAACCGTTCATCTTCGCCGGCACGAACCGCGTCCGGCTGATGCGCCCCAACGGCCGCGTCGTTCGCCGCTGCGGCCGGCAGGGCCGGGCGACCGGGCCGGGAGGGGTGCGGATCGCCGGCCGGGGCCGTTATCGCGGGGCGCTGATCGCCCGCGCGACCGGAAGCACCCTGATGGTGATCAACCGGGTCGGGATCGAGGGCTACGTCAAGGGCGTGGTCCCGAACGAGATGCCCTCCTCGTGGCGCCAGCAGGCGCTCCGGGCGCAGGCGGTCGCGGCGCGGTCGTTCGGCTTGGCGACCAGCCGCAGCGGCGCCTTCGACCACTATGCCGACACCCGCAGCCAGGTCTACGGCGGGCGCTCGTCGGAGACAAAGCCGACCAACCGCGCGGTGAACCAGACCCGCCGCAAGGTGATCCGCCACAACGGCAAGGTCGCGGTCGCCTACTACCACTCGACCTCCGGCGGCCAGACCGAGAACGTCGAGCACGGCTTCGGCGGCGGCAGCCCCTCCCCGTACCTGAAGTCGGTGAACGACAACCCCGACCGGATCTCGCCCGTTCACAGCTGGCGAGTCACCTACACGAACGCCCAGATGCGCTCGCGGCTCGGCGGGCTCTTCCAGGGCAACCTCCGCCGGATCCGGATCCTCAAGACCGGGGTATCGCCGCGGATCGTCCGCGCCCGCGTCGTCGGCTCGGAGGGGAGCAGCGTCGTCAGCGGTGAGACGCTTCGCTTCCGCCTCGGCCTGCGCTCGACCTGGGCCCGGTTCGAGCGCAACTGACCGCGACCGTCCGCTCGGAACGGGAGGCGCGGCCGGCAGGACCCGGCGCCGGTGTCCATGTCGCGCCCCCTCGCTCGTCTGATCAGCGAACATTCCCGACCGAGGAGGACACGATGAAGTACCTGCTGCTGATCCACCAGGGCGATTCCCCGACGCCGCGCGACCCCGAGGCCTGGGCCACCCTCTCCGAAGACGAGCAGAAGGCGGTCTACGCCGACTACCAGGCGCTCAACCAGACGCCGGGAGTCACCCCGGGGGTCCAGATGGAGCCGCCGGGGACCGCGACCACCGTCCGGGTCGAGGACGGCCGGACCCTGACAACCGACGGGCCGTTCGCCGCCGTCAAGGAGGCGCTCGGCGGCTACCTCCTGCTCGAGGCCGGCGACATCGACGCGGCGATCGAGGTCGCATCGCGCATCCCTGCCGCCCGCATGGGCGGGGCGGTGGAGGTGCGCCCGGTCGTCGAGTGACCGCGCCCCTCGACCGCGTCTTCCGCGAGGAATGGGGCCGGGTCCTCGCCGCCCTGATCGGCTTCCTCGGCGACTTCGAGCTCGCCGAGGAAGCCGTCCAGGAGGCGTTCGCGATCGCCGCCGAGCGCTGGCCGCGCGACGGCGCTCCCGAGAACCCACGCGCCTGGCTCGTGACCACGGCTCGCAATCGCGCGATCGACCGGGTTCGCCGCCAACGCACCTACGCCGAGAAGCTCCGCCGGCTCGAGGTCCGCGAAGCGATGGAGGATGAGCTCGACGAGAGCACGATCGGCGACGAGCGCCTCGAGCTGATCTTCACCTGCTGCCATCCCGCGCTCGCGACCGAGGCCCAGGTCGCGCTGACGCTGCGGACGCTCGGCGGGCTGACGACCGCGGAGATCGCCCGCGCGTTCCTCGTCCCGACCGAGACCATGGCCAAGCGCCTCGTGCGGGCGAAGCACAAGATCAAGGCCGCCGGAATCCCGTTTCGGGTCCCGCCCGACCACCTGCTCCCCGATCGCCTCGCCGCCGTGCTCGCGGTCGTCTACCTGATCTTCAACGAGGGCTACGGCGGTCGCGGCGACCTCGCGTCGGAGGCGATCCGCCTCGGGCGCGCCCTGACCGAGCTGATGCCCGACGAGCCCGAGGCGCATGGGCTGCTCGCGCTGATGCTGCTGGGCGACGCCCGCCGCGACGCCCGGTTTGCCGATGGCGCCGTCGTCCTCCTCGCCGATCAGGATCGCTCGCTGTGGGACCTCGACCAGATCGCCGAGGGACGGGCCACGGTCGACCGCGCTTTCGCCCTCGGCGGACGCGGCAACTACGTGATCCAGGCCGCGATCGCGGCGCTCCACACCGAGGACCCGCACGACTGGCCACAGATCGCGGCGCTCTACGGTGAGCTCTCCCGGCTGACGGCTTCGCCCGTCGTCGAGCTCAACCGCGCCGCCGCGGTCGCCGAGGCCGGCGACCCGACCGCCGCGCTCGAGCTGGTCGACCGGCTCGAGCTCGACCGCTATCACTACCTCCACGCGACCCGAGCCGAGCTGCTTCGCCGCCTCGACCGGCCCGCCGAATCGAAGGCGGCCTATGCGCGGGCGCTCGAGCTCGTCCACTCCGATACCGAGCGCAGGTTCCTCGAGCGCCGGCTCGCCGAGCTCGAGGGGTGAGAAGGCGAGCCGTGAACGCGACCGGTGACGACGGCGTTCGCCTTCGCCCGGCGGCCGCGGCTGACGTCGAGCGGCTGACCGAGCTCGTCCGGGCCGCCTACGGCCACTACGTCGAGCGCCTCGGTGGCCCGCCCCGGCCGCTCGTCGACGACTACGCCGAGGTCGTCGCGACCCGCGACGTGACCGTCGCCGAGCGGGGCGGCGAGATCGCCGGCCTGATCGTCCTCGTCGTCGAGGACGAGGGCTTCACGGTCGACAACGTCGCGGTCGATCCCGGCCACCAGGGCCGCGGCGTCGGCAGGGCCCTGCTCGAGCATGCGGAGCAGGCGGCGCGGGAGGCCGGATTCGACTCGATCCGCCTCTACACCCACGAGCGGATGACCGAGAACCTGTCGCTCTACGCGCGGCTCGGCTACGCCGAATACGACCGCCGCCGCCTCGGCGACGCCCGCCTCGTCTACCTGCGAAAACGGGTGCGGTGAGCCTGTGCCGCTAGGGTCGCTCGATCCCTTACCACCCGGCGGAGGTTCTCAATGGCACACATGGGCGGCAGCGCGAGCGCTGAGATCAACGCACCCGTGGACGAGGTGTGGGCGGTGGTCGAGGATGTGCTCACGGCGCCGGAGTGGCAGGGCGGCCTGGTGGCGATCTCGGCGCTGGAGCGCGACGAAGCCGGGCGGCCGACCCTCGTCGAAACCGAGAACGACATCAAGGTCAGGCACGTCAAGACGCGGGTGCAGTTTCGCTACGACCCTCCCACGCGCCTTTCCTGGACCCAGGAAGAGGGTGACCTGAAGTCCGTCGAGGGTTCCTGGACGCTGGAGGATCGCGGCGAGGGCCGGACACGAGCGACGTACACGCTCGACAGCGACCCCGGACGCGTGCTCGGGATGCTGATCCGCGGGCCGATCGAGGCCGCGATCCGCGCGATGCTGGTGAACGCGCGCCCGGCCGAGCTGAAGCGGCGCGTCGAGAGCGCGTGACCGGCCGGTCCTCGCGCGAGCCCTGAGCCTGGCGTGCCCGCGATCCTGACTCACGCATCGGCGCCCAGTGCCATACGCTCGCGAGTGATGCGACGGGGACGCGGCGCCGCCACGGTCGCCCTCGCCACGGTCGCGGCCATGGCCTTCGCCGCCCGCTGGCACCGCACGTGGGGCGCGACCGATCGCGAGGCAGCCGAGGAGCTTCCCGGTGACGAGCTCGTGCCCGCCCCCGAGCACCAGACCACCCGAGCGATCACGATCGACGGTACCCCGGCTGATGTCTGGCCCTGGCTCGTCCAGATCGGCCAGGGCCGCGGGGGCCTGTACACGTACGAGTGGATCGAGAATGCCCTCGGGGCCCGAATCCACAACCTGGACCGGATTGATCCCGGGCTCCAGGGCCTTGAGGTCGGGGATCCGATTCGACTCACTCCAGAGGTCTACCTTGGCCGGCTGCCGGGGCAGTTCTACCGTGCCGAGGAGATCCGGCCGGTCGAGGCGCTGACCATGCTCCAGGACCTCCCCGGTGGGGGCATCTCCAGTTGGAGCTTCGTCCTTCGCGCTCTCCCTGATCGGCGTACTCGACTGCTGGTCCGGGGTAGGACGTCGGCGAAGCCGAGCTTCGGTGCCCGCGTCGCCCGCTCGCTTGAGCTGCTCCTCCTCGAGCCCGGCTACTTCGTGATGGAGCGAGGGATGCTGCTCGGCATCAAGCGGCGGGCGGAGCGATCGCAGACTGCCGAGGAAGGGTGATAGGGCGGCGTCCGACGTGGGTCGGCGCGCTGGGCAGCACGCCCGGGTCAGCTCGCAGGCTCGGCTGCCGTCACCTCGGCTTTGAAGAACGGCGACCAGGCGGCGGTTCCGTGGCCCCACCCAGCGGTCAGCCGGCTGGGGATGGTCACTCCTCCGAACCGTGTCTCGGCATGCACGTCGGCACCGAACGGGACGTAGCCGTCCTTTCTGCCGCGCCAGCGGAGCGCGCTGTAGGAACGCACCCCGCCGTCCGGGGCGATTCGGATTCGCAGCTCCGGCCGCTCGGGCGGTACGTCGAAGCTGGCAACGATGAGCTCGTCGGACTCAGCCCGCCAGCGAAGATCCCGATCGGGCAATAGCGCCATCGGGACCCAGAGCGCCTCGAGCGCCGCGCGACCGGCGCCCGAGCGGGATACATCCTCGTTCTCGGCGTGTAGCAGCCTCAGCGCCGGAAGCCGGCGAGTGGGAACGCCGAAGCGAATGTCCATCGAGCCGCGGCGGTCGGCGAACCGGTCGTGCACGCGCAGCCACCGCAGCGGTCCGAGACCCGCCCTGGCGCGCCACGAGAACGACCGGCCGTCGCCGTCCCAGACCGACACGAAGCGAAGCCACGTGCCGACCCTGACCTCGCCGCGGATCTCCAGATGCATGCCGCGCTCGAGCGGCGCCCGAGGTGAGAGCGCGTGCTCGAGGTAGCGCACGACCGGCTCTTCAAGCCCCTCGAGTGCTGCCGGATCGAAGCGCCGCGGCGTGGCGGGATCGCCCGTCCCGGTCATCGCCCAGCTGCACCCCGTGGAGTTGGCTCGTTGTCGAGCCCCGCGATCGGTTCGCCAGGCGAAGCCATGCCCGCCTGGCTCAGACGAGCCGCCGGATCGAGCTGTAGACGGCGTCGCGCAGCGCCTTCTCCCGCGGATCGTCGAACATGTAGTAGTCCATGTGGTTCATCACGTAGGCGAAGCCGAGCCGTGAGTCGGGGTCGGCGAAGCCGAACGAGCCGCCGGCGCCGGGAGTGCCGAACGCGCTCTGGCCGGCGCCGAACGCGATCTGCGGTCCCGGCTTGAGAAAGCCAAGCGAGAGCCAGCTGGGCGTGCCCATCACCTCGTCCCGTTCACGCTCGACGTCGTGGGGTGCGATCAGGAGCGCCAGCGTCTCCGGCGTGATCCCGAGGTCCGTTCCGCCGTCCGCGAATGCCGAGTAAGCTCGCGTGATCGCGCGCGCCGTCCCGACGCCGTTCCCAGCCGGGACCTCGACCTCGAGCCAGCGGCGATCGTTGGGGTCCACGTCTGCGAACAGCATCGACTTTCGCAGCAGCGACCACGGCCAAGCGACCCGGAGGACGAACCCGGGCCGGATGTAGGGCACCGCTCGCAGCGCGCGGATGGCGGTGAACGTCCTCAGCCGTGCGAGGCGGTGGTCGGGGATCTCCGGCGGCAGCCCGATGTAGAACTCGATCCCCAGAGGCTCGGCGATCTCCTCGTGGAAGAACCGGCCGAGCGTGCGGTGCGCCGGGTCGACGTGTCGGATCAGCTCCTGCATGTAGAGCCCTATCGTCATCGCGTGGTAGCCCGCGTTCCCGGCTCCCACGCCGGCTCTTGCCGGGCGAGCACCCGGGCGACGTTGTCGAGGTCACGCAGGTCCTCGAACCGGAGCGGCTCGTCGATCCAGACCAGGCCGGCCTCGTGGCTGAGGAGTTGGCGAACGGTGATCGCGGCCTTGCCGTTCTGCGCGAACTCGGGCCAATACTCGGCGACCGGCGCATCGTAGTCGATCCAGCCGCGCGAGTTGGCGATCGCGATCGTCATCGCCGCGAGGCCCTTGGTTGTCGAGTTGACAAGGACCATCGTGTCCTCGTTCCAAGGCTCGTCGCCGCTCGGGCTGCGGCGGCCACCCCACAGATCGACCACCTTCTCGCCGCGCCAATACGCAGCCACGGCGGCTCCGAGCTCGCCCCGCTCTGCGAAACCGCGGTCAAACTCTGCGCGCACCTCCTCAAAGCCGGGGGCAACCCAGCCGGAGCGTCTCCGGGGGCCGGGGGTGGTGGATTCGAGGATCGATCCGGGCATTCGACGCCCGACTGCTTCGCGGACCAGGACGACCTGGAGCCTCCGCGGTCAAGCCGTCGTGACGGGTCTTTGGCATGCTTGCAGAGCCACGGTTGCGGCATGCTGAGCATCGACGTCAAGCGCGACACGACGGCCTCCCCCGAGCTCGTCCTCGACTCCCTCCGTGACAGCTCGCCCGAGCGACGCGGGGAGATCTGGTCGAACACACGCCCAAGCGCTTCGAGCTGCACGACTCAGGACCCGCTTTTGTCGACGTCACCGAAGGCACCTTCATCGTCGGCGTCTTCTGGGAGCGCAACCGCTACGAGTGGTCCGAGCCCGATCGCGTAACCGCCACGGTCTCCGATTCCAACGTGTTCACGCCCGGCAGCAGATTCGAGCTTCGCGCCACGCCGAAGAACTCCGGCGGCAGCGAGGTCGAGATGATCGTTCGCCGCCGATACCGGCGCAGTCCGAAAGGCTGGGCCGCCGCGACCATCAACCACCTTGGCGGGCGGCGGCTGTTCGGCTGGTATCTCGGGACTGCGCTGAAAGCGCTCGAGAAGCGCGACGCGGCGTTGCGGGCGTAGCGGTCCGTCGGGCGTTCGCCATTCGAACGCGCGAACAGGAAGCGCGTGGGAGGCGGGATGACGATCTCCCGAAACCTCTCGCGCCACCCCGGCGGAACGGCGCGGCTCCTCTGCCGAGGCTGCCGTGGTCAGCGAACCCTTCCCCTGATTGGATCTCGACTAGCGGCCTTCTCGGATCTGCAGCCGGTTGCCGTCTGGATCCTCGAACAACGCGATATAGCCCCACGGGTACTCGAGCACCTCCGTCTCGAACTTCACGCCACGCGCCTCAAGGTCCTCGTACGCCTTCCGGCAATCCTCCGTCTCGATGGTGTACGCCGCCGGGATGTGGCCTTGTACCGGGTCGGCCTGCCCAGGTGTCCCCGGCCAGAGAACCAGCTGGAAGTCCTGACCCTTGACGGCGACGGTCAGGAACCGCGGTCCATCGGGTGCCGGGTTGTCGATCCGCTGTTCGAGCCCAAGGACGTTCGTGTAGAAGTCGAGCGCTCTGTCCTGGTCGCTGACGAACACGCTTGTGTAGACGATTCTTTCCAGCATTGTGGCTCCTCCAGCGTTCGTGGTCATTGCCAGGAAGACGAATCGCGACGAGCGAATGTGACCGCCGACGATGAGATCTGACGCCGGCGTCCCAGACTTGGCCACGGGTACGCGGAGGGCTCCCTTGGCGGGAGGGGTCGCGCAGTAGTGCTGGGTCCCGCCACCGCGGCTGGCGTGCGCGATCTCAGGCGTCGTGTCGGCGCCGACGGGCCGCGATCGGAGCCGCCTCACCCGTCCGGATACGGCTGCAGCGGGATTCCGTGGTCGGTCTCGCGCATGCCGATCTCGTACGCCGCGGCGCCGCGCGCTTCGAGCCGGCGGGGTGTCGACCCCGCGTGCTCGACCGTCAGCTCGAGGTCGGCGATCGAGCAGTTGAGGGTGTGGTGCTCGGGGCCGTCGGGGTCGGCGTAGACCCAGGCGACGAAGGCGGTCGGGTCGGCGGCGACGCGGCCCCTGACCGTCGTCCCCTTGCCCCGGAGGCTGAAGTCGCACCGGGTCGGCCGCTCGCTCAGCTTCGTGCTGCGGATCCGGTCGAGCCCGCCGAGGCGGAGGTCCTCGCCGTCGAGGCGGAGGACCCCGTTCGCGATCCACGGCGAAGTCCAGCCGCCGACCTTGATCCGGCCCGCGGCGACGTCGAGGTAGCCGTCGGCGCCGTCGAGCTCGGGGGCGTGGAGCCAGACCCAGCGCTCGGCGTGCTCGGCGCCCCAGTTGTGGCCGACCATCCCCGGCCAGCGGTCGAGCTCGATTTGCTCGCCGCCGACCGTCAGCGTGCCGGTGAACGTCGCCGCCGGATACGGGGAGAGGAGCTTCGTCCGCGGCAGCGGCGCACGGTAGAGGAACCCGTAGGGGAGGTGCCGGAGGGGGCCGAGGGCGGATTCGAACCGCAGGTCCCAGTCGGCGCCGAGCGCATCGCTCGTCGCCGAGCCGCGGGCTCGGCCCGGCTCGAGCACGGAGTCGGCGATCCGGATGTAGCCGCCGGCCGGAGCCTCGACCTCGGATGGCGGATGCGTCGCCTTCGTCGCCCGCGGGCCGGGAGCCGAGGAGTCGAACACGGTCAGCCACAGCGACCCGGTCGGCCCGGCGCCCGGCGGCTTGCGCACCGTGTGTCTGATCCAGACGCCCTGGCCGCCCCCGGGGCGGGTCGCCTTGATGTAGAAGCTCTCGTAGTGACCGGCGCTCGCGCCGACGTGCGGGTAACGAGCCTCGGTGCGCACGGGCGCAACCTAACATGGCCGGAGTGCATCGCGAGCGACCAGGTAGGGCGGCCGCCGCTCGCGCCGCGGGCGGCACGCTGCTGATCGTGCTCGCCGCCGCGGCGCTGGCGGGGATCGTGATCGGGCTCGGATTCGGCGACCGACAGGGACTCGGGCTCGAGGCCGCGGAGGTCGCCGCCGACGCGAACGCGCTGCCGAGCTCGGACGCCGATCCGCTCGCCTGGGACCCTGACCGGCGCGAGGAGCTCGAGGCGCGGGCGGCGAATGGCCACTCGCACGTGATCTACGCGAAGAGCCCGGAGGGGGTGGTCGCCTCGGTCGAGCGCACGCTGCGCTGGCGGGATCGGATCGAGGCCGCCGCCGAGCGCCACGGGGTCGACCCGGACACGCTCGAGGCGATCGTCTTCCTCGAGAGCGCCGGGCGTCCCGAGGTGATGGCCGGGACGACCCCGGAGGCGGCCTCGGGCCTCGGCCAGATCCTTCCCAGCACCGCCACCGACCTGCTCGGGATGCGGGTCGACCTCGAGCGGAGCATCAGCCTCACCCGCCGGATCGAGCGATCGGACGACCCCGAGCGGGTCAACCGCCTCCGCCGCCGCCGCGCTCGCATCGACGAGCGGTTCGATCCGCCCGCGGCGCTCGAGGGCGCCGCCCGCTACCTCGAGATCGCCGAGGAGCGCTTCGGCGCCGAGGACCTCGCGATCGCCTCCTACCACATGGGGATCGGCAACCTCGAGACGGTTATCCGCGCCTACCTCGGGGTCGAGGGCGGCGATCCCACCGGCCCGCTCGTCGACGAGCACGACCTCAGCTTCGCCCAGCTCTACTTCGACACCGCGCCCGACCGCAACCGCGAGGCCCACCGGATCCTGAGCGAGTTCGGCGACGACTCGGCAACCTACCTGTGGCGGGTCGGCGCGTCGCGCGAGATCATCCGCCTCTACCGCTCCGACCGGGAGGAGCTCGAGCGGATCGCCCGCCTCGCGACCGCGAAGGCGACGCTCGAGGAGGTCTTCCATCCCGAGGAAGACACCGAGGTCTTCGACGAACCGGACGACATTCGCGACGCCCTCGACTCGGGTGAGTTGGTCGAGCTGCCCGACGACCGCACGCTCGGCTGGGCCCCCGATCCGCGGATCGGGGAGCACGCCGACGACCTCGACCAGCCGCCGGACCTCTACCGGGCGCTCCGCCCCGAGGCGCTCGCGACGCTCAGCTACATGGCGGCGATCGTCCGCGAGCTGAGCGGCGCCCAGCAGCCCCTGCGCGTCACCAGCGCCGTCCGCGACCGCAGCTATCAGGACGAGTTGATCGGCTCGAACCCGGAGGCGACCCAGGCGTACTCCCTGCACACGACCGGCTGGTCGTTCGACGTCCTCCGCGAGTACCAGAACTCGCGCCAGGCGCGCGCGTTCCAGTTCGCGCTCGACCGGCTGAGCTCGCTCGCGGTGATCGACTACGCGGTCGAGCCACGCGCGATCCACGTCACCGTCTCCGAGCTCGGCCGGCTGCTGATCGACGACTGACCCGGGCCTCCGAGGCGCGCGAGGGGGGCGCTCAGGTCTTGATGTGGACCACGTCGCCGTCGGCGACGACGTAGTCGCGGCCCTCGATCCGCAGCGTCCCGCGCTCGCGGGCGGCGGTGTAGCCGCCGGCATCGACAAGGTCCGACCAGCCGATCACCTCGGCGCGGACGAAGGCAGCCTGGATCTCGGTATGGACCTCCCCGGCCGCCTCCCAGGCGGTCGAGCCCCGGCGGAGGCTGTGGGAGACGGCCTCGCGATCGCGATCCGCGGTGAAGAACGTGATCAGGTCGAGGAGGTCGAAGGCGGCGCGGACCAGCCGGTCGAGCCCCGCCTCCGAGATCCCGAGCCCGGAGCGAAGCTCGGCCGCCTCCTCCGGGTCGTCGAGCTCGCCGAGCTCGGCCTCGACGCGGGCGCTGATCGCGACCGCGCGGGCGCCGACCGCAGCCACGTGCTCGACCAGCTGCGGCGGCGGGTCGTCCTCGCCCTCGGCGACGTTGGCTACGTAGAGCACCGGCTTCGACGTCAGCGCGGCGAGCAGGCGCGGCGCGTCGGGCGCGGCGGCGGGCGCCTCGACCTCGCGCACCGGGCGCCCCGCCGCGAGCGCCTCGACTACGGCCCCGAGCCACTCGCGCTCGGCGACCGCCTCCTTCGCCCCCGAGCGTGCGCTCTTCGTCACCCGATCGAGCCGGCCCTGGGCCTGTTCGAGGTCGGCCGCGAGGAGCTCGGTCTCGATGATCTCGGCGTCGTCGAGCGGGTCGATTCGCCCCTCGGGGTGGGGGACGTCGCCGGAGGCGTGGCAGCGGATCACGTGGCAGATCGCGTCGGTTTCGCGGATCGCGGCGAGGAACTGGTTGCCGAGCCCCTCGCCCTCCGACGCGCCGCGGACGAGGCCGGCGATGTCGTGGAACGAGATCGTCTCGTGGACGACCTTGTTCGAGCCGATGGTCTCCGCGACCCGCTCGAGCCGCTCGTCGGGGACCGGGACCACTGCGACGTTGGGGTCGATCGTCGTGAACGGGTAGTCGCCCGTCTCCGCGCCGGCGCGGGTGAGCGCGTTGAAGAGCGTCGACTTGCCGGCGTTCGGCAGGCCGACGATGCCGACCTTCACGTGGCCGGGGCGGAGGTGCCGGCGGCCGCGGGAGAATCGGCTGCGGCCGGCGCGCCTCCGTTGGCGCTGAGGCCGAGGTCGATCAGCCGCGCCTCGTCGGGTCGCGTCCCGGCCCCGGGGACCAGCGATCCGATCGCCGCGCCGAGGGCGACTCCGGCGAGGACGTCGGAGGGGTAGTGCATGCCGAGGTAGGGGCGACTGAGGCACATCGCCGCGGCCAGGGTGAGCATCGCCGGCCGCAGCCGCGGCTCGACCCGCCCGAGGGCGATCGCCGCCGCGACCGACGAGGTCGCGTGGGCGGACGGGAACGAGAGCTCGGTCGGAGCCCGCCCGAGCCGCGGGTGCTCCTCGATCAGGGGCCGCTCGCGTCCGACCGCGACCTTGACCGCGAAGTTGATCGCGATCGCGACCGGGCCGGTGAGTGCGGCGGCGACCCAGCGAGCGCGCCGCCGCCGGTCGGCGACCGCGCCGGCGGTCCCGATCGCGGTCCAGATCGCCGCGTTCTCGCCGGCGCTCGCCAGCGCCTTCATCGCCGCCTCGACCGGCGGCGGGTGCCCGCGCGTTCGCAGCAGCCGGAGGACGGACTGGTCGGCGCGCCCGAGCGCCGCGAGCAGGCGCCGGCGCCGCGACAGCCGTGGGGGAGTGGGCCGGCGAAGCGGGTTGAGCACGGCGCCAGGATAGGAGACCTGCCCGCCGCCGGACGCGCGGCATAGACTCGCCGGATGGCGTCGAGGCTTCGCCGCCGGGGCGGGTGATCGCGATCAAAGCGAGCGCGACGATGGTCCCCGGGTTCCGGCATCTCCCGGGTGAGCACTGCGGATCGACCGCGGATCCGCAACCTGCTCGCGTTCTGTGGCGTCGCGATCACCGAGGAGATGGCGCTCGGCCTCGGCGCCGGCCCGAGCTTCTATTACCTCGTCCTCGATCGCGGATCCCCGTCGCGATTTACGAACGGCCGCGTCCAGCGGCTCGAGGAGCTGTTCATCGAGCTAACCCGACCCGGCCTGCGCCTCGAGTCGTTCCCCGGCCCGCGGGAGTCGTGGGCTGCGGCCCGCGCCACCGTCGACGCCGGCCGGCCGGCGCTGCTGCTCACCGACCTCTACCACCTCGACCACTACGGCTCCTCGGCGCGGTTCCCGGGCCATGCCGTCGTTCTCGCCGGCTACGACGCCGAGGTCGCCTACCTCTCAGACACCGGGTTCGAGGAGCTGCAGACGACGCGGCTCGAGAACCTCGCCAGCGCCCGCCACGGCGACCTACCGCTCGCTCCGCTCAGCGGCGAGATGGTCACCCTCCCGGCCGGCGTCAAGGCCACCGACCCCCGCACCGCGGCACCGAGGGCGATCGCGCGGGCGGCTGCCGGGATGATCGACCCCGAGCTCGGCGAGTACCAGGGCCTGCCGGCGCTGCGGCGGTTCGCCGCCGAGGTCGGAAGCTGGCCGGCCGAGGCCCCCGACTGGCAGTGGTCGGCCCGGTTCTGCTACCAGGTGATCGAGCGGCGCGGGACCGGGGGCGGCAACTTCCGGGCGATGTACTCGCGGTTTCTCGACGAGGTCGCCGAAGCCGGGATCGCGCCGGTCGGCGGGGCGGTGACGCCGGCGGCGGAGGCGGCGCAGCGATGGAGCGAGCTGGCCGCTCGGCTGCTCGCCGCAAGCGAGGAGGAACGGCCATCGGCCGAGCTCTGGGAGCCGGTCGCCGATGCCGCCGCGGCGGTGCTCGCCGCCGAGGAGCGGCTGTGGCTGGAGCTCGCTTCCGCGGGCGAGCCGGCGCTCAGGCCCTGAGCCGGGCGAAGTAGCCGACCGCCGGGCCGAGTCGCTCCTCGAGCCGCAGGCCCGCAGCGTCGCCGCGCCGGGCGAGTGCCGCGGGCGAGACGTAGTGGGGATCGAGCGCGAGCTCGCCGACGACCAGCCTTCCGCCCGGCGTCAGGACCCTCGCGACCTCCCGCAGCGCCACGTCCTGATCGGGGACCTCGCCGAGGACGGTGATCAGGACGCAGGCGTCGAACTCGTTGTCGCCGTACGCGAGCGAGCGGGCATCGCCCTGCGCCGGATGGACGTTGTCGAGCCCCTCCCCCCGCGCGCGCTCGATGGTGTGATCGAGGAACTCCCGCTGGATGTCGAAGACGTCGACGCGCCCGTCCGGCCCGACCCAGCGCGCGAGGTCGAGCGTGTAGTACCCGGTCCCCGGGCCGATCTCCAGCACCCGCTCGCCCGGCGCCGGCGCCAATGCCTCGCGCAACCGCCGGCGGGTGATCAGCGGATGCGGGACGTCGACGAAGAGCCGCTGGCCGTAGGGGCACGCCGAGGGATTCTTCCGCCACCACCAGAGCGCCCCCGCGATCCCCGCCGCCGCTCCGATCGCCAGCCTGCCGACCATCGCGGCGACACTATCAAACCCCAGGGGGGTATGGGGCGGGAACCCGAAACCGCGGCTCAGTCGCCGGAGAAGCCGATCGTGTGCGGCGATCCCGCGACGCGGATGAAGACGACCTTCTCGAGGTCGAGGGCGAGCGTGCCGTCGTCGGTCTCGAGATCGTGCCACCCGTCGCCGCGCTCGACCGCCATCCGGAGCTGCCCGAGCGGCTCCTCGCCGAGCCGCACGCTCACCACCTGGCCCCCCGCGAGGCCGATCTCCGCCCGCTGCATCGCAGCCATCAATGCACCTCCGCTGGTTCGACGATCTCGGTCAGCACCCCGCCGGTCGACCGCGGGTGCACGAAAGCGACCCTGCTCTTCCTGATCCCGGTCCTCGGCTCGGCGTCGATCAGCTTCACCCCGCGCTCGGTGAGCCGAGCGAGGACGGCGTCGATGTCGCCGACCCGGTAGGCGACGTGGTGGAGGCCCTGGCCGCGCTTCGCGAGGAACCTCCCGACCGGTGTCTCGGGCCCGAGCGGGCGCAGCAGCTCGACATGGCAGTCGCCGACATCGAGCAGCACCGCCTCGACGCCCTGCGCGTCGACCGTCTCGCGGTGGGCGAGGGGCATCCCGAGGGTTCCCTCGTAGAGCGAGATCGCCGCGTCGAGGTCGTCGACCGCGACGCCGACGTGATCGATCAGGTCGAACATCGGGCCCGAGTCTATTGGGGCGGGTCGGCGCGCCGTCCGCGTGTCGGCGCACGGTGGGCGGTTAGCCTGAGCCCCACTGTGGTCGGCGTTGCGGCTGGTGCCGCGATCATCCTCCCCGCCGCGGGGTTCCTGCTCCTCCTCGCCGCGCCGGCGCTCGACGTCCGCTGGGAGCATCACCCGTCGCACTTCTGGCTCGTCGTCGCGGCGGCCGCGGTCACCGCCGCGCTCGCGTACGCGACCGGGAGCGCCGCGGACAGGCGCGGCGACCTGCGACTGTTCGGCGTCTCGATCGCGTTCCTCGCCGCAGGCTCGTTCCTCGCCCTGCACGCGCTCGCGACTCCGGGCGTCCTGCTCGACTCCTCGAACCGCGGGTTCCTGATCGCGGTGCCGGTCGGCCTCGTGATCGCGTCGGTGGCCGCCGCCGCGTCGGCCCTCGTCCCCGAGGCCGGCTCATCGGCGGTGGCGACGCGCGCCGGCCGGATCGCCCGCGCCGCGCTCGTCGTCCTGATCGCCGTCTGGGCGGTCGCCACCGTCGCCGGGTTCTCGCCGCTCGCCGCGGAGGCTCGTGTCGAGCGCGCGTCGGGGGCGATCGCGATCCCCGCGGTGGTCGGGGCGGTGCTGTTCGCGGCCGCCGCGGTCCGATTCGGCCTCACCGCGCGGGCCCGCGGCGCGATCCTGCCGCTGACGGTGGCGATCGCGTTCGTCCTCCTCGCGGAAGCGATCCTCGCGACCGCGTTCGCGCGCAACTGGCATGCGACCTGGTGGGAGTGGCACCTGCTGATCCTCGCGGCGTTCGCCCTCGTCGCGGTCGCCGCCCGCCGCGAGTGGCGCGAGGAGCGATTCAGCTCGCTCTACACCAGCGAGGTCGCGCGCGGCAGCCGCGAGGTGACGGTCGTGTTCGCCGACCTCGCGGGGTTCACCGCGTTCGCGGAGGGCCGCGACCCGGCCGAGGTGTCGGAGATGCTCGACGCCTACTTCGAGGCGGCGATCCCGCCGATCGTCCGCGAGCACGGGGGGACGATCGACAAGCTGATCGGCGACGCGGTGATGGCGACGTTCAACCTCCGCGGGGATCAGCCCGACCACGCCGAGCGCGCCGCGCGGGCGGCAATCGAGATCCGCGACCGGACCGCCGACGTTGCGCGTGCCCATCCCGACTGGCCGCGGTTCCGGATCGGCGTCAACACCGGCGTGGCGATCGTCGGCGTCGTCGGCGCCGCCGGCGGCCGCAGCTACACGGTGATCGGAGACGCCGTCAACGTCGCCTCACGGCTCGAGTCGAGCGCGCCCGCGGGCGCCGTCGTGATCGGCCCCGAGACTCGCTCGGCGCTTCGTGACGCCGAGACCGAGCCGCTCGGCGAACTCGAGGTCAAGGGCAGAACCGCCTCCGTCCACGCCCACCTGCTGCACGGGGTGCGGTGAGCGTCAGCGCTCGTCGCGCTCAGGGGGATCGCTGGCCAGCGCCTCCGCGGTCGCCGCACCGGCGGGCGCCGGGTCGCGGCCCACCGCGTCCTCTTCCCGCGTCCGCCCCATCAGCTCCTGGATCTCGTCGCGCTCGATCACCTCGTTCGCGAGCAGGCGCTCGGCGATCGCATCGAGCAGGTCGCGGTGATCGGTGAGCAGGCGAGAGGCCCCCCGGTAGGCCTCCTCGGCGATCTCCTGCACCTCCTCGTCGCGCGTCCGGCGCATCGCCTCGGAGACGCTGAAGTCGTCGGCGGGGACCTGGTGCGAGCGGATCATCGTCCCCATCCCGTACTCGTAGACCATCGCCCGGGCGATCTGCGTCACTCGGCTGAGGTCGTCGGCGGCGCCGGTGGTGACGCGGCCGAACGTGAGCTGCTCGGAAACCCGCCCTGCGAGCAGGACCTTCATGTAGTCGATCAGCTCGTGGCGGGACTTCAGGTAGCGGTCCTCCTGGGGGAGGTTGAGGGTGTAGCCGAGGGCCTTGCCGCGGGGCACGATCGACACCTTCTGGACCTTGTCGACGGACGGCAGCAGCTCCGAGACGAGCGCGTGCCCCGCCTCGTGCCAGGCGACGACCTTCTTCTCGTGGTCGGTGATCACCTTCCGCGTCTGAAGCCCGGCGACGACGCGCTCGAAGGCGCTGTCGAAGTCGCCCTGGGTGATGAACTCGCGGTTCGAGCGCCCGGCGAGGATCGCCGCTTCGTTGGCGAGGTTCGCGAGGTCGGCGCCGGTGAGCCCGGCGGCGTGCCGGGCGACCCGCTCGAGGTCGCAGTCGTGGCCGAGCGGCTTGCCGCGGGTGTGGACCTCGAGGATCCGCCGCCGGCCCTCGAGATCGGGCGGCGGGACGAAGACCTGGCGGTCGAAGCGCCCCGGCCGCAACAGCGCCTTGTCGAGCTTCTCGAGCAGGTTCGAGGCGGCCATCACGACGACGCTGTCGCGGGCGTCGAACCCGTCCATCTCGACCAGGAGCTGGTTCAGCGTCTGGTCGCGCTCGCCGGAGATGTCGGACCCGCGCTGGGCGCCGACCGCGTCGAGCTCGTCGATGAAGACGATCGCCGGCGCGTTCTCGCGCGCCTCGCGAAACAGCCGCCGGATCCGAGCCGCGCCGAGGCCGGCGAACATCTCGATGAACGACGACGCCGACTGGCTGAAGAAGCTCGCCCCCGACTCGTGCGCGACCGCCTTCGCGAGCAGGGTCTTGCCGGTGCCGGGCGGGCCGTGGAGCAGGATCCCCTTCGGCACCCGGGCGCCGAGGCGCTTGAAGCGCTTTGGATCGGAGAGGAAATCGACCACCTCCCGTAGCTCCTCGCGGGTCTCCTCGACCCCGGCGACGTCGTCCCAGCCGACCGAGCTCTTCGACCTCGGCGTGATCTCCTGGGGCTTCGTCTTCGGCATCAGCTTCAGCGTCCGGTACATGAAGTAGCCGATCACGACGATCAGGGCGACCGGCGCCCAGGGCATGAGGATGTCCTGGACGAACTGGTCGTAGGTGAGTCCGAGTAGCGCTGTCAGGTGCATGGCGATCGGGGATCCGGCGGGCGAAGGCCGCCGTCACCTACTCATCGGCAGCTTCGGCCTCGACCCGTAGGACCTCGGCCAGCGCCGCCCTGCCGACCTCGAGCTGCTCGACGGTCGGCTCGCGCGTCGACAGCAGCCGCTGGATCTCGTGGCCGGGGCCGTGGACGGCGCGCGCGGCCGCGCTCTCCGGGTTGCGCTCGGCGTAGAGGAAGAGCTCGACCGCCGACCCGACGCCGGCGATCGTCGCCGCGCCGCGCGCGATCGGCCCCGGCTCGTCGAGGAGCAGTTCGACGAGCACCTGGCCGGCGATCGACGTCGCCATCATCGGCACGATCAGGTTCGAGCCGCAGCGCGGGTGCTCCTTCGGCATGTCGGCGGGATCGGTGTCGACCTCGTAGGCGGCGATCGCCTTGTGCTCGACGCCGTGGTAGGCGGCGAGGTCGTGGTCGCGGAGCGCGGCGAGCGCCGGAACGAGCCCGAGCAGGGCGACCACGGCCTCGCGCAGCGGCCCGCCGGCGCGCCCGCGCCGCTCCCCCGACCGGCGCACCGCGCTCGAGACGGCGAGGCTGGCGACTGCGGCCGCGATCACCCGGGGGTCCTCGAACGCGAGCCGGGCCGATGCGAGGCGGTAGCGGGCGAGCGGGACGACGGCCAGCGCCTCGGCCAGCCGCAGCGGGCCGCGCAGCACCGGGACCTTTCCGAGTCGCCCGCGGCTGAACACGGGCTTCGGGCCCGAGGCCACCTCGAGCTCGCCCTCGGGCGTCCGCGCGGCAACCGCCCACGAGGTCGGCCCGTGGATCAGCAGCCCGTTGCGAAGCGCCATCCCGCCGAGCCGGAGCTTCGTGCGCTCGGGCCCGGCCCCGTTCGAGCCTTGTCCTCGCTCCGCGCTCATCGACCCCGGATCGCGCTTCGCCCGGGAGACACCTTCCCTTGTCCTGGCTCCGCGCTCATCGAAGCAACCGCCGCGGGAGGTCGGCGTAGAACGATGCCGCGAGCTCGATGTCGGCGACTGCCGCACGCTCGTCGGCGGCGTGGAAGAGGGGCTCGGCGCGGATCAGGTCGAATTCGCGCTGCGGGGAGAAGCCGTAGACGGTCGCGGCGCCGAACGCGCGGCGAAACCAGTGGCTGTCGCTGAACCCGGGCATCACGATCGGGACCAGCTCCGCCCCGGGGTCGGTGTCGGCCAGCCAGTCGCGGATCGCGCCCGCGAGGGGCGTCTCGAGCGGCGAGCGGTTGCCGACCACAACCTCGGCGAACTCGACCGCGACCTCACTCGCAAGCGGCCCGAGGACGCCGTCGACGCGCTCGCGAACCTCGTCCGCCCCCATCCCCGGCGGAACGCGGCAGTCGACCAGCACCTCGGCCGCCGACGGGATCACGTTGTCCTTCTCCGACGCCCGCGCTCGCGTCGGCACCAGGGTCACGCGGAGCATCGGCTCGGCGAGGTAGGCGGCGACCTTCGGAGCCGTCGACCGCAGTGCCTCGACCGCGTCGGCGAGCGCCGACGGGTCGTCGGGGTCGATCGGGTTGTCGGTCAGGGCGTGGAGGAAGGCGAGACCCTCCGGGGTCGGGTCGAGGGGGGGCTGCTCGCGCATCGTCGCCACCGCCGGCGCGAGCTTCAGCAGCGCGTTCTCGCCGAGGCCGGGGATCGAGCCGTGGCCGGCGACCCCCTGTGCTCGGAGGTGGAACCTGCACACTCCCTTCTCGCCGACCGCGATCGTGTAGAACCGCCGGCCTCCGTGCTCGAATGACTTGCCTCCGCCCTCGTTGACGACGAGGTCGGCGCGGACCTTGTCGGGGTGCTGCTCGCAGAGCCAGCGCGCCCCGAGGCCGCCGCCGGTCTCCTCGTCGGCCGTGATCACCAGCTTGAGCTCGCCGCGCCCGGGACGCCATCCGCTGCGCGCGAGCGCGGCCGCGGCCGCGGCCTCGGCAGCGACCTGGCCCTTCATGTCCTGGGCGCCGCGGCCGCGGATCTCGCCGTCGACGATGTCGCCGGCCCAGGGATCGAAGCTCCACTCGCCGCGATTCGAGGGCACGGTGTCGACGTGGCCGAGCAGGCAGAGCGCCGGACCCGGGGCATCGCCCGCGAGCGTCGCGACGAGGTTCGGGCGACCGGGCTCCGCAGCGAGCAGCTCGCACTCGAACCCGGCGTCGCCGAGCAGGCTGGCGAGCAGCTCCTGCGCCGGGCCCTCGTCGCCCGGCGGGTTCGAGGTGTCGATTCGGATCAGCTCGCCGAGCAGCTCGACGGCCTCGGAGCCGAGGCGCGGATCGGCGAAGGCGGTCTGGTCGCCCATAGGCGTGAGATTACGCGACTGCCCTGCTTCGGCCGCAGCGCTGGCGATACTTGAGCCATGGAGCGGCTGTTCGACACCGGCTCCGATCCCCCCGAGCGAACCCCGGTGCCCCTCGACGAGGCACCGCTCGCGGTCCGGATGCGCCCTCGCTCGCTCGACGAGCTCGTCGGCCAGGACCACCTGCTCGCTGCGGGCTCGGCGCTGCGGACCGCGGTCGAGGCGGGCGAGCCGCACTCGGCGATCCTCTATGGGCCTCCGGGGTCTGGGAAGACGACGCTGGCGCGGATCATCGCGACGGGCGCCCGGGGGGCCTGGGAGGAGGAGTCGGCGGTCAACGCCGGGCGGGCCGAGGTCCGCGCGGTGATCGAGCGCGCCGCCGAGCGCCGCCGGGCCACGGGTCAGCCGACGATCTTTTTCCTCGACGAGATCCACCGCTTCAACAAGGCCCAGCAGGACGCGCTCCTGCCCGCGGTCGAGGAGGGCCTGGTGACGCTGATCGGGGCGACGACCGAGAACCCCTACTTCGAGGTCAACTCCGCCCTGCTCTCCCGCTGCCAGGTCTACGAGCTGCGCGCCCTCGACGCGGGGGAGATCCGCGCCCTGCTCGACCGGGCGCTGGACGATCCGAGCCGGGGGATCGGCGATCCGCCGGAGATCGACGCCGACGCTCTCGAGCTGCTCGCGGAGCGCTCCGGGGGCGACGCGCGGACGGCGCTGGCGGCGCTCGAGCGCGCTGTCGAGGCGGCCCATCTGGCCGGCGCCCGGGTCGATGTCGCGGTCGCCCAGGAC
>DATHVI010000171.1:0-7238 GCA_035461385.1 Solirubrobacterales bacterium
CTACGGCTTCCGCAACCTGAACGCGAAGCAGTCGAAGACCAACGAGCGGCTCGAGAAGGGCGTCTGGCACGACATGGAGATCAGGATGGTCGGCCAGCAGTACACGGTGCTGATCGACGGTGAGGTGATCAACCAGTTCGACAACTCGATTCCGAAGATCGCCTCCCGCAACGGCGATCCGCCGACGATGGCGCGCCAGCTCGCCGCGGGCTACATCGGCCTCCAGACGCACGGCGGCAACGACCGGATCCGCTACCGCGAGATCCAGGTCAAGGAGCTCGGCCCGGGCGACCTCCCGGTCAACGTCCACGAGCCCAAGGTCGCGGGCTCGGGGGAGGTAGGAGAGGAGCTCACCTGCACCAGGGGCGGCTGGAGGAACCGCGGACCGAGGGCGGCGGACGACTGGTTCACCTGGTACCGGTCGAACGACATCGGCCCCGAGCACCCGCGCTACCGCGCGCCGAGCCAGCTCGACCTGGGGAACTTCGCGACCCCGGCCGAGCCCGAGTTCGGGACCCAGAACCTGACCTGGGTCGACTCGCTGATCGTCGGCGAAGGCCAGCACTACACCCCGACCGCCGACGACGTCGGCAAGGTGATCCACTGCACCGTCTCGGTGACCAGGAGCGGCGCGACCGTGTTCGAGTACGCGCGCGCGCCCGAGATCATCCCGGCGTCCGAGAACGGCGACTGAGATCCGAGCACGGGCCGTGGCCGGCGGCCCGTGCGCAGACCGCGGCCGGAGCGCCCGGGAGCCCGCCGGCTCCCGGGCGCTCGCCCGGATCGGGGGATGCCGCCGTCGGGCGACCGCGATCCGGCTACTCTCGCCCGCGTGCCCCCGGCTGAGCCCAGCGGACCGAAGGCCGCCACCGCCAGCATCGAGGCCGCGAACTCGGCGGCCGCCCGAGAGCTGCCGTTCGACGACCGCCGCGACTTCGACGATGCCCGGCGCGGCTTCGTCACCGGCCCGGCGGAGCCGCTGATCCGCGACGAGCGCGGCGAGGTCGTCTGGGACATGGGCTCGGACTCCCTCCTCGACCCGGCCGATGCCGACTCGGAGGGACCCGGCGGGGCGCCGCCGACCGTCCATCCGGCGCTCTGGCGCCAAGCGCGGCTGAACGCGTTGCCAGGGCTCTACGAGGTCGCCGACGGCGTCTACCAGGCACGCGGCTTCGACATCTCGAACATGTCGCTGATCGAGGGCGAGTCGGGGGTGATCGTCGTCGACCCGCTGATCTCGACCGAGTGCGCCGCCGCGGCGCTCGCCCTCTATCGCGCCGAGCGCGGCGGGCGGGCGGTGAGCGCCGTCGTCTACACGCACAGCCACGTCGACCATTTCGGCGGCGTCGAGGGAGTCGTCGACCCGGAGCGGGTCCGCGGCGGCGAGGTCCCGGTCTGGGCGCCGGAGGGGTTCCTCGAGCACGCGGTGAGCGAGAACGTCCTCGCCGGGACGGCGATGGCCCGGCGGGCAGCGTACATGTTCGGCTCGTTCCTCGAACCGGGCGAGCGCGGCCGGGTCGACTGCGGCATCGGCCGGGCGACCTCGGCCGGCACGGTGTCGTTGATCCCGCCGACCGATTCGGTGACGCGCACCCGCCAGCGCGCCGAGATCGACGGGGTCAACTTCGTCTTCCAGCTCACCCCCGACACCGAGGCGCCGGCGGAGCTCAACTTCCAGCTCCCCCAGCGCGCGGCGCTGTGCGTCGCCGAGAACGCGACCCACACCCTCCACAACTTGCTGACCCTCCGCGGGGCTCCGGTGCGCGACGCGCTGCGGTGGTCGAAGCACCTCGACGAGACCCGCGCGATGTTCGCCGACTCGAGCGAGGTCGTCTTCCACGGCCACCACTGGCCGACCTGGGGCAGCGAGCGGATCGCCGGGCTGCTCGCCCGCCACCGCGACCTCTATCGGTACCTCCACGATCAGACCCTGCGGCTGCTCAACGCCGGGCTGACGCCGACCGAGATCGCCGCCGAGCTCGAGCTTCCGCCCGAGCTGGCGCGGGAGTGGTCCTGCCGGCCGCTCTACGGGACCGTGAGCCACAACGTCCGCGCGATCTACCAGCGCTACCTCGGCTTCTTCGACGGCAACCCGGCTCACCTCGACCCGCTCCCCCCGGTCGCGGCCGGCCGGCGCTACGTCGAGCTTGCGGGCGGTGCCGATGCCCTACTCGAGCGCGCCGGCGAGGCGCTCGCGGCGGGGGAGTTCCGCTGGGCCGCCGAGCTCGCGAGCCACCTCGTCTTCGCCGATCCGCGCAACCGGGCGGCGCGCGAGCTAGAGGCCGACGCGCTCGAGCAGCTCGGCTACGGGTCGGAGAGCGCGATCTGGCGCAACCACTTCCTCGCCGGAGCCCGCGAGCTCCGCGACGGGGTGCAGCCGGCGCGCGCGATCGAGGCCACGGGGCGCGGAGTCGCCCGCGCGCTGCCGATCGAGATGGTCTTCGACGCGATCGGCGCGCGGCTCGACGGCCCCCGCGCGGCGGGTGAGCGGATCGTCGTCAACTGGCGCTTCACCGACCTCGAGGAGGAGTGGACGATGACGATCTCGAACGGCGCCCTGAGCGCGATCCCCGCCCGCCACGACGCCGACGCCGACGCGCTGATCGTCCTCACACGGTCGGCTCTCGACACCCTGATCCTCGGCGGCCCCGAGGCCGCGGCGACGATCCCGCCGGGCGAGATCGAGGTCTCCGGCGACGGCGAGAAGCTCGCCCGCCTGCTGTCCCTCATCGACCGCCCCGACCCCGGCTTCGAGATCGTCGCCCCCTGATCGCCCCGAGCGCCGGCAGCTCCCGGCGCCGTGCGGCCCACAGGTGGCCAAATGCTGAGATCGCGGTTAATCCGCTGGCGCAGCCCCGACCGTCGCGAGCACCGCGCCGATGATCCGGTCGCTGCTCGGCAGCGCGGCGTTCTCGAGGTTCTTCGCGTACGGGAGGGGCACCTCGGCCGAGCCGACCCGCTCGACCGGGGCGTCGAGGTCGTCGAAGCACGCGCGCTGGATCCGCGCCGCGAGCTCGGCGGTGACCCCGTAGGAGGGCCAGCCCTCCTCGACCAGCACCGCGCGGTTGGTCCGGGCGACGCTGGCGGCGACGGTCTCGACGTCGAGCGGGCGCAGCGAGCGCAGGTCGACGACCTCGGCCTCGATCCCGTGTGAGTCGGCGAGGCGCTCGGCGGCCTCGAGCGCGCGCACGGTGGCGAAGCTGTGGGCGACGAGCGAGACGTCGCGGCCCTCGCGAGCTACCCGGGCGCGGCCGATCGGGACCAGGTGCTCGGGGTCGTCCGGGACCTCGCCCTTCTGCTTGTAGATCGGCAGGTTCTCGACCACCAGCACCGGGTCCTCGTCGCGGATCGCGGCCTTCAGCAGGCCCTTGGCGTCGGCCGGGCTCGCCGGGGCGACGACCTTGAGGCCGGGCGTGCCCGCGAACCACCCTTCGAACGACTGCGAGTGCTGGGCGGTGAGCTGGTTGCCGCCGCCGTTCGGCGTCCGGATCACCAGCGGACAGCGGACCTCGCCGCCGAACATCGTCCCGATCTTCGCCGCGTGGTTGATCACCTGGTCCATCGCGACGAGCAGGAAGTTGATCGTCATGATCTCGACCACCGGGCGCTCGCCGAGCAGGGCGGCGCCGATCCCGGCGCCGACGAAGCCCTCCTCGGAGATCGGCGTGTCGATCACCCGGTCGGGGCCGAACTCGTCGAGCAGCCCGGCGCTGACCTTGTAGGAGCCCTCGAAGACGCCGACCTCCTCGCCCATCAGGAAGACGCTCGGGTCGCGGTGCATCTCCTCGCGGAGCGCGAGGCGAAGCGCCTCGCGGTAGGTCATCCTCCTCGTCCCCTCGGTCGCATCGGGGGCTGGTGCCGTTGCGGTGTCGGTCATACACCACCTCCGGCGGCTACGCCGCCTGACATGCTGCTGGCGGCGCCGACATGGGCAGCATCGGCGTCCTCGTTGCGCATCGCTTCCGGCACCGCCCTCACCTCCCCAGCCCCGCGTCGAAGACCAGCTCCTGCTCGCCGTAGGGCGCGCCGAGGCGCATCGGCGCGAACTGCTCGTCGCTCCCGGCGGCGTGCATCCCGTAGGCGAGCTCGGAGACCTCGGGCTCGGGGTCGCTCTCGGCGAACTCGACCGCCGCCGCCACCGCTGCGTCCGCGCGCTGAGCCGCCTCGTCGAGGTCCTCCTCCGAGGCGCCCTGGTCGAGCAGCTTCGCGCGCACCCGCTCGATCGGGTCGCGCGCCTCGGCCTCGGCGATCTCCTCCTTCGTCCGGTAGGCGAGCCCTGCGTCGGCGACCGAGTGGCCGCGGTAGCGGTAGGTGACCGCCTCGAGCACCGCCGGCTCGCGCTGCTCGCGGGCGCGGGCGAGCAGCCGGCTCGCGGCCTCGAGCACCTCGTCGAGGTCGTCGCCGTCGACGCGCTCGCCGTCCATACGGTGGGCGCGGGCGCGCTTGAAGATCTCCGGCTCAGCGGACGCGCGGTCGACCGCGGTCCCCATCCCGTAGCGGTTGTTGATCACCAAGAAGACGATCGGCAGCCGCCACAGCGCGGCGAGGTTGAGCGACTCGTGCCAGGCGCCCATGTTCACCGCCCCATCGCCGAGCTCGCACAGGACCGCGTCCTCGCGGCCCCGGCGGACGAGGCCGAGCGCGAGACCGGTGGCGATCGGGAGCTGGCCGGCGACGATCCCCCAGCCGCCGTAGAACCCCCGCGAGACGTCGAGCAGGTGCATCGATCCCCCGCGGCCGTGGGCGCAGCCCGAGCGGCGTCCGAACAGCTCCGCCATCACCGCCTCGGGGGGCACGCCGCGGGCGAGGGCGAACCCGTGGCAGCGGTAGCCGGTGACGAGCAGGTCGTTGTCGGTCATCGCCTCGATCGTGCCGACCGTCGCCGCCTCCTGGCCGGACGACAGATGGCAGTAGCCGCCGATCCGGGCGAGCTTGTACTGGCGCTCGGACTCGGTCTCGAACTTGCGGATCAGGACCATCTGCTCGTAGAGGTCCGTGCGCACTGCCTGGGCAACGGCCATCATGCCTCCTCGAAGTAGTCGGGGTGGTGCTCGCGCAGGCTCGGGACCTCGCGCAGGACCATGCGCAGGTGGTGGCGGAGCCTGTCCTCGGCGGTGTCGGGATCGTGGCCGGCGACGGCGTCGAGGACGCCGCGGTGCTCGGAGATCATCTCGCGCAGGTAGTCGGGCATCCCGAGGCTGAGCCGGCGGATGCGGTTGAGATGCGACTTCGCGCGCTCGCTGACCGGCCAGACGGCGAGGTGGCCGCTGAGGTCGCAGAGCCCGCGGTGGAAGTCGTCGTCGAGGAGGTAGAAGGCGTCGAGGTCAACGGCCTCGCGCGCCCGCTCCTGCGAGTGCAGGTTCTCCTCGAGTCGGGCGACGTCGTCCTCGCCGGCCAACTCGGCGGCGCGGCGCACCGCCGCGCACTCGAGCGCCTCGCGGATGAACTGCGCGTCGCCGACCGCCTGGGCGCTGATCCGCGAGACGAACGTCCCGAGCTGGGGGACGATCTCGACCAGGCGGTCGTCGCGCAAGCGCGCAAGCGCCTCGCGGATCGGGGTCCGGCTGACCCCGAGGTCGTTTGCGAGCGCGTTCTCGGAGAGCCGCTGGCCGGGCTCGAGGTCCCCCCGGACGATCGCCTGCCGGAGCGCGGCGTACACCTGCACCCGAGCCGGTGAGCCGGCAGCCCGCCTGAGCGCTTTCAGTGCGACTACCTCGCCCACGAGGACACTAGTATACAAGCGCCTTCGGAGCCTCCCGTCCGCGGTCCGGCTCCCGTTGGGACACCCTCGGTGCTACCGGCCGGACGAGTCCCCGGACGGCTTCGCCGCGAGCAGCTCGCGGAGCTCCTCGACGGCGCGGCGGAGGTCGGCGACCAGCGGCCCCTCGGCGCGCTGATCGAACAGCCGCACGAGCTCGTCGTAGTACCAGAGCTGATCGTCAGGGGTTCGGTTCGAATACCGCTGCCAGAGCGCGTCTCCCTCGGAGCGGAAGTCGCGGACGATCGAGCGCGCGTTGTGGACCTTGTCGGCGAGCATGATCCGGAGCACCGCGTCGTCGCGGGTCGCGGCGAGGTGGCCGAGATGGGCCTGCTTGCGCTGCTTCCAGCTGCGATCGTCGCTGCCGGGCTCGAGCGTGTCCGAGCAGGCGGCGACGATCGCCGCGACACGGCCGCCGTAGTCCGACTCGATCCGCGCCAGGAGCGGCCGCCCACCGCCATCCTCGACGCTGTCGTGGAGGACCGCCGCGATCGCCTCGTCCTCGTCGCCGCCGGCCTCGAGCACGAGCCCGGCGACGATCAGCAGATGCGCCGCGTAGGGGACCTGCGTCCCGTGCCGGCGCTGGTCGCCGTGGACCTCCCCCGACAGGGAGAGCGCGGCGAGGAACCGCTCGGTCAGCCTCGGGGGAGCGGGTTCGACGGGGGCGTTCTCGGGTCGCGAGCGGTCGATGTCCCGGACCGTACCTGGCCCGGGGCGAGCGCGGAGATACGCTGGCCCCGATGTCCGCGATCGACGACTACCTCGGCCGGCTCGATGCGCCCGCGCGCGTCGCGTTCGAGCGCGTGTGCGCGATCGTCCGCGACGAGGCGCCGGACGCCGAGGAGGGCACGAGCTACGGGATGCCGGCGTTCACCTACGCCGGTCGTCCGCTGCTCGGGCTCCGGGCGGCGAAGCGCCACCTCAGCGTGTTCCCGTTCAGCCCCGCGGCGATCGACGCCGTCAGCGACCGCCTCGAGGGCTTCGACTTCGCCAAGGGCACGATCCGCTTCACGGCGGAGAAGCCGTTGCCTGAGGCCATCGTCCGTGAGCTGGTGCGGGCGCGACGACGGGAGATCGAGACGCCCGGAGGGTGAGCGACCGGACTCGAACCGGCGACCACCTGGACCACAACCAGGCGACGGGGTCGATTCGAGCCGCTCGACCCACTCCTCGATCGCCTCGCGGCGGAAGCGGACGTACCTCCCGGCGCGCACGTGGGGGATGCGGTTGGCGCGGGCCTCCTGGTAGACCCAGGACTTCGGGACCGCGAGCAGCTCGGCCACGTCGTCGGCGGTGAGCAGCGGGCCGGTCATCGGCGCCCGCCTTCGATGTTCCGCAGGGACTTACCGAAGGTAAGCGAGAGGGCCGCCCTCCTGGAAGCCAGTGTCGTCCTCAGGTTCCAGGCGAGCTCGCTTGCCGAGACCAGAGTCGTCCTCGACGACGCGTTGGCGCGAGCCCGCGAGCGGGGACGACATCGACG
>DATHVI010000172.1:0-27359 GCA_035461385.1 Solirubrobacterales bacterium
CGCGCACTGGCCCGCAACCCGGGGGTGCTGCTGCTCGACGAGCCGTTCGGCGCGCTCGACGCCCTCACACGGCTGCGCATGCAGGACCTGCTGCTCGACGTGCACGCGGCCGAGCCGACCACCGTGGTGCTGGTCACGCACGACGTCGAGGAGGCGCTCTACCTCTGCGACCGGGTTGCCGTGCTGAGCCCGCGTCCGGCGACGGTCGCCGCCGAGCTCGAAGGCCCGGCGCCGCGGGCGACGCCGCGGATCGCCGCGGTCACCGACCCCGGGCTCGTCGCCGAGCGCGAGCGCGCGCTGCGGGCGATGCGGGGGGACGCACCGTGAGGGCCCTGCGCTCGGCCCTGCCGCCGGCCCTGATCGTCGTCGCGCTCCTCGCCGCGTGGGAGCTCGCCGCGCGCTGGGACCTGATCGCCGACGCGCTCGCGATCAAGCCGTTCCTGGTCCCGTCGCCGACCGACATCGCCGCCGCGCTCTGGGAGCACCGGTCGCGGCTCGCCGACAACGCCTGGGTGACGCTGCAGGAGGTCCTGCTCGGGTTCGCGATCGCCCTCACCGCCGGTGCCTGCTACGCGGTCGCCCTCCACCGCTGGCCGGCGCTCCGACGCGCCTTCTACCCGCTGCTGATCGGCTCGCAGACGATCCCGATCATCGTCATCGCCCCGATCCTCGTCGTCTGGCTCGGATACGGGATCGGCCCCAAGCTCGCGGTGATCGCGCTGATCTGCTTCTTCCCGATCACCGTCAACACGCTCGACGGCCTGCGTTCGGTCGACCCCGACCTGGTGCGGATGATGCGCAGCCTCGACGCGAGCCGCTGGCAGATCCTGCGCCGGGTCGAGGCCCCGACCGCGCTGCCCTACTTCTTCAGCGGCGCGAAGATCGCGGTCGCGGTGGCGCTGATCGCCGCCGTGTTCGCCGAATGGGTCGGCGCCAGCGCCGGGCTCGGCCACATGATCAGGATCTCCTATTCCCAGCTCCTCACCGACCAGACATTCGCCGCGGTCGTCGTCCTCGCCGCGTTCGCGGTCGCCCTCTTCGGCGTCCTCTCGCTGCTCGAGCGCAAGCTCGCCTGGTGGGGCGAGGACGGTGGTGATGGGACGAGATGAGCTGCGACGAAGCCGGGCGCGGCGCTGCGCCCGGCCTGGCGCGGGAACAAGAAACACGAGATGACCAGGAGGATCAGTTGAGAAAGCGCCCACTGTCGATCATCGTCGCGATCGCCGTCGCGGCGGCCGCGATCGCCGCCGGCTGCGGTGAGAAGTCCGAGGACGTCGCCGCCGAGCCGGAGTCGTTCGACCTCGCGCTGGACTGGTTCCCGAACCCCGACCACGCCGGGATCTTCACCGCGCTCGAGCGCGGCTACTTCGAGGAGGCCGGGCTCGCGGTCGAAGCGCGAACGCCCTCCGACCCGTCGGCGCCGATCCGCCAGGTCGCCGCCGGCCGCGCCGACCTTGCGATCTCCTACGAGCCCGAGGTGATCCTCGCCCGCAACGAGGGACTGCCTGTGGTCGCCGTCGCCGCGCTCGCCGCCGAGCCGCTGACCTCGCTCGTCTCGCTCCCCGGCGAAACGCCGATCCGCGACCCCGAGGACCTCCGCGGGAAGACCGTCGCGACCGCGGGCATCCCCTATCAGGCCGCGTACCTCGAGGCGATCCTCGACGCTGCCGGCCTCGGCCCCGACGCCGCCGAACGGATCGACGTCGGCCTCAACCTGTTGCCGGCCCTGCTCGGGGGCCGCGCAGACGCCGTCCTCGGGATGTTCTGGAACATCGAGGGGGTCGACTTGGAGGAGCGCCGCAGGCGGCCGATCATCTTCCCGGTCGACGAGCTCGGAATCCCGCCCTACGACGAGCTCGTCCTCGTCGCGAGCACCGACGCGATTGCCGAGGACCCGGATCCGATCCGGCTGTTCATCGCTGCCCTCGAGCGCGGGACCCGCGATGCCGCGGCCGACCCCCGTGCCGCGGCCGATGCGGTCCTGGCCGCGAACCGCGACCTCGACCCCGGGCTCACCCGCGCCCAGGTGCGGGCGACGCTGCCGGCGCTGACCGGCCATCCCGAAGGGCAGCCCTACGGCTACATGCGCCCCGGCCAGTGGGAGGAGTTCGCCGCCTTCCTCGCCGACAACCAGCTCGTCGAGCGCCCCCTCGCCGCCGGCGACCTGCTGACCAACGAACTGCTTCCGGGCGAGATCCCGGAGTGACCCGGGCTCGCCGGGCTACGCAGCCATCCGCAGCGGCGGGCCGGCGGCGATCCGGCCGTGCCAGCGGGTGAGCATGAACGAGCCGGCGAGGCCGCGGTAAGGAGCGTAGGGGGCGAAGTACTCCTCGATCTCCGGAACCGTTGCCCGGCGGCCGAGGCCGGCGAGGCGACCGACGAGCTTGACGTAGGCGAGGTCGCCGGCCGGGAGCGCGTCGGGGTCGCCGCGACCGTGGAAGCCGAGGCACTGGACGGTCCACGGGCCGATCCCGGCGAGGCGGAGGAGGCGCCGGTCGTCGCCGGCGCGCGCCGGGTCCGCCCGGCCGAGTGAGACCTCCCGCGCACAGCGGATCAGCGCCGCCGCCCGCGACGGCGCGAGGTCGATCGAGGCGAGCTCAGCCGGCGCGCGCCCGGCGATCACCGCAGCCCCGGGCACGTCGCGCAGCTCCTCCGCCCCGATCCGCCGACGCGGGCCCCAGCGGCCGACGATCCGCCGCTGGATCTCCGCCGCGCGCGAGGACTCGATCAGCTGCTCGGTGACCGCCCACGCGAGCGCCTCCCACGGCCACGGACGACGCCGCGGCCGGTGCCAGGGCCGCGCCCGAACCGCCGGTCCGACCCGCGGGTCGCGGCTGAAGGTCGCGTAGAAGTCGCTCAGGTCCTCGTCGACGCCGAGCGCGAAGCGCATCCGCTCGATCGCAACCTCGAGCAGATCGCGCGCGACCGGCGCCTCATCGCCGGCGGTCGCTCTGAAGACCACCCGGTCGGGCGCCGGCTGGCGGACGCCGACGGCGATCGGCTCGCCGTCGACGTGCAGCAGGCGCAGCAGCGCACCCGCCGTCGGACGGCGCATGACGCCGTCGCGACCGGCGCGCGGGAGACGGTAGGGCCACCGCGGCCGCACCTCGACCTCGACCCGCGGCGCCGCCGCCACGGCGGGCCTACTTGTTCCCGAGAACGTGGACGTCGACAAGGAACGAACGGCTGGCGACGACACGCTGCGCCGGCTCCCGCCGGCCCAGCAGGCGCCGCCCGGAGCGCCGACGTAACCCCGCGCCGCGCGTCGCCCGGACGGCGGCGACGGTCGCCGCCCCGGCAACCATCCCCGCCCCGGCGGCGATCGCCGCCGTCCTCACCTCGCCCTTCCACGGCGAGATCCCGGCCGGTGCACGGAGCGCGGGTAGCCGCCTCGTCGCCGTCCCCTCGACCTCGGCCTCCGGCGCCGGCTCCTCGATCGCCTCGCCCTCCAGCAGCTCCTCGACCATGACGGCCAACTCTAGAGGTGCGCGAGGACGGCCGCGGGGCTGACCCCGGCGGACCCCGGAAACTGCGGGGAGAAGCCCTGGTCGACGAATGCGGCGTTCGGCGAGTTTGTGGCGCATACCGCCACCAACCCGCCACTCGCGCTCAGCCCGGCCGACCGAGGCTCGGCGCCGACCGGCTAGCCGAGCGGCTGCTCGTAGATCCGGTAGCGCTTGACGACGGTTCCGCCCATCCCCTCCATCGCCCGGTTCATCGACTTGTTGGTCTCGAGGATCCAGCCCATGTGACCGTGGTCGATCCCGCCGGGCTGCTTCGCGTTGTCGAGGTGGCGGACGTAGAGCGCGGCGGCGACACCGAGGTGCTGGTACTGCGGCAGGACGCCGAGCGCGAAGACCCGGACGCGGTCGATGTAGCGGCGGCGGAGCAGGAAGTGCCACCACCCGGCGGGCAGCAGCCGGCCGTTCATTCGCGCGAGCGCCTGGTTGATGTCGGGCAGGGTGATCGCTCCGCCGATCGGCTTGCCGTCGAGCTCGGCGACCATCGTCCACTGCTCGTCGAGGACCGGCTTCAGGCTCGCGGTCTGGAACCGCCGCTCCTCGTCGGTGATCGGGACGAAGCCCCAGTTGCGGCCCCAGGCCTCGTTGTACACCCCCATCAGCCGGGCGAAGTCGGAGTCGATGTCGCGCCGGCGGACGTTACGGACGACGACTCCCTTCTCACGCGAGCGCTCGGCGGCGGCGTGGATCAGCGGCGCGAACTGGTCGCCCTGCTTGAGCTCGCCGAGGTGAAGCGACCACATCAGCAGGTCGATCGCCTTCGTCATCCCGAGCCCCTCGAGCAGATCCCGGTAGTAGGGTGGATGCCAGGGCTCGAGGATCAGCGCCGGCTGGTCGAAGCCGTCGACGAGCAGCCCGCACTCGTCGTTGGTGGTGAAGTCCATCGGGCCCAGCAGCCGCTGCCGCCCGCGGTCGCGAGCCCAGCCGCGCGCCGCGTCGACGAGCGCGCGGGCGACATCGGGATCGTCCTCGGCCTCGAAGAAGCCGAACATCGCGTCGCTTCCGCCCTGGAACTCGTCCCACCGCTGGTCGACCTGGGCGCTGATCCGCCCCACCACCTCGCCTCCGCGCTCACAGAGGAAGTACTCGGCATCGGCATGGTCGAAGAACGGGTTGCGCCGCCGATCGAGGAACCGGCGGCGCTCGAAGACCACCGGCGGGACCCAGCGGGGCGAGTCGCGATGGAGCCGGAACGGCAGCTTGATGAACCGGGTGAGGTCGCGGCGGCCGCCCACCGGCCGGATCGAGATCGTCGACACGACGCGGCAAGCTACACCTCCGGAGAACCCCTACGCCGCCTCCTCCGCTCCCGCAGACAGCCTCGATCGCGCCCTGGTGCGACACTTTCGGCCATGGAGAAGACAACCTCAGCATCGGTCGACGTGTTCGAGAAGGCGCGTACGCACGACCGCGCCGAGCAGCTCGAGGCGGCGAAGCAGGCCGACCTGCTCCCCTACTTCCGGCTGATCGAGTCCGAGGCCGGCCCGCTGATGGAGATCGAGGGTGACGAGAAGGTGATGCTCGGCTCGAACAACTACCTCGGGCTGACCGGCGACGAGCGGGTCAAGCAGGCGGCGCGCGACGCGCTCGAGCTCTACGGCACCGCGCTGACCGGCTCGCGGTTCATGAACGGGACGACGCCGCTGCACCTCGAGCTCGAGCGCGAGATCGCCGACTGGATCGGGACCGAGGACGCGCTCGTGTTCACAACCGGCTACCAGGTCAACCTCGGGACCCTGGGGACGATCCTCGAGCCCGGCGACACGGTGATCTGCGACTCGGGCGACCACGCGTCGATCCTCGACGGCTGCCGCCTCTCCGGGGCCCGGCTGCGCCCGTTCCGCCATAACCAGCTCGACAAGCTCGAGAAGATGCTCGGCCGCGCGGCCGACGACGCCGGCGGGACGCTGGTCGTCGTCGACGGCGTCTTCTCGATGGAGGGCGACATCGCCCCGCTGCCGGAGATCGCCGACCTCGCCGAGCGCTACGGGGCGCGGCTGATGGTCGACGAGGCGCACGGGGTCGGGGTGCTGGGCGCGCGCGGCGTCGGCGCGAGCGAGCTGCTCGGCGTCGAGGACCGCGTCGACCTGAGGATGGGAACGTTCTCGAAGAGCCTCGCCTCGTGTGGCGGCTTCATCGCCGGCCCCGCCGACGTCGTCGAGTACCTGCGGATCGCGGCCCGCGCGTTCATGTTCACCGCCTCGGGCGTCCCGGCGGCGGTCGGGGCGGCGCTCGGCGCGCTGCGGATCATCCGCGGGCCCGAGGGGCCCGCGCTGCTCGCCCGACTGCTCGACAACGCCGCCTACCTGCACCGCGGGCTGACCGAGCTCGGCCTCGAGGTGGTCGAGCCGACGCGGCTCCCCGACGGCACCGAGGTCGTGACGCCGATCGTCCCGGTGGTCGTCGGCGAGGACTGGCAGGCGGTGACGCTGTGGAAGGCGCTGTTCGACGCCGGCGTCTACACCAACGTCGCCCTCCACCCGGCCGTCCCTCCGGGCGGGGCGCTGCTGCGGACGTCGCTGATGGCGACCCACGAGCGCGAGCACCTCGACCGCGCGCTCGAGATCTTCGGCCGCGTCGTCGAGGGCTTCCCCGAGTTGCCCCGCCCGGGGTAGATTCGCCTTGTCCAGTTTCGGACAAGAGCCTGGGACGCAAGAAAACCTTGCTAGTAGCGAACGACTTGCCCGCCGAGTGACGGTTCCAGGTTGACTCCGACCGGCTCAAATCAATAGGTTGCCGCGCACGCCGGACGCACCCGGGGCAGGGAGCGGACGGGGGCAGTAGAGAGGCAGTCCCGGCCCACCCTGAGCGACTCGGTCGCAGGGCGCGAAGGCGTTCGAATCTATACACCCCGAGCCTTCGCTCAGAGGAGGACTGACGATGGAAGCTGCCAGCACGACCCTTGCCCCTGGCCGCATCGAGCGGCGCACCCCCCAGCACATGGAAGCGCTCGCTCATGCGAACCGGGTGAGGCTCGCGCGCGCTGCACTGAAGCGAAGGATCGCCGCCGGTGAGCTCGACACCGCGGAGGTCGTCCGGACCTGCCCGTGGGAGGTCGAGACGATGGCCGTCGGTGAGCTCCTGCGCAGCCAGCGCCGGTGGGGCCGCACCCGGGCGAGGAAGTTCCTCTTCTCGCTCGCCCTGAACGAGAACCGGACCCTCGGCCGCCTGACCGAGCGCCAGCGGCGGATTCTCGCCGACGAGCTCGGCCGGAAAATCCGCTAGCGCCGTCGAGCGTCACGTGCACCGCCCGCCTGCCCCAGCGGCGCGGGCGGTGCGCGCTCCGAGAATCTCTTGCGGCCGCCTGCGGCGGCCTTACAACATGCTGCTTTCGGGGCTAGGGCCCCTCACTGGAAGATCTGGCTAGCGCCGCGGCGCCTTGGCCCGGAACGCGTAGCCCCCCGAGCGGGCGCGGAACGCGCGCATCAGCGCCCACGCCGCCGCCGCGTAGACGCCGCCGCCGATCAGCACCCGGACCGGCGGCCCGAGCGAGTCGGGCCCGGCGAAGAACAGCGCCCCGAGGGCGATCACAGCCGGCACGCCGGCGAGCAGCAGGGTGTGCGAGCGGTAGCCGGCGAAGTGCTCGCGGACCGCAACCTCGAGCGCGCCGATCGAGGCGATCGCGAAGCCGGCGACGACGAGCGTCGCCTGGCGCGACCCCGAGGCGGCGAGAAAGCCGACGACGAGCAGCACCGCGCCGACGAAGATCGCGAGCTCGGAGAGCGGGAACGACCCCCAGGGCGGCGCCGGCCGCTCGGCGGGCTCGCCGCGCCGGGGCCTGCGCGGCGGCGGCTTCTCGGTCGTCGGCCGGGCGCCCGCCTCGCCCGCCTCGTCCGGCGGCCGGCGGCGGCGCCGGCGGCGCTTACGCTTCCGCGAGCTCAACGCAACCGGGTAACGGACAGCCCGAGGAGAGCTTCACCCGCCACCAGTCGAGCAGCATCCCGAGGATGCCCCAGCGCGGGCGCGAGTGCCAGTGCCGGCAGCCGGGCTCGCCGATGTCGGAGTTCGAGATCCGGATCCAGCGGTGCCGCTCGGGCGCGGCGACCATCTCGGCGAGCAGCTCGCGGTTCGCGCGCTCGACCTCGACCCGGTGGCCGAGCTCGACCTCGGCCGCGCGCAGCCGGTATGCGAGCGCGTCGCGGACCCGCTCGAGATCCCCGGTTCCGAGGATCCGGGGGCCGCCGGCGGCGCCCACCCTCCAGTCGATCCCGCCGCGCGGGAAGGCAGCCGCGAAAAGCTCGGCGAGACGGCGCTCGAGGTCGGCGATCTGGGCGCGGAGGTCGTCGCGGGCGGCGCGGCGAGAGGCCTCGCCCGCCCGGACCCGGTCGGCCCGAGCGTGCCCGGGGGCCGCTCCCGGCGCCGGACGGATCTGCTCGAGGACCTCGGGCAACGCGGGCTCCTTCCTCCGCTCGCCTACGTGGCCGATTGTAGGCCGTTCCGGCCGCCGGGAGCGCGGCGCCGAGGCGCTGCCGGCCCCGCCGCCGCTATCCCGCTTCGAGGGCTTCGCGGGCGAGCCAGATCGCCTCCGCGACCGCGAGCTCGGGCACCGTACGGGGCCGGACCGCACAGAGCAGCGTCCGCGACGTCGCTCGGTCGACGTCCCGGCCCGCCGCGACGGCGCCGAACAGGAGCGCGACCGGCCCCGCGTCGTCGGCGATCACCAGCGTTCCGGCCGGCAGCTCACCGGGCCTCCCGGCGAGCGCCTCGCCCGGCGCGCTGGCGCGGATCCCGGGGGCGCCAGCGACCCGGTCGGCGTCGAAGGCGCGGATCGCGACCCCGGTCTCGACGGTCGCGATCGTCAGCGCGTCGTCGAGCACGCTGCGGCTGCGAAAGCCTCCGTGCTCGAGCCGCTCAAGGACCGCCGCCTCGACCGGCGTCGGTTGCTCGTCGGGATCGAGGCCGATGTGGCGGTAGAGCACCCGGTAGGCGTGCGGGATGTCCTGGTGGCGGAGGTTGATCGCCTGCGCCCCCGAGAAGCGGTCGGAGAGCTCGCGCAGCCGCTGCCTCAGCGCGCGCGAGCTCCGCCCCGACCCGCGATCGACGACCGCGTAGCGGAGCGCGAGCCCGGGCAGCTCCGCCGCGACGTCGGGCGCGACCCAGCCGGCCTCGAGCCCGCCGCGGCTCATCGTTCGGGGGTCCGCTCGCGGGACTCGCGGATCAGCTCGCGCAGCTCGGTCCTCATCTCCGCCTCGCTCAGCTCCTCGCTGCCGATCTTCGCCCCGCTCAGCACCCCGCCCGGGAACGCGAACGCCACCGTCGGGCAGACCCCGACCCGGTAGAGCGTCGCGACGGCGCCGTCGGCGTCGTAGCCCACGGGGACGCTCCAGCCACGCTCGCGGACGATCCGCTGGGCGTCGTCGCGGTCGTCGCGGACGTTGATCGAGAGGAAGCCGACCCGGTCGGAGAACCGGGCCGCGACCCGGTCGAAGGCGTCCTGGGTCGGCAGGCAGTCGCCGCCGCGGGTGAACCAGAAAGAGATCGCGAGCGGGCGGTCGAAGTAGTCGCAGACGCGGATCACCTCGCTCAGGTCGACCTCGCACGCAGGGGTGACGCGGTCCTCCTCCGGGCACGGACGGCGGTCGCTCTCGCACGCGTCCTGGTAGACGTTCGCGTCGCCCTCGCGCGACCCGAGCAGTTCGGGGACGGCGAACTCCGGAAGCGGGGTGCCGCGCGCCGATGGATCGGTGCCGAGGATCCCGCCGCGATCGTCGGTCGCGGTGGTGACGAGCGCGATCACGATCACCACCGCGAACAGCAGCCCGACGAATCCCGAGTAGCCGGCGCCCGGCCGCCTGCCTCGGCGCTCCTCACTCACGCCTGGCGCCCGGGTCCGAACACCCGCTCGGCGAGCGCGAGCGTGGCCGGGAGGACGATCAGGACACCGGCGAGGACGACGGCGAGGTCGATCACGGTGACGAGGCCGAAGTCGCGGAGCATCCTGATGTCGGACGCGATCAGCGCCGCGAACCCCGCGATCCCGGTGATCCCCGACGCCGCGACCGCGGTACCGGTTCGGGCGTACGCGGTGCGAAGCGCCTCGCCGAGCGAGCCCCCGCGGGCGCGCTCCTCCTCGTAGCGGGCGGAGAGGATGACGCTGAACTCGGTCGTGATCGCGATCACGAGCGCACCCAGTGTCGCCGACATCGGGTTGAGCGGAACCCCGACGAGCCAGAGGACCAGGGCCGTCCAGCCGGTGGCGAAGGCGATCGGCACCAGCGGCACCAGGGCCCGCCGCGGGGAGCGGTAGACCGCGAGCAGGACGGCGGCGACGGCGGCGAGGCCGGCGAGGGCGAGCAGGTAGTGGTTTCCCTGCAGGGCGGCGTTGGCGTCGGCCGCGAGCACCGGCAGCCCGACGACCTCTGCGCGCACCCCGTCGGGCGGCCCGCCAGCCGCCCCGACCTCGTCGCGGATCGCGTCGATCAGCTCCTTCTGCTCGTCGAACGGCATCACCTTGATCGCGAACGCGATCACCGCGCGGTCGTCGTCCTCCCCCTCGGTGGCACGGCTCACCACCGCCTGGGAGAAGTAGGGAGGGAGCAGCTCGAGGATTCGCCTGATCCGTCGCCGCCCGGGCTCGGCATCATCGCCGCCGAACAGGTCGGGGAGCGAGATCGACGGGCAGAGCGGAGTGTCCTGCTCGACGCACGAGCTCTCCGCGGCCTCGAAGCCGACCCGGTCGAGGACGCGCTCGCGGACGTCGCCCATCCACGCGACGACCGCCGGCTCGGTGATGTCGGGGGCGCTGACCGCGATGTCGACCTCGCCGGAGACCCCGGTCTCCTCCTGGAGCTCGTCGACGTCGCGAAGCGCGGGCAGCTCGCGCGGGACCAGCTCGCGCAGATCGGAGATCACCTCGGTCCGCGTTCCCGCGACCCAGCCGCAGACGGCAAGCGCGGCGGCGATCAGGAGCGTCGCCGCCGGCGCGGCGAGCGAGGCGCCGAGCAGCCGCCGCCCGAGCGCGCGGACGCGTTCCCCGATCCGCGCGCGGGCGGCGCCGATCCGCGCGGCGGCGTTCGCGACGGGCGCAGCGACCGCGGCCGGAGCCAGCGCGCCGAGGCGCCCCGCGCCGGCCGACCTGCCTTCGCCGGACCGCGGGCGCGGACCGACGAGCGACAGGGCGGCAAGCCCGGCGGTGAGGGCGAGCGCGAAGGCGAGCGCGACCCCGGCGACGAGCAGGACCCCGAAGCCGCGGACCTGGGGAATCGGCGAGAGCCCGAGCGCGGCGAGCGCTGCCGCCGCGGCGAGCGCGGCGGTTCCGATCACCGGCGCCCCGCGCGCGGCCGCCTCGAGCGCCGCCCGCGGCGGCCGCAGCCCGGCTCGGACCGACTCCACGAAGCGCGCCTGAAGCTGGATCGCGTAGTCGACCGCGAGCCCGATCAGCACCGGCAGCACCGCCACCGATGCCATCGTCAGCGTCCCGCCTGCCGCGGCGAGGAACCCGAAGGTGAGCGCAGCGGCGACGAGCGCGATCGCGAGTGGCAGCAGCCGCAGCGGCGGCCCGAGGACGAGCGCCAGCACCGCCGCCATCACCGCGAGCGCGACGAGGAGGAGGACCAGCGCCTCGTGGGAGATCGCGTCGGCGAGCCCCTCGGCGACCACGGGGACGCCGCTGACGACGTACTCCGCGTCCTCGATCCGAAACGCAGGCTCGGCGGTCGCGGCGCGGATCAGCTCGATCGCCTCGCGGCGCTCGCCGTCGGAGAGGTCGGGCCTGAGGCGGACCGAGATCAGCACCGAGGTCGGGCTCGGGAACAGGTACGCGAACCGCGCCCGCGGCTCGCCCTCCCCGCGGTCAGCGAAGACGACCGAGCTCACGAACCTCGGGTCCTCGAGCCGCGGCAGGCCGGTGAGCCCCGCGCTGACCGCGAGATCGGCGACCCGCTGCTCGAACGCGACCAGGACCTCCTGCGCCGCGGCCCGGCCCGCGCGCTGCTGGTCCTCGGACCCAAGCCCCTGCGCGCGGGCCCCGCGGGCGGCGCGCAGATACGCGCGCCGCGCCTGCCGGTACGCCGACTGGGCCTCGGCGCCGAGCAGCTCCTGGATCCTGCGAGCCGATTGGTCGAGGAAGGTGGCGGGCCCGTAGACGACCGCTGCGGGATCGAGCTCGGCGAGCCGGGCGCAGGGCTCCGGCGCCGGGCCGGAGACGCCCGGCTGGACGACCCCGGCTGCGGCGGCCTGGGCAGCCGGATCCTCCTCGGCCGGCAGGTTGCCGGCGAGGCACCCCTCGAGCATCAGCAGCGTCGTCACGTCCTCGGTGAGCACGAGCTGCTCGAGGTCTCCGCGGACGAGGACGACGACGGGATCGTCGCCGAAGTCGCGCTTGCGCTCCTCGGTCGCCTCGTACGCCCGCGAGTCGCGGTCGACGAGGCTCTCGGTGCCGGTTTCGGGGTCGAGGCCGAGCGCTCCGATCGCGGCGACGAGCGCGGCGAGCACGGTCGCCGCGAGCACCGGGCCCGGATGCTCGACCGCCCAGGCGGCGATCCGCACCAGTGCCGCTCGGGCGGTCCTCATCCGAGGGACATTAGGGACGTGCCGGCGCCGTCATCGCAGCTGCCGCAAACGGTCCGGCGGCGCCCGGCGCCTGCCAGCCGTCAGTCCATCGCGAGCGGGCCCTCGGTCTCGGCGTGGAGGAACTGGGAGACGAACTCGTTGCCGGAGTTGAACAGCTCGCTCGAGGGCCCCGACTCGACGATCCGGCCCTTCCAGAGCACTGCGATGAAGTCGGCGATCCGGCGCGCGGTGCCGAGGTCGTGGCTGATCACCAGGTAGCAGCCGCCGTTCTCCTCGTGAACCTCGCGGACCAGCTCGCACAGCAGCGCCGTCCGCACCGGGTCGAGGCCGGAGTCGGGCTCGTCGAACATCACGATCGCCGGGTCGAGAACGAGCGCGCGAGCGAACCCGGCCCGCTTGCGCATCCCGCCCGAGAGCTCGTTCGGCATCTTGTAGGTCGCCTCGGCGAGGCCGACCTCGCGGAGCCGCCGGTTGACGATCTCGCCGATCTCCTCCTCCGACTTGTCGGTGTGCTGGCGGAGCGGGAACGCGGTGTTGTCGTAGACGTTCATCGACCCGAACAGCGCACCGTCCTGGAACAGCAACCCGAACTTCTTCCGCATCTCGAACAGCTCGTCGTCGGTCATCGCCGGCACCGACTCGCCGTGGACGAGGACGTCGCCCGAATCCGGGTAGAGCAGGCCGACGATGTGCTTGATCAGGACGCTCTTGCCGGTGCCCGACGGGCCGAGGACCATCGAGATCTGGTTGTCGGGGAGGCCGAGGTTGAGCCCGTTGAGGATCCGGGTGCGCCCGAACTGCTTGACGAGATCGATGATCTCGATCGCGTCCTCGCCGCCGTGGGCGCGCTTCTCGCCGGTGTGCCAGCGGTAGGGGTTCGCCTCCGAGGCCTCGACCCCGGGAATCGTATAGTCGGAGTGCAGCGCTCCGAGCTCCGGCGCCGGCTCCTCGTACCGGTTGTCGTCTCTGGGGGTCTCGTCAGCCAACTCGCTCTCCTCGCATCGGTTTCTCCGCTCTATCCGCCGATCGGCGCTCTCGGGTTCGCGCCCCAGAAGACCAGCGTCCCCATCATCCCGATGATGTGCACCAGGACGATGTTGAGGACCATCGACTTCGCCGTCGCCGTGCCGACGCCGACCGGGCCGCCGGACGCGGTGTAGCCGTAGTAGCAGCCGACGAGCACGATCGCCGTCGCCATGAACATCGCCTTGATCAGGCTGAATAAGAGGTCGGGCGGGTTCTGGAACATCCAGAAGATCAGGAAGTAGCCGCCGGCTGAGACCTCCCCGATCTGCTCGACCACCGCCAGGTAGCTGGCGAAGTACATCACCCCGATCGCGGCCAGGTACATGAACGGCAGCACCATCCATGCGGCGAGCAGGCGTGTCGCGCAGAGGAAGACCATCGGGCTCACGCCCATCACCTCGAGCGCGTCGATCTCGTCCGAGATCCGCATCGCGCCGAGCTCGGCGACGATCCCGGTGCCGACCTTGGCGGCCATCATGTAGCCGAACGCGTAGGGCGCGAGCTCGCGCAGGTCGCACCAGGCGGCGAAGACGCCGGCGTAGGCGGGAGCGCCGACCGAGCGGTTGAGGTAGGCGCCCTCGATCCCGCAGGTGAGGCCGAGGATGAAGACGAGGCCCCAGATGACGATCGTCGAGCCGAGGATCAGGATCCCCGCCTGGCGAAGCGACTCGCCGAAGAACCGCATCACGCGGCCGGTGTAGACGATGCTCACCACCCCGCCGGAGAACCGGGCGATGTCCCCCAGCGCCGAGAGCCAATCCCGCGGTATCGCGAGCCAACCGGGCATCACAAGACCACCCCGCCGCCCCCGGACGCGGGAGGGGTGTGTTGGCCGGCGGCGTTGCGCCGCCGGAGCAGCATGTCAGGCGCCGAAGGCGCCGCAAGTGATTGAAACATGCGCGGCGTAGCCGCGCACCAGGTATTCAGGGCGGGAGCAGAGGAGGCGGCGGGCATGTATTCGGTCATCGGATCACGTGGAGCTCGGGGTGGGTGGCGAGCAGCGTCTGGGTGAAGACGTAGTTGAAGGCGAAGACCCCGAGGAAGGTGATCACCACCGCCTCGTTCACGGCCCGTCCGACGCCCTCGGCGCCGCCGGAGGCGTTCATCCCCTTGTACGAGCAGACGATCGCGATGATCGCCCCGAACAAACTCGTCTTCAGGATCGAGCCCCATAAGTCGGGGATCGAGGTGTTGTTCAGCAGCGTGGCGAAGAACCCGCCGAGCGGCTCGCCGAAGGCGATCGCGGCGAAGATCCCGCCGGTGATGCCGAAGATCATCGCGTAGATGTTGAGCAACCCGGTGATCAGCATCAGCGCCAGGAACCGCGGCACGACGAGGTTCTTGATCGGGTCGACGCCGAGCACCTGGAGGGCGTCGAGCTCCTCGCGGATCTTCCGCGCGCCGAGGTCGGCGGTGATCGCGGTCCCGGCGACGCCGGCGACGACGATCGCGGTCACGAACGGCGCGAACTCGCGGATCGACGCGAGGATGAAGAAGCCCCCGAGCCGGTCGAGCGCCCCGAACAGGCTGAGGAAGTTCGCCGCTTGGAGCCCCGGCGCCCCGAACCCGAAGGCGACGGTCGAGATCAGCATCGGGAACCAGCAGAGCTGAAGCGCGAACAGGAACTGGCTCACGAACTCGGTCCCGTACGGATACGGCGGCCGCACGGTCGCCGAGACCGTCTTCCCGGTCAGGATCATCATGTTCCCGACCTGCTCGAACAGCGACTTCGCAGGTAGGAACGCCCTATCGGCTACCGCTCGTACCAATCAACTCCTCCGGAGACCCTCCGGCCCCTCGAAGCGAACGGTACTCGATGGGTTCGTCGACCGCCACCGGTAACCGTTCGACCCGCCGCGCGCCGGTGCTATGTTGCTCGCGCCTTGGGGGAGGAGTTGGTGACAACGACGTCCCGCGCCATCCCGGCGCGGCCGGCGCGCCTGATCGCGCTCGCCGGCGCGCTCGCTGCGACCGCCGTGCTCGCCGCGTGCGGCGGCGAGGGGCGCCAGGACGCCGACGAGGTCGCGGGTGAGTTCCCGGTCGAGGTCACCGAGGCGAGGTTCCCCGCCCGCCAGCGGCTCGCCGAGCGCGGCGACCTGAGGCTGGCGATCGAGAACGTCGGCGATCAGGAGGTGCCCGACCTCGCGGTGACGATCTGGACCGGCGACGAGAAGGCAAGCGGGTCGTTCAACGTCGACATCGACCAGCAGGGGGTCTCCGACCCGAGCCGCCCGGTCTGGATCCTCGAGCACGGCTACCCGAAGCTGCTCGAGCCGGGGGTGCGCCCCGCCGACCTCGACGACGAGCCGACCGCGGGCGCGGCGGCGGCCCAGACCGACACCTTCTCGTTCGGCGCCGTCCCCCCGGGCGGTTCGCTCGAGATCGTCTGGCGGCTGACGCCGGTGATGGCGGGTACGTTCACCGTCCACTACGAGGTCGCCGCCGGCCTCCAGGGAAAGGCGCGCGCCGTCACCGCCGACGGCAGCCCGGTCGAGGGCGAGTTCGTGGTCACGATCTCGGACGAGCCCCCGCGCGCCCGGGTCGACGCCCAGGGCCGGGCCGTGGTCGAGGACTGATCCTTCCGCTGCGTGACTCGGCGGAGTATCTCGACCGAATCACGCACTCGGTGCCGGGCCGTCGGGTCGTTACCGTGTTCGAGAGTGGCGACTCGACCCCTGATCGTCCTCCTCGCCGTGGCGACCATCGCCGCGGGCTGTGGCGGTGACGACGGCGACGATCGCCAGCCCTCGCCGCAACCACCGGCCGAGGAGATGCCCGACACTCCCGCTCCCGAACCCGACGGCCCCGAGATCGGCGACGGCCGCGGCGGCGTCGAGCTCGAGCGGATCGCCGACCTCGACCAACCGCTTCACCTGACGCAGCCGCCCGCAGGCGACGACGCGCTCTACGTCGTCGAGCAGTGCGGCCGGATCGTCCGCCTGGCGCCCGGCCGCGAGCCCTCGACCTTCCTCGACCTCGCCGGCGAGGTGAGTTGCGGCGGCGAGCAGGGCCTGCTCTCGGTCGCTTTCCACCCGCGGTACGAGCGCAACGGCCGCCTCTACGTCAACTTCACCGATACCGCAGGCGACACGCGGGTGGTCGAGTACAGGCGCGCCGACGGCGGGGCGACCGCCGACCCCGAGAGCGGGCGCGAGCTGCTCGGGGTCCCGCAGCCGTTCTCGAACCACAACGGCGGCCTGGTCCTGTTCGGTCCCGACGGCCACCTCTACGTCGGGCTCGGCGACGGCGGTTCCGCGGGCGACCCCGAGCGCACCGCGCTCGACCTCGACTCGCTGCTCGGGAAGCTGCTGCGGATCGACCCCCGGCCCGGCGCCGGGGGGCCGTACCGGATCCCCGACGCGAACCCGTTCGCCGGCGGCGGGGAGGGCCGGCCCGAGATCGTCGCGTACGGCCTCCGGAACCCGTGGCGGTTCTCTTTCGACCGCGAGACGGGCGAGCTGTGGATCGCCGACGTCGGCCAGGACGCGCTCGAGGAGATCAACGGGCCGATCGACGACGTCGACCGCGGGCCGAGCTTCGGCTGGTCGGCGTTCGAGGGCAGCCGACGGTTCAACGAGGACCAGCGGGCGCCCGACCAGGTCCCGCCCGCACTCGAGTACTCGCTCGACGGCCCCGAGTGCGCCGTCACCGGGGGCTTCGTCGTCCGCGATCCCGCGCTCGCGAGCCTCTACGGCCGCTACCTGTACGGGGACTTCTGCACCGGCGAGCTGCGGAGCTTCGTCCCCGCCGGCGGCGACGCTCGCGGCGACCGCGCCCTCGGCCCCGAGGTGCCGGCGCTGAGCTCGTTCGGCGAGGACGCGAAAGGGCGGGTCTACGCGACCTCGCTCGAGGGTGGCGTCTACAGGCTGCGAGGGGAGTAGCCTGCAACCAGTGGCGGGGACGACCTCCCGGACCAGGCTGGTGTCGGTGGGCGCGGCGAGCATGCTCGCGGCGGCCGTCGCCCTGGGCGCCGCCGGGCCCCCGAGCGTCGCACAGTCCGGCCTCGGGTTGGCGCGGATCGGCAACTTCAACCAGCCGGTTCACATCGCCCACGCGCCGCGCAAGCCGAGGCTGCTGTACGTCGTCGAGCGGCAGGGGACGATCAGGGTCCTGCGCAAGGGCCGCCGGCTGGGGAAGCCGCTGCTCGATATCCGCGGCCGGGTGCAGAGCGCCGGCGGCGAGGAGGGGCTGCTCTCGGTGGCGTTCCATCCCCGATTCCCGAAGAACCGGAGCTTCTTCGTCTACTACACGAACAACGCCGGCAACATCCAGGTCGACCGCTTCCGGACCCGCAAGGGTCAGCCGCGGCGGGCGACGAGGGCTAAGCCCGGGACGCGACGGACGGTGATCGCGATCCGCCATCCCGGGGCTTCGAACCACAACGGCGGCCAGCTCCAGTTCGGCCCCGGCGGCCTGCTCTTCCTCGCCACCGGCGACGGAGGCGGCGGCGGCGACCCGAACGGGAACGCGCAGAACCGCCGCAGCCTGCTCGGCAAGCTGCTGCGGATCAAGCCGAAGCCGCGCGGCGGCCACCGCTCGCCGAAGTCGAACCCGTTCCGGGGGCGGCGCGGCCGCAACCAGGTCTTCTCGATCGGTCTCCGGAACCCATGGCGGTTCTCGTTCGACAGCCGAAACGGCTCGCTGTGGATCGCCGACGTCGGCCAGGAGCGCTTCGAGGAGATCAACCACACCACGATCGCCGCGGCGCGGGGCGCGAACTTCGGCTGGAACTGCCGCGAGGGCCTGGAGCCATACCCCGGCGCGGCGCCGGTCTGCGGGCAGCGATCGGGATTCACGAACCCGGTCCACGTCTACGGAAGCGGGTGCGCGGTGACCGGCGGCTACGTCGGCCGCGGCCGGGCGGCGCCGGGCCCGCTTCGCGGCCGCTACGTCTACGGCGACTTCTGCACCGGGCAGATCCGCTCGCTGCATCCGGCGAACCCGTCGGGGAGCGATCAGTCGACCGGGCTCTCCGTCTCCCAGCTGTCGACCTTCGGCGAGGGCAGGCACGGGCGCCTGTATGCGGCGTCTCTCAGCGGCGCAGTGCATAGGATCACGGCTCGATGACGACCGTGACGACGGCTGCCGATCAGGCGGCGGAGGCGATCGAGGTCCGCAGGCCCGCCGATGGCTCGCCGCTCGGATCGGTCCCGGTCGACGGCCCGGAGCGAGTCGCCGACGTCGTCGCCCACGTGCGAGCCGCGCAGCCGGGCTGGGAGGCGATCGGATTCGAGGGCCGCCGCCACTGGCTCGAGCGGCTGCGGGACTGGATCCTCGCGAACCAGGAACGGCTCGACGACCTGATGCAGGCCGAGAGCGGCAAGGTCCGGGCCGACGCCGCGCTCGAGAGCTTCTACCTGCTCGAGGCGATCAACTTCTGGTGCGAGCACGGGCCGGGCTATCTCGCCGACGAGAAGGTCAAGCCGCACAACGCCCTGCTGCGAGCGAGACGGGCGAAGATCGTCCACCGGCCCCACCCGGTCGCCGGGGTGATCAGCCCGTGGAACTTCCCGCTGATCCTCTCACTCGGCGACGGGATCCCGGCCCTGGTCGCCGGGTGCGCGCTGGTGATCAAGCCCTCCGAGCTCACCCCGCTGACCCTCCGCGAGCTGGTGCGGGCGTGGAAGGAGGAGCTCGGGGCCCCGGAGGTGCTCGAGGTCGTAAACGGCGGCGGCGAGACCGGGGGCGCGCTCGTCGACGAGTGCGACTTCATCCAGTTCACCGGCTCGGAGCGGACCGGCAAGGTCGTGATGAGGCGCGCCGCCGACACCCTGACGCCGGTCAGCCTCGAGCTCGGCGGCAAGGACCCGATGATCGTCACCCGGAACGCCGACGTCGCCCGGGCAGCCAACGCCGCCTGTTTCGGCGGCCTCCTGAACACCGGGCAGATCTGCCTCTCGATCGAGCGCGTCTACGTCGAGGCGCCGGTCTACGACGAGTTCATCGAGCGCCTGCGAGCGAACGTCGAGCGGTTACGGCAGGGCGCCGACGGGCGCAGCTACCAGGCCGAGCTCGGCGCGATGACCTCTCCGGCGCAGCTCGAGATCGTCGACGAGCACGTCGAGGACGCCCGCCGTGCCGGAGCCCGGATCCTCACCGGCGGCAACCGCAAGGACGGGCCCGGCGATTGGTACGAGCCGACCCTGATCGCCGACGCCGACCACTCGATGAAGGTGATGCGCGAGGAGACGTTCGGCCCGGTGATCGGGGTGATGAGGGTCGCGAGCGCCGACGAGGCGGTGCGGATGGCGAACGACACCGAGTACGGCCTCGGCGGAGCGGTGTTCGCCGGCGACACCGCGGAGGGCGAGCGGCTCGCGCGGCGGATCGAGGCCGGCACCGTCGCGGTCAACGACCTCTTCCTGACCAACTACGGCATCCTCGGCCTGCCGATGGGCGGCTGGAAGAGCTCGGGGATCGGCTACCGGCACGGCGCGGTCGGGATCCGAAAGTTCTGCCGCTCGGAGTCGATCACCGTCCCGCGGATCCCGCAGCCCCGCAACGAGGTGTTCTGGTTCCCGTACAGCCCGCGAAGGCGGGGGTTCGTCCGCGCCCTCTACCGGCTCCGGAACGCGCGCGGCTGGCGGCGGCGCCTCGGGCTCTGAGCGCTCCCCCGGCGCTACCGATCCGGCCCCGACACCGCCCTCGCCGCGGTCTCGATCCAAAGGCGCCGGGCGGCTCGCAGCTCGGGAGTCTCGCCGCGGTCGAGGCGCTCGAGCGCGAGGCCCTCGATACCGGCGATCAGGAAGATCGCGATCGCCTCACGGCGGCGGCGTGGCGGCGGCGCGACGAGCCCGCCGAGCAGGTCGACCAGGACCCGTCGGAAGCCGGCCTTCATCTCGGCCATGATCGCCTGCACCTCGAGCTCGACCGAGGCCTGGGAGGCGAGGTCGAAGTAGACCCGGGCGAGCCCCTCGTCGCGATCGAGCACCCGCCAGATCCCGGCGAGGGTGCCGGCGACCAGCTCACCGGCGCCGGCCGGCTCGCCGAGGCCCCGGAGGACCTCGCGGGTGATCCCGTCGGCGACCTCTCGCGCGACGGCGGCGACGAGGCCCTGCTTGGAGCCGAAGTGGTAGCCGATCAGCGCCTTGTTCTGCCCCGACGCGGCAGCGACCTTCGCCGTCGTCAGGCCGGCGTAGCCGTCGCGTTCGAGCACCTCGAGCGCCCCGTCGAGGATCCGCTCTCGCGCCCCCGACGGCGGTCGGCCGGGACCCGGCCGCGGGATCGTCGCCTCGCCCGGCATCGCGACCGGACTACGCCGCGGCGGCGTTCGGCTCGATCCCCATCGCGGCGAGCTTCTTCTGCAGCGAACGGGCAGCGTACTCGAAGATCTCCGATGAGTGGTAGCCGAACGGCGTCTCGAAGTCGTAGCGGTTCTCGACCCACTCGGGGGCGAATGCGAGCGTCCCGACCGGCAGCGTCTCGGCGAGCGTCTCCTGAACGATCTCGCGGTTGCGAGGGTCCTCGGCGATCGCGTCGGCGAGGAACTTGACCCCGAAGCCGACGTGGCGCGACTCGTCGCGGTTGACGTGGGTGAAGCCGTCGCGGAATCCTGGCAGCCGGTCCATCTCCTTCAGCGAGCGGAGGATGAACCGCGCCCCGGTTAGCGCCAGGGTGCCCTCGATCACGATCATGTACGTCGTCACCCCGCGGACGAGAGCATCGAAATCCGACGGGTCCTCGCGCAGCGCCTCGGCGGTGTCGTGGAGGATGCCGTCGAAGAGCTGTTTCCAGTCGTCGTTCACGTGCTCGCGCTGGGTCGCAAGGTTGGCGGCGATCGTCTCCGCGCCGGAGCCGAGGACCTCACGGTAGAAACGGTCGAAGAAGACCACGTGCCGGGCCTCGTCGGCGATCTGCGAGGCGAGGAAGATCCGCTGGTCGTCGGTCGGGGCGGCGATCGCGAACGGCAGCAACTCGGTCGTCACCCGCTCTTCGCCGCAGAAGAACTCCGACAGGCTCCAGACCATGAACCGCTTCTGCTCGGCGGTCCAGATCGAGGGGTCGTTCCATTCCTCGGCGTCGCGGCTGAAGTCGAACGCCTCCGAGCTCCAGCCCTGGTTCTCCCAGCGCGAGATCAGCTTCCGGTACGACGGCGCCGCCTCGACGATCCGGTCGAGGCCGGCCATCACCTTGTCGATGTCGCCGTCGAGGAGGACGTCGAGAGCTTCGAGGTCCTCGCCGCCCTGATCGCCGTGCTCCAATCGCGTCGTCATATCTATCCCCTCCTCCGGTCTCGGATGCCCGCGGCGAAATTCTTATCTGATCGTTCAATTAAATTCAAGGGTCAACCAACCCTCGCGGCCCTCGCCGCCAGCCGATGATCGGGCGCCCGGAGCGGCTACCGGAGTCCGGGGTGGGCAGCACCGGCACCGGCCGCGGCGCCGCTCCCACCGGGCCCGTGTGATCGTCCCCGGCGTGGCCCATGACGCCGCTGCCGCCCTTGCCGTGCTTGCGCCCGCTCGCGACCATCAGCCAGTTCCAGGGGTAGGTGAAAACGAAGCCAACCGCGATCGCCGCCGCCATCGCGCCCCAGAAGGCGATGCTCTCCGGGCCGATCGCGCCGGCGCCGCTGCCGCGCAGCCAGTGCATCATCGGGAACATCCCGAGCACCATCCCGGTGAGCGAGATCAGCTCAGGTAGGAACGCGGAGCGCAGCGCCGGGACCAGCTTCGAGCCCATCGCCAGCGCGGGCGCCGCCTGGAAGAGCACCCAGCCGCGGTGGGTGGCGCCGATCTGGAAGCAGACCGTCGGCTCGCCGATGCACCGGCGCCAGCTCGCGACAGGAGGTCAGGTAGAGGATGAGGCCGATCGGCCCGAGGTAAAGGGTGATCAGCACCCAGGCCAGCTTCATCATCCCGATGCTCTCCGGCTGCCCGGTGATCACGTCGTACGCGACCCAGGCCGACATCAGCGCGGCGACCGCGAAGTATGTGCTGAGGAACGCCTCCATGCCCCCCCCACCGACGATCGGGAGGCTATCGCGGCCCTCGTGATGACGCCTCGGTGCGCGCCCGGAAAGCGACCGGAGCGCGCAGGAGCTCGGTCCGGTCGCCGCTACGCCCGGACGACGGTAGCCCCCGGCGCCGAAGGCGCCGGGGAGCCGCCCCCGTGTTCACTTCGCCGGGTCGGGGACGATCCGGATGTAGGGCTTCGGCGACTCCCAGCCCTCGGGCCAGAGCTCCTTCGCAGCCTCGTCCGAGACCGATCCGGCGATGATCACGTCCTCGCCCGGCTGCCAGTTGACCGGGGTCGAGACCTTGTGCTCCGTGGTCCGCTGAAGCGAGTCGATCACCCGCAGGACCTCGTCGAAGTTGCGCCCGGTGGTCATCGGATAGACGAGGATCAGCTTCACCTTCTTGTCCGGCCCGATCACGAACACGTTGCGCACCGTCTGGTTGTCGACCGGGGTGCGCTCGCCCGGGTCGCCGCTGACCTCCGCGGGGAGCATCCCGTAGAGCTTCGAGACCCTGAAGTCCGCGTCAGCGATGATCGGGTAGTTGGGGGCGGCGCCCTGCGTCTCCTCGATGTCCTTCGCCCAGCCCTCGTGGTCCGAGGTGCCGTCGACGGACAGCCCGATGATCTTCGCGTTCCGGCGGTCGAATTCGGGCTTCGCCTGAGCCATGTAGCCGAGCTCGGTCGTGCAAACGGGCGTGAAGTCCTTCGGATGCGAGAACAGCACCGCCCACGAGTCCCCGATCCAGTCGTGGAACGAGATCCGGCCCTCGGTGGTCTCGGCCTCGAAGTCGGGTGCGGTATCGCCAATCTGCAGGGCCATCGCGTCCTCCTTGGTTTTTGGTGGTGCTCCTGGGCCGAGCTGCTCAGGTGCTCGCCCTCCGGCCTGATTGGAACAAATCCCGATCAGGGTTTATGAGTTTAGCCGCTGGGACCGTTTGCGGCTCGACGAACGGTGCGAGCACACGCCGACGTCGCCTGCGGGACCAAAACCTCAGGAGATCGTCCGACTCAGGATCGCGGCGGTTTCGCCCCGGTCCGGGACGGTCTCGCCGAGCAGCGCCTGGAGGCCGAGCCCATCGAGCGCGGCGGCAAGCGCGCGGGCGCCGATCCGGTCGGCGCCGAGCCGGATCGCCGCCGCCTCGGCGGCAGCGATCCAGCGATAGGCCTCGGGACGCAACGCCGGCCGGCGCGCGGCCAGGAGGTAGAGTTCGAACAGCGCGACGAACCGGGTCCGGTGGAGGACGATCTGGTGGGCGAGCAGGTCGGCCAGCCCGGCGATGTCCTCGACCGTCGCAATCACCTGCAGCGACTCCTCGTTCGCCGAGATGACCGCCGCGACCAGTAAGTCGTCGATGGTCGCGAAGTGATGGAGAGCCGCGCTCGGCGAAACCCCAGCGACTCGGGCGACGGCGCGATGGGAGACGCCGCCGACTCCGTCGCGCTCGATGACCGTGAGCGTCGCCTCGATGAGCTCGGCGCGCCGGCGCTGACCGCGCGCCAGCCGGCCGTCGACGCTGGCCTCGACTCCACGGGTCACGCGTTCGTCCCGCGCTCATCCACCGAGTCGACGGCATGGGCGATCCGGGCGAGCTCCCGGACCGGCGCCTTAGCAGTCGCGGCGGACGCGGGCGAGGTCGAGTCCCCCCCGGTCCGCCCCGCCCCCGCTCGTGAAGCGGTGAGCATGAGCACCATCGGCCGCCGCGTGACCCAACCCGTGGGATCGATCCAAGCGCGGTCGTCGATCTCGATCCGAGCCGACCAGGACGCCCCGGGTCGCGTGACGCCACCGGCGCTGCCGTCCTCCCACAGCAGCTCAAGCTCACCCTCTCTCGGCGGAGCTTTGCCCTTCGTCGCCGCGATCTCGCCTGTCAGGATCGTCCACCCGGGATCGGCGAGCGTAAACCAGGCGCCCGCAGTCGGATCGCTCGGCGCGGCTTCGAGCGCGCGGATGAAGGCCCCCCGGGATTCCCAGCCGACGATCTCGATCCAGGCGCGCTCGCCATGCTGCAACAGGCGGGACCAGAGCGCCCCGGGAGGAGCGGCGTCACGGATCGCCCTCCTCGCATCGAGGTGGCCGGCGACCAGATCCTCCTGCCGCTGCGGTGCGACCTCGAAGCGAACGAGCTCGATCACACCCGGCGCCTTTTCCCGGACACCTCCGGTCGGCGCCACCTCACGCCACGATCCGCGGCTCGATCTTGAACCGCTGGGGCTCGCCGCTCGCGTAGCGGTAGGACTCCTCGACAAGGAACCAGACGACCTCAAGCTCCTGCTCGTTGCGCGGCGAGTAGAGCATCATCGAGTTGGCCGGAGCGTCGCCGAGCCAGACCACGGTGTGGATCCTGCCCCAGCCGGCGCTCACCGCCAGCACCGCGAGCTCGTAGGGGAGCTGGAGGTGCCAGGAGCTGTCGGGCCGGGGGTGGATGTGGGCGAACTCGTTCTCGGTGATCAGCGAGTCCTTCGGGCCCTTGATCAGCTCGGGCTCGAGCCAGAACGCGCGAGCGCCCTTGACCGAGATCACGCTGTCGCGCTCGCTCACCCCCGGCAGCTCGTTCGCCCGCCGCACGAGCTCGTCCCAGATCTCGGGCGGGCCGAGCTGGTCGAGCTGCTCCTGCGGCTCCTCGTTGGTGATCGTCGGCTCCGGGCCGGGCCGCTCGGGGAAGATCCGCAAGTGGTTCTCGTAGCCGTCGTGTTTGAGCTCGTAGTCGGTGGTCCGCGGCTTCGATCCGAGGCCGCCGAGATCGACATCCGGCAGCGCGGTCGGCAGCTCCTTGGTGCTCATCGCTCCTCCTTCTCGTTCTTCTCGGTGCCCGGCTGATCGTTCGCGCCCGCGAAGTCCGGGCCCAGCATGCGCTCGTCGAAGTTGCACGCGATCGTCTCCAGCTCGAGCGGGTCGAGCCGGATGAGCGTGCTGCGCCGAGGAGCCCTGATCTCGAGTCGCTCGCCGTTGGGTGTGTGGACCTTGCGGACGCTCACGACCGCGAACTCGTTCGCGATCTCGACCGGATCCTCGTAGCGCAGGTCGCGCTCGTCGGTGGACCGCTCAGCCATGGCCGTTCCGCTCCCCCAGCCCGGCTCCGGCGTTCTGCTCCTCCGGGGTCATCGTCGGCGGGTAGTCGTCGGAGCGCATGAACTGGAGCCAGCGGCGGTGGAACCCGCGCTGGCCTCCCTCCTCGAGCACGGAGTAGTAGGCGACGCCCGGGCCCGGATAGTCGTCGACGCGCCGAGAGCTGGCGTTGCCCTTCATCCCCATCCGGTAGTCGAGCCGCATGCCGACCTTGCGCGCATAGGTCGCCCCCGCCGACCGGGTGATCGACATCCAGGGGTCGGAGTCGTCCTGCTCGAAGGTGCCCCCGGCGCTGAACGTGCCCATCGTCGTCCGGTAGGTCTCGCGGCGAAACTCCTCCGATACGCCCTTGGGGCAGAGCGACCAGGTCCATGCCACCATCTCGCCTGGGGCCCGGGGCTCGAAGACCCGGATCGACATCGCCGTCACGAAGTCCCTCGAGCGATCGTGCTTGAACGGGAACGACAGGAATCCGAAGCTGGGGAACACGGTGCCGACGAACCCGACGGTGTGCTTCAGACCCTCGTACTGCTCCTCGCTTTGCATCGTCGGCGAGAACAGCTTCTGCACCTCCTCGGGGTAGCCCAGGAACCTCGGTCCCGGCACGTCCGGGGGGATCATGTTGCGGATGAAGTGGTGGCCGTTGCCGAGCTGGACGTGGTAGCCGTCCCAGAGATCGGAGTCGCCCCCGGGGTTTTCCATGATCCCGGTCTCGGTGGTTGAGCGGTGCAGGTACACCGTGTGGTAGTCGTCGCCCGAGAAGTTGTCGGCGGGGGCCTTCCAGTTCGCAGCCAGGACCGTGCGCTGCGGCTCGCCGATCACCTCCCAGCCGGGCTCGCACTGACCCCAGATCATGTCCAGGTGCCACTTCATGTCACCGAGGTACGCGTCGAGGCTGGGCGCGTCCGGGTCGAGCGACGCGAAGATGAAGCCGTGCAGGCTCTCCAGGTGGGGTGCCGTGAGCAGTCCCCTCGTCGACTTGTCCCGGTCTGAGCCGTAGGCGTCCCTGAGCAGGGGGGCCCCAACGAGCGCCCCGGTGTTCTTGTACGTCCAGCCGTGGTACGGGCAGCGGAAGAGGGCGGCGTTGCCGCGCTCGGCGCGGCACACCATCGCACCGCGATGCCTGCACGAATCGAACACGGCCCGGATCTCCCCGTCCTCGCCGCGGACCAGCACGAACGGGTCGCGGCCGATCCGGCGTTGCACGTAGTCGCCGCGTGCCGGGATCTCAGATTCGTGGCCGAGGAACACCCAGGCCCGGGTGAAGATGCGGTCGAGCTCCAGCTCATGAAGCTCCGGGTCGTTGAACGTGCGGATCGGGATCGCCCCTTCCTCGAGCACCCCCTCGAACTCGTCGAGGAAGCGGAGCACTTCCGGCTGTGGCTGATACATGGAATCCCTCCTAGAGGAAGACGCCGAGGTTGGGAGTCATCAGGATCGAGTGGTCGAGCAGCACGCGGCGCCGAACAAGGAGCAGCTGGCCGTCGACCTCGCGCAGGTCGTCCTCCCGCTCGCCGACGAGGAACTGCGGAGCGGTCTCGTCGAGTCGCTCCCGGTAGACGAGCAGGCTCGATCGCACGTGCAGGTCGCCGCCCTCGAACGCGGCGACCCGAAAGTTGGTGATGAAGCGCCGCGTGCGCGAAGGCGGATCCTCCGCCCAGGCGTAGTCGGTCTCCAGGCGCTCGACGCGCGTGTTGAGCGATTCGTGGTTCTCGAAGAAGTGGTAGCCCTGGTCGCTGAAACCCGGGCCCTTGGTCCGCTCGCGGGTGACGCGAATCGGAGCGCGATAGTCGATATCCGGATGAAGCATCGCCAGCCAGTCGTCGAGCCGGTTCTCGTCCAGCGCCTCCGCCTCGTGGACGAGGAAGTCGACGCACCGCCAGTAGGCCTGCGAGCCCGATGCGATCCGGGTCGTCGCCCGCTCGGTCTCCGCCTGCACCGCGTTCATCGCTCACCTCCACCTGCGGCGCCGGGGTCGCGCGGAGCCGAGGGATCGGACTCCCGCGGGGGCCATAGGCCCACAGTCAGCCGCTGCTCGTCGATCACGATCTGCACCTCCTCCTCCGTGTCACCTGCGCGCAGGGCCTCGGTTCGCTCCCGGTCAAGCTCGAGCGTCTCGGGGTCGATCGCGACGCGGTAGATCCGCTCCGCCGCCTCGACGCTCACCAGCTCGTCGACGACGTCCGTCCGAACCGCCTCCGGCTCGCGCTCGCTCGGCGGCCCGACCCCGGCGCCACCGGAGCTGAGCTTGATCACGGTGTCGCCGGGCTCGAGCTCCT
>DATHVI010000173.1:0-4273 GCA_035461385.1 Solirubrobacterales bacterium
GAGCGCCCCGGCCGAGCCGGGGCGCTTTGCGTTTCGGCGCTGCGACGCCCCGAAGCGGGGTCAGTCGTCCTCGCGCGCTATCCGTAATAATCCGCACCCGATTGGGGTAGAAACGGCCGTAGCCGCAGCCCGGACGGGGCGCGATCATGCTCGGCGCATGGGGAGATGGTTGGATCCGTCTCACCGCTGAAGAGGGGGAGCGCAGGTTGCGCTCAAGGATCACGGGCGCCAGCCGAGGGCTGGGCGCCCGTTCCTTTTGCGATTCGCGGCTCGGCCGGACTGTCAAGCCCTCCCGGCCGCTTCCGGCGTCGAGGCGCTGGCGCCCTCCCGGGCCGCGGCTGCCGACGCCGCCACGGCCCGGGTGATCGCGCACGGCGCGCCGGCCGCCTGAGCGGTCAGCGCCTCCTGATCTTCAGGATCGCCACCGCGACGCCGTCGAACGGGCTCGCGCCGTGCCTCGCCCTGAAGGTGATCCGCGCCTTACCCCTCGCCTTGCGCTTCGACTTGACCTTGAACGGCACGGCGACCGGCTCACCCGCCGTCAGCGAGGCGACGGTCCGGCAGGCGCCGCCACGGACCTTGGCCTTCTTCTTCGGCGCCCTGGCGCAGACGCGGACGCCCTCGATCGTGCCCAGCCCGATCCAATTGACGGTCGTCCTGAACGTCGCCGCCTTGCCGGCACGGACCTTCTTCCTCTTCGGCTTCACCCTCAGGCCGAGGCCGGGATCGCCGTGCACGTGCTCGGCGAGGCCCGAAAGCCAGATCCCGCCGGGACCGCCGAGCAGCCCGTCGACCGCCGGGCAGACCAGCTCGTCGGCGGCGCCGCCGCCGCCCTCGGACTCCGGCAGCCCGGTCCAGGTCGTCACCGCCGCGCCCTGCGGCGTGAACGGCGCCGCCGGGTAGGTGATCGGGTTCTCCGGATCGGTGTCGTCGACGATCTCGCCGGTGGTCGCGAGCGCGAGCGAGATCGGCGAGACGATGCAGATCCCGAGCGGCGGATCAGCCGTCGGCGGATCGGCGCAGACCGAGGTCGGCGCGCCCTCGACCCGGGCGCAGACCGACACCGTGGCGCTGACGTCGAGCTCGCTCAGGTTGAGCTCGCCGGTCGCGGCGTCGAACGTCCCGGCGATCGGGCCGAGCGGATCGAACTCGATCAGCGCGTCGACGGTGAGCGGGATCGGGTCGGTGACGTCGATCGGGCCGAGCACCTTGCCCGGGAAGTCGAATCCCGCGGCCGGCGCCGACAGCTCCCCGGTCGCCGGGTCGACGTCGGCGGTCAGCGTCGCCGGCGGGTCGGGGATTCCCGGGTCGATCAGCGGCAGCCCCTTCTGGTCGCCGAGGTTCACCCTCGCCTCGTCGAAGCTGAACGTGGCTTCGTTCTGAGCGCTCGCGGCCTCGGCCCCGAGCGCCATCACGCAGGCGAGCGCCACCGCACAAACGACGCCCACCCACCGACGCCACCGGCCGGGGTTTGCGGTTGCGGTCTTCATCTGGCCACCTCCTGTGGTCGTTCGTTGCCACCGGCGGCCCCCCGGCGGCCCTGCCCCGCCGGCCTTTCGTGTTCGATCTAAGCTCCAGGCACGGTCACTGCCCCTGCCCCGGTGAGTGCACCGGCGGCGCCGAGCACGGCTCGGGCTCGCCGCTGGAGGGAACGCCCCAGGGCGGCATCTCGTCCGGCCCCGGCGCCTCGTCGACGCAGGCGTCGTAGGCGCCGAGCCCGAGCAGGAACGGGATCGCCATCTGCTGCGCGGCCGGGCTCGTCGCCGCCGGCGCGTGCGGGTCGAGGCCGTCGTTCGGCTGCCCGCCGGAGCGCCCGACCGGGGCGATGTTCCAGTCCGGGTTCGGGTTCGTGCCGACGAACGGCGGAGTCGGCGAGATCGGCCCGGTGTCGAGGGTGAAGATCGTCGCCGGGCCCTCGAACCCGCCGGGGACGTTGAACGCGCTCGAGTCGAGGAGCTGCTGGCCGGGGACGTAGAACGGCTCGACCTGGTCGGCAAAGACGTACTCGCGGTCGGCGAGCCGGCCCGGGGCCAGCACCGGCACCCGGACGGCGGCCTCGAGCGTCCGCGCCAGGGTCTCGGTCTGCACGTTCGCCACCTGGTGGTCGCCGAACGCCTCGTGGATCATCACCCGGTGCGGCGGCGTGTTCGCCGGCGGCTCGTCGGTGATCAGGTGCGAGTAGGCGCTCGGCTCGCCGCGATCCCAGACGAGCTGGAGCAGCGAGATCCCGATCTGGCGCGCGAGCGGGTCCGGGTAGGCGCTGTAGATCAGCGGCAGGAACTGGTTGAACTGCGTCGAGCGGGTGAGCAGGGTCGTGAACCCGATCCCCGGCACGCTCAGCACCGCGCGCTCCCAGTCGGGGGCGACCGCGGTCGTCGCGCCGCCGAAGATCCCGCCGAGCGAGACCCCGTGGTAGGCGAGGCCGGCGGCGGTGTCGTCGGGGTCGATCGCGAGCGCCGGCTCCGCGCCCGGGCCCTCGAACTCGGGCAGGCTCCCCAGCCCGTCCGGGTGGGCCATCGCCCGGGCGAGGTAGAGGGTGTTGACGAAGCCCTGCTGGGAGCGGTCGGGGAGGGCGCTGAACAGCGACAGGTCGCGGCGGATCGCGATCATGTTCAGCATGTAGCCGGCGAGGTCGCCCTCGGGGAGGATGTCGCCGGTGATCGGGTCGACCGCCGAGAGCCCGATCCAGTCGGTGCCGCAGGCGACCCCTTCGAGCGCCCCCGGGAACAGGCCGAGCTGCTCGACGACGCGGTTGTTCTGAAGCAGGCCGTGGCCGAAGACGATCCCCGGCTTCCCGGTCGCCATCTCCTCGACGGCGCGGCCGGTGCGGGGGATGATGCACGTGAACGGCGCCTCCCAGGTGACGTCGGCGTTCTGGCTCGGGACGTCGGCGCCGCCCTCGTAGTGGAGGCGCGACCCGGGGGAGCAGGGAACGCCCGGCTGGGTCGGGTTGTAGACCGGCCCGGGAGCGTTCATGTAGCAGGGCACCTCGATCGTCCCGGTGACCTTCTTGAACGCGTAGTCGCTCTCCGGCTCGGGCGAGTCGAGCTCGCACTCGTCGGCGTTGCCGTCGGCGGCGCAGAGCTCGTATTCGGTCTCGCCGGTGATCGTGATCGCGGGCGCGTCGCCCGAGACCTCGCCGTCGGCGAGGTCGGTGTCGCCGAGCTGGGCGAAGGCGTCGTCGCGCATCGCCACGAGGCGCTCGGTCAGGTTGCGCTCGCTGGCGACGGTGAAGTCCCAGGCCAGGTAGAGCCCCTCGCGCTCGATCCCGGCGTCGGCGAGCTCTGCGAACAGCTCCTCGATCGCCGGCCGGCGCGCCTCGATCGCCGGGTTGACGGTCTCGATCCCGTCGCGGTAGGCGGCGAAGGCCGGGTTCGGCGCCAGCGGGGCGCCGCCCTCGTCGGTGAGGTCGCGGAACGCGACGATGTAGCGGGTGCCGTAGTCGAGCGCAACCGCCGGGTGGATCAGGAGCAGCCGGTCGTCCTCGGTCCCCTGGACGACGTTGTTGTTGTGCGGGTTCGGCGTCCCCGGGACCATGTCGAGCTCGGCCCAGATCGGGTGGCGCTCGCCGGTCTCGGCGTTGATCAGCACCAGCCGCTGGCCGGGATCGGCGTAGGCGCCGATGTCCATCTGCGGGACGAGCCCGTTCGCCTTGAACGCCTCCGGCGTCTCGATCCCCGGCACCCGGGCTGCGATCACGTTGTTCGGGCTGAAGCCGTCGTTGCGGTTGTAGTCGGGGTGGAACGACGACAGCCCGTTGACGTTGGTCGGAGCCGAGTCGGGGTGGATGTTGACCCGCAGGCCGGTGGCCGTCTCGGGGTCGGGGACCGTGTAGTAGTCGTTCGGGAACGGGGCGAGGCAGTGCGCGAGGTCGATCGGGTCGCAGCGATCGGCGTTCGGCGCCGGGACGTCGAGCCCGCAGCGTGCGGGGTCGCGGGCGAGGCGCCTCGTCGCCGCGGCCGACCCCCGCCGCGGCTTGCCGCCGCCGCGCAGCAGCAGTCGGTAGGCGCCGCGGACCTTGACCCGCTGGGCGCCGCACGCTCCGAGCGCCTCGCGGCCGCGGGCGGTGAGCCGCAGCCCGACAACGCGCGGCTTGGTCCCGCGCAGGCGCACCCGCTTCACCCGCACGAGGCCGCCAGCGCCGCGCCGGCGCGCGGCGAGCGCGACCGTCCCGCGGCGCGCGCGGCCGGTGGCGCGGACGCGGACGCGTAGCTTCCCGCTCGCCAGCAGCCGGCGCTGCCGCGAGGTGACGATCGCGAGCTTGACTCGCGCC
>DATHVI010000174.1:0-96258 GCA_035461385.1 Solirubrobacterales bacterium
CGCGGATCGGGTCCGGGACCAGGCGCACGTCGCCGCCGGGCTGACGCCGATGCGCTTCACTCACGCGCAGGTCGCGTATGAGTTGGGGCAGGTAGAGCGCACGCTGCGTGATGTCGTTGACCGCCTCCGCGGTCGACTGGACAGTTAAGTAGTCCATCGGCTACGTAAGCGTCCACTCGGGCGCGGTGGGCGGGCGGGGTGGGCGGGTCAGCTGATGCCCAGGCGTTGGGCGTGCTCCACGACCCGCTCGCGGATCTCGTCCATTCCCCCTACTTGCCCGCCCTGCATCAGAACCCGGCCCGCCACGACGGTGGTGTCGACCACGCTCGCGCCGGAGGCGGCGTAGACGAGCTCGGCAGTGGGCTCGCCGAGCGCGAGCTCGGGTGCTCCACCGCGCAGCAGCAGGAAGTCGGCGGCCTCGCCCGTCCTCAGCTCTCCCGACGCGCCGACCAGCGCCGACCGGGCGCCGGTCGCGACCTCCCACACCTCCTTCGCGGGCGCCACGGTCGGGTCACCCGCCTCGTGCTTCTGGATCAGGGCGAGGAACTTCATCTGCTCGAACATGTCGAGCGAGTTGTTCGACCCGGCGCCGTCGGTGCCGAGGCCGAGTGCGATGCCCCGCGCGTGGGCGGCGGGATACGGGAACACACCGCCGACGGCGAGCTTCAGGTTCGCGACCGGATTGGTGACGACCGTGGCGCCCCGCTCAGCGATTAGGTCGAGCTCCGTGTCGTCGAGCCACACGCCGTGGGCGAGCAGCGTCCGGGGTCCGAGCAGACCGCAGCGGTCGAGGTAGGTCGCGGGGCGCACGCCGTGCTCCGCGACGCAGTCGGTCACCTCCTGCTCGGTCTCAGACAGGTGGATGTGGACGGGCAGCTCGTCCCTCGCGGCGCGCTCGGCGACCCACCGCAGCGAGGGCTCGCTGACCGTGTAGATCGCATGCGGCGCCAGCGAGGGCGCAATCCGCTCGCCCGTCTCGGCGAGCTGCTCGAGGCTGCGCTCGGCCTCGGTCCTGACCGTGTCGAGCTTCTCGTCGCTGCCCGGGCCGCCGCCGTCGATCAGCGGCGCCCCGATCACCGCCCGCAGCCCGGCGTCGCGGACAGCCCGCGCGGCCGCGCCGGGGTGCCAGTACATGTCCCAGAAGCGGACCGTGCCGGTGCGGATCATCTCGACGCACGCGAGCCTGGTCCCCCAGTAGACGTCCTCGTCGTCGAGTCGCCGCTCGGCGGGCCAGATGTGGCGCTCGAGCCACTCCATCAGCGGCAGGTCGTCGGCGTAGCCGCGAAACAGCGTCATCGCCGCGTGGGTGTGGGCGTTGACCACCCCCGCGACCCGAATCAGGCCGCGCCCCGAGCTGGTCACAGACCACTGATCGCGCTTCGCCCGGGAACCCCCGCTCGCTTGTCCTCGCTCCGCGCTCACTGCAGCCTCGGCAGCGCCGCCGCCAGCGCGGCGGCGAGCCGGGTGCGGTGTCGCTGCTGCCCGGCGAGGATCTCGTCGAGGGTGAGCTCGGCCTCGGCGACGCCGTTGGCGAAGTTGTCGACGACGCAAACGGCGGCGTACGCAAGCCCGAGCTCGCCGGCGGCGATGCATTCGGAGGCGATCGTCATCCCGATCACGTCGGCATGGGCGGCGACGAATCCGATCTCCGCCGGCGTCTCCAGCCGCGGTCCGTTCGCCTGCCAGTAGACGCCGCTCTCGCGGACATCGATCCGCTCGTCATCTCCGGCGGAAGCGAGCGCCTCGAGCACCCGCCGGCGCCAGCCCGAGTCGAAGCCGGGCACGCGGTGGGCGCTCACCCCGGCGAGCGACGTCGCCGGCGCCGCCGTGAGGGCGATGAAATCGTCGGGGCAGACGAAAGTCCCCGGGCGCAGCTCACGGCGCAGGCCGCCGACCGAGCCGATCGCGAGCACGCGGTCGCAGCCCGCGTTGGCGAGGCGGCGCATGTTCGCCGCATGGTCGATCTCGTGCGGGAGCGCGTAGCCCTCGCCGTGGCGCTGGAGCAGGGTCAGGTTTGCTGCGGGCAGATCGAGTCCGCGGGAGCCGCTTCCGGTCACCAGCCCGAGGCCGCCCATCAGCTGCGCCCCTCCCCCCTGGCGGCGGTCACGCCGGCGTGATCGGGTTGCGCCGCTCGCTGAACGCGCGGTCCTTCGTCTCGGCGAGGGCGAAGCGGCGGACGAGCTCGGCACGAAGCTGATCCGGCTCGATCACCGCGTCGACGACGATCTCGGATGCGAGGTGGAGGATGTCGATGTCGGCGGCGTACTCCTCGCGCTTGCCACTCACGAACCGCTTGCGCTCGGCCTCGTCCTCGATCGCCTGGATCTGGTTGAAGAAGACCGCGTTGATCGCCGCCTCCGGGCCCATCACCGCGATCGAGGCCGTCGGCAAGGCGATGCAGCAGTCGGGCTCGAACGCCGGGCCCGCCATCGCGTACAGCCCGGCGCCGTAGGCCTTGCGGACGATCACCGACAGCTTCGGCACCGTCGCCTCCGACACCGCCGAGATCATCTTCGCCCCGTGGCGGATGATCCCCTGACGCTCGACCTCGCGGCCGATCATGAACCCGGGGACGTCGGCGAGGAACAGCAGCGGGACGTTGAATGCGTTGCAGGTCCAGATGAACCGCGCCGCCTTGTCGGCTGAGTCGACGAACAGGACCCCGCCCTTGACCTTCGGCTGGTTGGCGACGATCCCGATCACCCGGCCATCGAGGCGCGCGAGGCCGACGACGACCTCCTTCGCCCAGCGGGAGTGGACCTCGCAGAACGAGCCGGCGTCGCAGATCGCCTCGATCAGCTCGAGGACGTCGAACGACGTCTTCGGGTCGGCGGGGACGATCGCCGAGACCGGGCGCTCGCCCGCCGGGCCGGCCGGGGCCGCCGCGGGCGGCTCGCGGCGCCAGCTCTGGGGCATGTACGAGAGATAGCGCTTCGCGATCTCGATCGCCTCGCCGTCGCTCGCGGCGAGGAAGTGGCCGCATCCGGAGACCGAGGTGTGCATCTTCGCCCCGCCCATCTCCTCGAGTGAGACCTTCTCTCCGATCACCATCTCGGCCATCCGCGGCGAGCCGAGGTACATCGACGCGTTGCCTTCGCGCATGATCACCACGTCGCAGAACGCCGGGATGTAGGCGCCGCCGGCCGCCGAGGGCCCGAACAGCAGGCAGATCTGTGGCACGCGTCCCGAGAGCCGGACCTCGTTGTAGAAGATCCGTCCGGCGCCCCGGCGCCCGGGGAACATCCGCACCTGGTCGGTGATTCGGGCGCCCGCCGAGTCGACCAGGTAGACGATCGGGATCTCGAGCTCGAGCGCCCGCTCCTGGATTCGGAGGATCTTCTCGACCGTCTTCGGCCCCCACGAGCCGGCCTTGACGGTCGGGTCGTTCGCCATCAGCGCCACCGCGCGTCCGCCGATCCGGGCGAGGCCGGTGACGACGCCGTCGGCGCCGAGCCCCTCCTGGTCCCAGTTCGCGAGCAGACCCTCCTCGGCGAGGGACTCGGCGTCGACGAGCAGGGCGACGCGCTCGCGGACCGGAAGCTTTCCCTGCTCGGCGACCTTCTGTTGATGGCGCTCGGGACCGCCGGCGAGCGCCGACTCGAGCGCGCTGCCGAGGTCGGCGCCCGGCCCGCGATCGCTCATTCGCGCTTGCGGCCGGCGGCGGCGCGTTCACTGGCGGACGACTGCGACCGCTCCGGCTGCTCAGCCGGCCCGGTCTCGGCGCGAGCGCCGGCGCCGGCCGCTGCCCCCCGGGGCCGGTGCGAGGTCGCTGTCCCCGCGACCTCGTTCGCCAGCCGCTCGAGCTCGCCGACGACCGAATCCCGGCGCTGCTCGAGGTCGGCGATCACCTCCTCGACTCCGGCGCGCTTGCGGTTCGCCTCCTCGACGACCCGCTTCGCCTCGGCATCGGCCGCGCGGATCGTCTTCGCCGCGTCGGCGTCTGCCGCCGAGCGCAGCTCCTTGGCCTCGGCCTCGGCGCGCTCATGGGTCTCCGACGCGTAGACCTCTGCCTCCTTCCGCGTCTGGGCCGAGTAGGCGTCGGCGTCGGCGCGGGTCTCGCTCGAGTAGGTGTCGGCCTCGACCCGGGAGCGCTCTGAATAGGCGTCGGCCTCCGAGCGGGTCTCGGTCTCGTAGCGCTTCGCCGCCTTGCGGAGCGCTTCGGCCTCCGAGCGGGCGTCGGTGACGATCGACTTCGCCTCCTCCTCGGCCTCAGCGCGAAGCTCGTTAGCGGCGTCTTCGGCCGCGGTCAGGATCCGTCCGGTCTTCTCCCCGACCCGCTCGAGCTCACGGCGGACGACCGCCGCCCGCGACTCGTCACCGCCGCCGTGCTCGAGCCAGTCGGCGATCTTCCCGAGGAACCGCTCGACATCGCGCTTCTCGTAGCCGCGCCGCGCGATCGGGAACGTTGCGCCGCGGATGCGATCGATCGAGTCCTGGTCCATAGCTCGTTGCAGGTAGGTGTACCCGATCGCGGCCGACGACGTCGTCCTGGGTCCTCAGCCGTGATCCCAGACCACCGGGCCCGCGGTCAGCACGTGCGCCCCGAGCGGTCGGCCGAGCAGGTCCTGAGCCGCGCGCGACGCGGCGAGCAGGCGGTCGAGGTCGACCCCGGTGCTGACCCCCATCTCCTCGAGCATCGAGACCAGGTCCTCGGTGGCGATGTTGCCCGTCGACCCGGGCGGCACCGGACACCCGCCGAGCTCCCCGAACGCCGACTCGAACGAGTCGATTCCCTGCTCGAGCGCGGCGAGAACGTTCGCCAGCCCCTGGCCGCGGGTGTTGTGGAAGTGCGCGGTGAGCTCGGTCCCGGGAAGCCGCTCGCGGGCGGCCGCCAGCAGGGCCCCCGCCCCGCGGGGATTCGCCATCCCGGTGGTGTCGCCGAACGCGACCTCGGCGCAGCCCGCGGCGGCGAGGCGCTCGGCGATCCCGAGCACCCGGTCGACCGGCACCTCGCCCTCGTACGGGCATCCGAAGGCGACCGAGATCACCCCCTCGCAGCGAAGTCCCTCCCCGAGCGCCGTCGCGACGGCACCCTCGATCCCCTCGAGCGAGTCGGCAATCGACCGGTTCACGTTCTTGCGATTGTGCGTCTCCGAAGCCGACAGGAAGAGGTTGACCTCGTCGAAGCGGTCGCGGTGGGCGAGCGCCCGCTCGAGGCCGCGCTCGTTCGGGACCAGGACCGAGTACGAGACCCCGGGCGGGCGCTCGATCGAGGTCAGGACCTCCTCGGCGTCGGCGAGCTGCGGGATCACATCCGGTCGGACGAACGAGGTCACCTCGATCCGCCCGAGGCCGGACGCCGCGAGCATCCCGATCAGCCGCGCCTTGGCGGCGGTCGGGATCACCTCGGGCTCGTTCTGGAACCCGTCGCGGGGCCCCACCTCGCGGATCCGTACCGCCTTCGGAAGCCCGCTCACGAAGTCAGTCGAGGCGGTCGGGCAAGCCGAAGCGGTCGAAGAAGTCGATCCGCTTACGCTCGATCATCGGCTCCTCCGGCCAGCGCGCGTAGGCCTCGAGGTCGGTCGAGTCGGTCGCGCGGGCGATGAACGCGGTCACGTCGCTGATCTTGCCGTCGTCGATCGTCAGCACGTTGAGCGCGAACGGCAGGTACGCACCTTCGCCCTCGTGCCAGCAGTAGAACGCGAGCGCCGGCTGGCCGCTCGCCTGGACCGGGACGTGGCGCCAGCGCCACTCGCCCGTGAGCGGCCCGCCGGCGAGGAATCCGCGCAGCGCCTCGCTGCCGCGGTACCAGTACGGCGCCGGGGGCATCGAGAAGCAGGCATCCTCGGTCAGCATCTCGACCACACCCTCGATGTCGTTGCGGTCCCAGGCGTCGAGGTAGCTCTCGACGATCTCGCGCACCCCGTCGTCGCCGAGCGACCGCAGCGTCTCCTGCTGACTGCGATCGGGGAGGCGGTCGGCGACCGTCTTCCGGGCGCGCTGCAGGGCGCTGTTGATCGAGGCGACGCTGGTCTCGAGGATCGCCGCGCACTCCTTCGCCGAGAACCCGAGCACCTCGCGCAGGACCAGCGCCGCACGCTGGTTCGCCGGCAGGTGCTGGAGGGCGGCGGTGAACGCGAGCTCGACCGCCTCGCGCTGCTCGTAGCGGGCGTCGGGCGCCGCGAAGCCGTCCTCGAGCTCGAGCGGCTCGTCCGGGTAGGGCTCGATCCAGGCCGACTCGGCCACCGGCAGGCGGAGCGCGTCGTGTGGGTCGGCAGGCGGCCCGTAGTCGATCGGCAGCACCCGCTTCGGCCGCTTGCCGATCAGGTCGAGGCAGGTGTTGGTCGCGATCCGATAGAGCCACGAGCGAAGCGAGCTGCGCCCCTCGAACCTGGCGAGGCCGCGCCACGCCCGCAGCATCGCGTCCTGGAGGGCATCGTCGGCGTCGTGGGCAGAGCCGAGCATCCGGTAGCAGTGCGCGTGGAGCTCGCGCCGGTAGGGCTCCACCAGGCGCGCGAACGCGCCCTCGTCGTTGCCGCGCGCGGCGGCGAGCAGCTCGGGGGAAGCCGTCTCTGCCATCCGACCTCAGACTAATGCACGTGCCTTCGGCCGCTGCTCAGCCGCCGCTCGCGAGCCGGCCGACCTCGATCACGCGCCGCTCGTGGGTGCCGACCCCGATCGTCCGCCCTCCTTCCGTCACCTCGACGTCGAAGCGGAGCTTGCGGCCGTCGACCACCTCGCGCAGGCGCCCGTGCGCGACGCAGACGCTCCCCTTCGCGGCCGCGGCGACGTGCTTGACGCAGACCTCGAACCCCACCGTCGCGCTGCCTTCGGGCAGGTGCTCGCCGGCGAGGATCGCGCAGTTGCGCTCCATCATCCCGATCATCCCCGGGGTCGAGAGGACCTCGACCCCGATCGTCCCGCCGACATCGGTGAGCAGCCGGCCCTCGGCGGTGAACTCCTGCGAGCGCTCGATCCCCGGCCGCGGTCCCTGATCGCCCTCCATCGCCGGGCAGAATATGACCCGCCCGCCCGCCACGCGCCGCCACGCGCGCCGCGAGCGCCACGCTCGCCTAGACTGGCGCGCCGCATGGCCTCGGACGGCGGCGCGATCCCGATCATCGGCGGCACCGGAGCGCTCGGCTTCGGCCTCGCGCTTCGCTGGGCGCGCGCCGGGCACGCGGTCGTGATCGGCTCCCGCAGCGAGGAGCGTGCGACCGAGGCCGCCCGCCGGGTCACCGAGGCGGTTCCCGACGCCGAGGTCGAAGGGCTCCCGAACACCCAGGCGGCCCGCCAGGGCCCGATCGTCTTTCTCACGGTCCCGTTCCGAGCCCAGTCGGAGAACCTCAACAACCTGCGTGAGGTGCTCGAGGCCGGGCAGATCCTCGTCGACTGCACGGTTCCGCTCGCCGCCGCGGTCGGCGGCAAGGCGACCCGGTCGCTGGACGTCTGGCAGGGCTCGGCCGCCCAGCAGGCCCAGGAGATGGTCCCCGAGGGCGTGACCGTGGTCGCCGCCCTGCACACGGTCGGCGCCCCCGACCTCAGCGACACGAGAGTCGAGCTCGCCGAGGACGTCCTCCTCTGCGGCGACCGCAAGTCCGACAAGGCCCGGGTCGCGCGGCTGGTCGAGGCGATCCCGGGCCTGCGCGCGGTCAACGCCGGCCCGCTCGAGACGGCGCGGATCGTCGAGCAGCTGACCCCGCTGCTGATCTCGATCAACGCGCGCTACAAGACCCACGCCGGAATCCGGATCACCGGCCTGCCGGACTCCGACCACTGGGGTTAGGTCGATTTGGGGCCCGAGGCGGCGCCAACCCGATGAAGGTGGTCGTCCTCGCCGGTGGCACCGGCGGCGCGAAGCTCGCCGCCGGCCTCCAGGATGCGCTCGGCGAGGACCTCGCGGTGGTCGCGAACACGGCTGACGACACCGAGGTCCACGGCCTGCGGGTGTCCCCCGACCCGGACCTGATCACCTACTGGCTCGGCGGGGTGATCGACGCCGAGCGCGGCTGGGGGATCCGCGACGACTCGTTCGTCGTCCACGAGCAGCTTGTCGCGCTCGGGGCGCCGGGGTGGTTCCAGCTCTCCGACCGCGACCTCGCGACCTGCCTCTACCGGACGCAGTTCCTCGCCGAAGGCGGGACCCTTGCCGCGGCGCAGGCGCAGATCGCACGCGCGCTCGGAGTCCGCGCCCAGGTGCTGCCGATGTGCGAGGCCGACGTCCGCACCCGGGTCCGCACAGCGGCGGGCTGGCGCGGCATCCAGGAGTTCCTGATCCTCGACCACGGCGCGGGCCCGGTCGAGGGAGTCGAGGTCGACGGGCTCGCGGAGGCAAAGCCGGCGCCGGAGGTCCGCGCGGCGCTCGCCGCGGCGGAGGCGATCGTGATCGGGCCCTCGAACCCGGTGATCTCGATCGGCCCGATCCTCGCGGTGCCGGGGATGCGGGAGGCGATCGCCGCGAGCGGGGCGCCGGTGATCGCGGTCAACCCGCTCGTCGGCGGCAGCGCGGTCAAGGGCCCGACCGACGCGTTCATGGACGCTGTCGGGCGGCCGCGAAGCGCGGCCGGAGTCGCGTCGCTATACGCGGGCCTGATCGACGCGATCGTCACCGACCCCGCCGACCCCGATCCCGAGCCCGAGGGCGTGCGGACGCTGGTCCGCCAGACGCTGATGGCAGACGCCGCCGGGCGGCTGGCGCTCGCCGAGCGGGTGCTGGCGCTTGCCGCGGAGCTGCGCCGGTAGCCGGTGAAGGCGACCGCGATCATCCCGGTGAAGCGCTTTGCGAATGCCAAGCAGCGCCTGCTCGCGACGCTCGACCGCCCGGCCCGGGCGGCGATCGTCAAGGCGATGCTGTCCGACGTCCTCGCCGCGGCCTCGGCGGCGCGGCGGATCGAGCGGCTGATCGTCGTCACCGGCGAGGGTCGCGCCGAGCGAATCGCGCTGCGCCACGCCCAGCGGACGACGACGCCGCTCGAGGTGCTGCGCGACCCCGATGACGCCGGGCACTCGCAGGCCGCGACGCTGGGGATCATCCGCGCGCTCTCGCTCGGAGCGCAGTCCGTCGCGCTGCTCCCCGGCGACTGCCCCCTGCTCGATCCCGCCGAGCTCGACGCGGCCCTCGAGCGGATGGAGCCGGGCCGGGTCGCCGTGGTACCCGACCGCCACGGCACCGGCACGAACGCGCTGCTGCTCTCGCCGCCGGATGCAATCCGGCCCGGGTTCGGCGAGGGCAGCCGCGCCCGGCACGCCGAGCGCGGCGCCGCGCGCGAGCTTGAGACGGCGATCGAGGAGATCCCCTCGCTCGCCCTCGACCTCGACACGCCCGACGACCTCGCCGCGCTCGCGGCGGCGCTGGCCACCGAGCCGCGGCGTGCGCCGGCCACCGCAACCGCGCTCGCCCGGCTCGATGCCTCCGGCGGCGAGGGGGGCTAGGTGCGCGGGCGGCTGAGCCTCGCCGTCGGCAGGCTTCCGTCGCATCGCGACGGTAAGTCGACCAGCGCCGGGTCGAGATGACCCGCAGGCTCAAGATCACCCCCCTCGAGGGGCTGCCCGAGGTACGCGCCGGCGACCGGCTTGGCGAGCTGATCGCGTCGGCCGCGCGGGCGAACGAGGTTCAACTCGCCGACGCCGACGTCCTCGTCGTCTCGCAGAAGGTGGTCTCGAAGGCCGAGGGCCGCACGCGGAGGCTCGCCGGCGTCGAGCCCCGCGAGCGCGCTGCGTCGCTCGCCGCCGAGCTCGAGAAGGACCCGCGCCTCGTCGAGCTGATCCTCGCCGAGACGAAGCGGATCGTCCGCGCCGAGCGCGGGGTGCTGATCGTCGAGACCGTCCAGGGCTGGGTCTGCGCCAACGCCGGGATCGACGCGTCGAACGTCCCCGGCGACGACACCGTAGTGCTCTTGCCCGAAGACGCCGACGCCTCGGCGCGGAGGATGCGCGCCGAGCTCGAAGCCGCGGCGAGCTCCCGGCCGGCGGTGATCGTCGCTGACAGCTTCGGGCGCCCCTGGCGCCTCGGGCAGACCGACGTCGCGATCGGCTGCGCGGGGATCGAGCCGCTCGACGACTGGCGCGGTCGGGAGGACCGCGAGGGCCGCGAGCTCGCCGCGACCGCGATCGCCGTCGCCGACGAGCTCGCCGCGGCAGCCGACCTCACCCGCGACAAGGCCGCCGGGATCCCGGCGATCCGGATCCGCGGCGCCGCGCCGTGGGTCACCGCGGAGGACGGCCCGGGCGCCGCGTCGCTCCGCCGAGCCGAGGCGGACGACCTCTTCCGCTAGGCCTGACCGCGATCGGTGCGGGCTCGAGCCGGTACGAGCGGCTCAATCCGGCTCTCACCCCGCACCGGACGGGCGGAGGACGGCGGCGCCGCGGAAGCGCCCGGCGCGGAGGTCGTCGAGGGCGTCGTTGGCCCGCTCGAGCGGGTACTCGGTGACCTCGGTTCGCACCGGCACCGCAGGCGCGAGGGCGAGGAACTCCTCGCCGTCGCGGCGGGTGAGGTTTGCGACCGAGCGGATGCTGCGCTCGCGCCAGAGGATGTCGTAGGGGAACGAAGGGACGTCGCTCATGTGGATCCCGGCGCAGACGACGACGCCCCCCGGAGCGAGCGCCCGCAGCGCGATCGGCACGAGCTCTCCGACGGGGGCGAAGACGATCGCGGCGTCAAGCTCAACCGGCGGACCGCCATCCCCCGGCTCTGCGACCTCCGAGCCGCCGGCGGCGTCGCCGGCCCAGCTCGCGCCGAGCTCGAGCGCGAACCGCTGCGTCGCCGCGTCGCCCGGCTTCGTCAGCGCGAGCACCTCGCGCCCCTGGTGGATGGCGACCTGGCAGACGATGTGCGCCGAGGACCCGAATCCGTAAAGCCCGAGCCGCTCGGCGTCGCCGCACATCCGCAGCGACCGGTAGCCGATCAGCCCGGCGCACAGCAGCGGCGCCGCCTGGAGGTCTGGGTAGCCCTCCGGGACCGGGAAGCAGAACCGCTCGTCGGCGGCGGCGAGCTCGGCGTAGCCGCCGTCGATGTCATAGCCGGTGAAGCGGGCTTGCGGACAGAGGTTCTCGCGCCCCGAGCGGCAGTAGCGACACTCACCGCAGGTCCACCCGAGCCAGGGAATGCCGACCCGATCCCCGACCCGATAGCGCTCCGCCCGCTCGCCGTTCGCCACCACCTCGCCAACGATCTGGTGCCCGGGGACGAGCGGCAGCTTCGGCTCGGCGAGCTCGCCGTCGACCACGTGCAGGTCGGTCCGGCAGACCCCGCACGCCGCGACCCGGACGACCACCTCTCCCGCGCCCGGCCGGGGATCGCCGACCTCGGCAGCGGCAAGCGGCGTGCCGGGCTCGGAGAGGACCATCGCGCGCACGCCGGAATCATCCCGCGCCGACTCGCCAGACGCCGGGCGGCAGCCGTCATCGCTCGATCGACCGAGTGCGTGGTTCGGGGGACATATTCCCCCACCCGCACTCGAGCTGGGTGCCGCTCCGTTCAGTACGTCTCGATCAGGTCGTAGAGGGTGGTGCGTTGGGCCGGCGTCCGACCGGCTTGGCGGGCCGCCTCGATCAGGTCTTCCGGCTCGAGGCGGACGCCGTGCCGGGAGCCGGCCATGCGCGAGATGTTCTCCTCCATCAGCGTGCCGCCGAGGTCGTTGACGCCCCAGCGAAGCGCCTCGGTCGCGGCGTCGAGGCCCATCTTCACCCAGCTCGCCTGGAGGTTGGGGATCGTCTTCCCGAGCGCGAGTCGGAACGCCGCGGTGTGCTTGAGGTTGTCCTCGCGCGAGATCTCCTCGATCCCGTGCGTCCGGCCGAGCAGCGTGTGGTAGGGGATGAAGCTCAGCGGGACGAACTCGGTGATCCCGCCCGTCCGCTCCTGGAGCTCGCGAACGACGCGCATGTGACGCGCTAGCTCCCACGGCTCCTCGACGTGGCCGAACATCACCGTCGAGGTCGAGCGCAGGCCGGAACGGTGCGCGGCCTCGATGATCTCGACCCAGCGGCCGGCGGGAAGCTTGTTCGGCGAGATCCGCTCGCGGACGCCGTCGTCGAGAACCTCGGCCGCGGTGCCGGGGGTCGAGCCGAGCCCTTGTTCGAGCAGGTAGTCGAACACCGCCTCCGGCGAGCGCCCGGAGCGCTCGCACATGTAGTGGACCTCCATCGGCGAGTAGGCGTGGAGATGGAGGTCGGGCCCGACTTCCTTCGCGAGCCGCAGCCAGCGCCCGTAATCCTCGAGGGTGTAGTCGGGATGGATCCCGCCCTGCATGCAGATCTCGGTCGCGCCGAAGTCGATCGCCTCCCTGACCCGCTGCTGGAAGTCGTCCGGGGTGACGTGGTAGGCGTCGGGCGAGCGCCGACCCTGCCCGAAGCCGCAGAAGGCGCAGCCGACGACGCAGATGTTGGTGAAGTTGACGTTGCGGTTGACGACGAAGGTGGCGACGTCGCCGGCGAGCTCGGCGCGGAGCTCGTCGGCGGCGACCCGCATCGACTCGATCACCTCGGGACGGCGCTCGGCGAACAGCGCCGTCAGCTCGTCCTCGGTGAGCGCCTCCCCCCGGCGCCCCCTCTCGATCGCCCGCGGCGCGAGCTCGGGGTCGATCGCCCGCTCGGTGCGCCGGCCCGAGCCCCTGCGGGGGATGAAGCTCCAGTACTTGAGCTTGACGACGTCGAGCACCCCCTGCGCGATCCAGTCGGGATCGAGGTACTGGGGATACGCGCAGAGCCGCTCGGTGAGCGCGTAGCCGCGCGGCGCGAGCCGCTTGCGGACCTGGTGCGGGCTCGGGAACGCATGCTCGGGCGAGATGTGGTCGCCGTTCGCCGACAGCCCGCCGAGGTCCGTCGCCCCCTCGTCGACGAGCTCGTCCCACCAGTCGGCGAGGTTCGGCGGGATCTGGATCCCGACGTCCGGCATCAGCCGCCGGCACTCGCGGACGAGCAGCTTCACGTCCGCTAGCGTGACTTCAGAGGCCCAGGGTGGGAGCGGCTCAGAATCAATGCCCGCCGCCGCCTCCGCTTCGCGTCCGGGGGCGGCGGGGTCCGTGTCGACGCCCTGGTGACCGTTGGTCCAGCGCTGCTTGGCCGCCATGTCGGCGATCTCCGCCACCTCCCGCCCGTAGTACCGCGGGTGCGGAACAAAATTCTGAAGGATGACCTCCTGGATGTGTCCGTGGCGGGCGTGGAGGGCGGCCAGGGCCTCGAGCGACGCGATCCGCTCCTCGGGTGTCTCGCCGATCCCGATCAGGATCCCGCTCGTGAACGGGATCCGAAGCTCGCCCGCCGCCGCGATCGTCTCGAGCCGGCGCGCCGGGTGCTTGGTCGGCGATCCCGCGTGCACGGTTTCCATCAGCTGCTCGGAGATCGACTCCAGCATCAGACCCTGGGACGCGGTCACCTCGCGCAGGCGCGCCAGATCCTCGCGGGAGAGCACGCCGAGGTTGGTGTGCGGGAGCAGGCCCCGCTCGAGCGCCCGCTCGCAGGCCCAGGTGACGTACGAGGTGAAGTCCTCATGCCCGTAGGAGGCGAGCCGGCGGGCGACCTCCGCGTTCACCTCCGGCGCCTCGCCGGTGAGAACCAGGAGCTCCTTCGCCTTGCGCCTGATCGCCTCGTCGAGGCGCTCCTCGACCTCCTCAGGCGAGTAGAGGTGCGCCCGATGGGTCGCGAACGCGCAGTACTTGCAGTAGCAGCGGCAGGTTCGCGACAGCGAGAGGGTGTAGTTGCGGGAGAACGTAACCCGCCGGACAGACCCTCGCTCCGCGCTCACCGGTTGGACGCTATCAGCGTCGCGAGCCGCCGCGGATGCCGCCGAGCCGGCCGCGGGCGTCAGGGCCCGCGGCCGGCGCGAGTCGCGAATCTCAGGGCTTGACAGCTAGGCCTGGGGGACCTTCGGGGTCTGGACCGGAGGCTCGGGGCCGGCCGCGTACTGCGGGCCGGCGATCACGAACCTGAATACGACGACGGCGACGCCCGCGCCGACGATCGGGCCGATGATGTAGGGCCAGATGTCGCTGAAGCTGCCGAACGCGTTGCCGATCAGCGCCGGGCCGAACCAGCGGGCGGGGTTGACGGCGGCGCCGGTGAGCGGGCCGATGACCATGACGACGAAGCCGAGCGTGAGCCCGATTACGAACGGGGCCCACTCCTGGCGGGCGCGCGGGTTCATCGCCACCCCGAGCACGGCGAGCACGAGCAGGAAGGTCCCGATCGCCTCGATCAGCGCGGCGGCGGTGCTGTTCGCGAGCAGCGGGCTGATCTGCGCCGCGCCGTAATCGCTCGCGCGGCCCTCGTCGACGAGGAAGCCCTTCGCGAGCAGCGCGCCGAGGACGCCGCCGGAGAGCTGGGCGAGCATGTAGACCACCGCGTCGACGGGGTCGATCCTCCGCGCCGCCATCGCGGCGAGGGTGATCGCGGGGTTGAAGTGCCCCCCGCTCGCCGCCCCGAGTGTGACCACGAGCAGGAAGAGGACGAAGGCGTGCGCCAGCCCGATGACGGCGTAGTCCGATCCGGTCTGAGCCTCAGGACTCGTCGAGAGGTAGAGGATGATGACCGTACAGATCGTGAAGACCAGAAACAGCGTGCCGATGAGCTCGGCGATATAGGCAGCAAGGCCTCGATCCTGCACTGCAAACCTCCTAGCTGGTAGCCCTTTCCCGCCCCGAGGCGGGAGATCAGCGGCGCAGTCTATACATCACGACCCCGGGGGCACGACCGCGGGTCGGGGGTCGCGAGGGTCTGATCCCCGGGCCCCGTGCTCGGCGTGCAGGCGCTTGGCCTCGGCGATCACCGCGAGCGCCTCGGCGTGCGAGCGCCATCCCTCGACGTCGACCTGCTTGCCCTCGAGCTGCTTGTAGACGGAGAAGAAATGGGTGATCTCGCGCTGGAGCTGGATCGGGATGTCGTCGAGCGTCTCAGCGTGGTTCCAGCCCGGGTCATGGGTGGGGACGCAGACGATCTTGTCGTCCTCCCCCTTCTCGTCGTGCATCTTGAAGACCGCGATCGGCTTGACCGCGATCACGCAGCCCGGGAACGTCGGCTCCGAGACGCAGACCATCGCATCGAGCGGATCGTCGTCGCGGCCGCGATGGCCGATCAGGTACCCGTAGTCGGTCGGGTAGACGGTTGACGACGACAGGAAGCGGTCGAGCACGACGGCGCCGACCGCCTCGTCGTACTCGTACTTGTTGCGGCTCCCCTTCGGGATCTCGATGAATGCGAGGAGCTCGTCACCAGCGGCTTCGACGGCCATCGACGGACGAGGTTACCCGGGACCGCTCCACGGCTATGCTCGGCCGCCGGATGAGATCGTTGGCCGCGCTGCTGGCGGCCATCCTCGCCGCCGGCATCGCCGGCTGCGGGGGTGGCGCTGAACCGGGCGCTTCGAGGGAAGCGACCCTCGTGCTCGATTTCCAGCCCAACGCCGTCCACGCCGGGATCTACTCCGCGTTGCGCCACGGCGACTACGAGGCCGCCGGCGTCTCGCTCGAGATCCGCGAGCCGACCGAGTCGACCGACGCCCCTCGGCTGCTCGAGGTTGGTGGGGCCGAGCTGGCGATCCTCACCGCCGGCGACCTCGGCGTCGCGCTCGAGCGCGGGCTCGCGCTGCGGCCGGTTGCCGAGATCGTCCGCGAGCCGCTCGGGGCGGTGATCGCCGCCGACCGCCGCGAGATCGCCGAGCCCCGCGACCTCGAGGGGGCGCGCGTCGGGGTCACCGGCCTCCCGTCCGACGACGCCGTCCTCGACGCCGTGCTCGAAGCCGGTGGCGGCGACCCCGCCGCCGTCGAGCGGGTCCAGATCGGGTTCGAGTCGGTCGCCGCGCTCGCAGCCGGGAGGCTAGACGCCGCGACCGGGTTCTGGAGCGCCGAGGGCGTCGCCCTGCGCCGGCTCGGGGTGCCGACGCGGGAGTTCCGGGTCTCCGACCACGGCGGCTCCTATCCGGAGCTGCTGCTGGTCGCCGCGCAGCGCGGCGACCGCGAGCTCGCCGCGGCGGTGGTCGAGGCGACCGAGCGCGGCTACCGGCGTCTGCGCGAAGATCCCGAGCGGGCGCTCGACGACCTGCTCGCCTCGGTCCCGGGGCTCGACCGCGCCGAGCAGCAGGCCCAGCTCGAGGCGCTGCTCGCCGCCGGCGCGTTCGGCGAGCGCATCCGCAGGCCCAACCTCGACGGCTGGCTCGAGTTCGCCGCCCGCCACGGGATCGTCGATACGGAGGCGGTCCGTGAGCGGCTCAGCGAGGTGGGCGCGGGGCCGTAGCGCCCCCCGGGATCTCGGTCAGAGCGAGCGCCGGGCGCGGAACTCGCGCCGCACCGACTCTGGGCGCCCCCACATCTGGACGACCTCGGCGCGTCCCTGGCGGACGTCGCGCAGGATCAGCTCGCCGCCGATCCCCTCGTCGTCGAACAGCGCCAGGGTCCCGAGCACCGTCTCGGCGGCGGCGGCGTGGCCGAAGCTGTGGGCGACGTTCAGCCGCCAGTGCCAGTCGGCGTGCGAGTAGGGCTGCGCGTTGACCTGGGTGAGCAGCACCGCCGCGTCGACGTAGCGGGACTCGTCGCTGAGGCGCAGGTCGCAGACGATGTCGGTCCAGTCGCCCGGAAGCGAGTCGAGGATCGCCTGGAAGTCGTCGGCAAGCGCCACGCGATCAGCCTAGCCGCTCGCCTGACGCCGCGGAGAGCCGGTGGGAGCGGTGCACCAGGCCCGGAGATCGCTAAAGGCTCGCCCTCCGGCGCCCGATCTACGGATCACCCCCGTACTTGCGGGGCGGACGACATGGCCGACCGCTCACCACTCAAGCGCGCGCGAGCCGCGGCATCACGCCGCCTCGGCCCAACGATCCCGGTGGCGGCCACCGGTGCGGTCGCGTGGCTCGGGGCGACGATCGCCGTCTTCGAGGTCAAGGGCCCGGCGCTGGTCGCCCTCGGCGTCGGCGGCGCCGGGCTGATCATCGGGCTGCTCGCCCTCGTCCAGCACCAGCACGCTCGCCTCCACGGCCTGGCGACGACCGACGCCGTCACCGGCCTCGCAAACCACCGCGGCTTCCATGAGCGCCTCGACGCAGCGCTCTCGCTGGCGCGCCGCGAGCGCGCTCCGGTGGCGCTCATCGTCATCGACCTCGACGACTTCAAGGCCGTCAACGACAGCCACGGCCATCCCTACGGCGACACCGTCCTCGGGACCGTCGGCGAGCGGCTCCGAGCGACGGTCCGGCCCGAGGACGTCGCCGCACGGATCGGCGGCGAGGAGTTCGCGCTGATCCTGTACGGGGTCGAGGCCGAGCAGGCGCTCGCGATCGCCGAGCGCGCCCGGGCTGCGGTCGCGGCGATCCCCGTCGACGGGATCAGGCTCACGTGCTCAGCCGGGCTCGCGACCTGCCCGGCCGACTCCGACGACCCCGCGGTCCTCAACCACCTCGCCGATACCGCGCTGTACTGGGCGAAGCGGGGGGGCAAGAACCGTACCCGCCGGTTCGACGCCGGCCACACCCCGGGCGACTGGTCCGCGCGCCAGCGCGCGGAGGTCGAGGCGCTGCTCGCGAGCGACTCGCCGGTCCACGTCGTATACCAGCCGATCGTCGCCCTCGCGACCGGCCGGGTGCTGGGCTACGAAGCGCTCGCCCGGTTCCCGAACGCCTCCCGGAGCTCGCCCGAGGGCTGGTTTGTGCAGGCGCACGGATGCGGGCTCGGCCCCGAGCTCGAGGCCGCCGCGATCGAGGCCGCGCTCGGCCCCACCGACCGCCCGCTCGGCACTTACCTGGCGCTCAACGTCAGCCCGTCGGCGCTCTCCTCCGAGGTCGTCCAGCGCGCCCTCCCGAGGGACCTCGACGGGATCGTGGTCGAGATCACCGAGCACGAGTTCGTCGCCGACGATGGCGAGCTCGCGGCGGCGATCGCCGACCTCCGCGCTCGCGGCGCCAAGGTCGCGATCGACGACGCCGGGGCGGGCTACGCGGGGCTCAGCCAGCTGATGCGAGTCCGGCCCGACATCGTCAAGCTCGACCGCGACCTGATCGACGGGATCCACGACGACGTCGCCCGGATGGCCCTGGTCGAGTCGTTCGTCCGCTTCGCGGGCCACATCGGGGCCACCGTCTGCGCCGAGGGGATCGAGAGCCTCGACGATCTCGCGGCGACCGCCGACCTCGACGTCGAGTGGGCACAGGGCTACGTCTTCGCCCACCCCGCGGGGCCGTGGACGGGGATCTCGCCGCTCGCGGTCGAGGTCTGCAGGGCGTCGCTCGACGAGGCGCTGCGCACCGTCCCCGGCGACTCGCAGTGCGCGGTCGGGGTCGACCGCCGGCTGGTCCGCCTCAGCGCCCACCTCGCCGGGGCGCGCTCGCGCGGCGACCTCGACGGGGCTCTGGCCCTGATCAGCGCCGAGATCGGAGCCGACAAGGTGGTGCTCTCGCGCTGGCATCCGTCGACGGGGATCGTCGAGACCCTGGCGGAGAACGGCGATCGGGCGTCCGAGGAGCCCGCCTACGACGTCTCCCAGTTCCCGCTCACCGCCCACGTGCTCGATCGTCGCGAGGTCGCGCAGGTCTTCGTCGGCGACCCAGGGGCCGACCCGGCCGAGGCCACCCACCTGCTCGACATGGGGAAGCGGTCGCTGCTGATGGTCCCGGTGGTCAGTCGCGGTGAGAGCCTCGGGCTGCTCGAGGCCTACAGCCGCCAGGATCGCCCCTGGCTTCGGGCCGAGGTCAACCGCGCCCGGGTGATCGCGAACCAGTTCGCGTCGGTGATCCCCGCCGTGCTCGGCGGAGCCGAGCCTGCTGCCCGCGTCCGCGCCCGGACGACCGCCTGAGGGGCTGTGGGCGTGCCGGGGGGCGCTCGACCGGGCTGTCAGAATCGGAGGCGATGGCGACGATCGAAGTCGAGCTCGACGCCGAGTACCGAGCGCTCCGCGAGGCCACCGGCTTCCTTACCCGCGCCAATCGCGGCCTCGTCTCCGTCACCGGCCCCGAGGCCGCGGAGCTCCTTCAGGGACAGCTGACCAACGACGTCCTCGCCCTCGAGCCCGGCCAGGGGTGCTACGCCGCGTTGCTGAACCGCAAGGGCCAGATGCAGGCCGACATGCGGGTGCTGCGCCTGGCGGCGGACGAGCTCTGGCTCGACGCCGAGCTCGACACGGTGGAAGCGATCGTCCGCCACATGCAGATGTTCGGGGTCGGCCGCGAGGCGCAGGCGGATGACGCCTCAGCCGACTGGGTGATCGTCTCGGTGATCGGCCCCGGCGCGTCCGAGGCCGCCGGCGTCGCGGTCGCGGGCGGCGAGCACGCCCACCACCGGCTCGAGCGGGATGGGTTCGCGCTCGTCGCCGTCGCCACCGACACCGGGATCGACCTGATCGCCCCCGCCGCCGACGCTCCCGCCGTCACCTCGTCGCTGGTGGCCGCGGGCGCGGTCGAGGTGAGCGAAGCCGCGGCGGAGATCGTCCGGGTCGAGTCGGGCCGGCCGCGGTTCGGCCGCGAGATGACCGCGAAGACGATCCCGGCCGAGGCGCACATCAACGAGCGCGCGGTCAGCTTCACAAAGGGCTGCTACATCGGCCAGGAGACCGTCGCCCGGCTGCACTACAAGGGGAAGCCGAACCGCCACCTGCGCGGGCTGCGGCTCGAGGCTCCGGCGCAGGCGGGTGACCCCGTGCGCCGCGGCGAGCGCGAGCTGGGGACGATCGGTACCGCCGTCGTCTCCCCCGCCCACGGACCGGTCGCGCTCGCGATCCTCCGCCGTGAGGCCGGTCTCGGCGACGCGGTCACGGTCGGCGACGACATCGGCGCCGAGATCGTCGATCCGCCGTTCTGACCGCCGGGTTCGCCGGCCGCGTGCCGACCCGGCGCCGGCGGACGGCGGGTCGGCTATGTTGGCCGTGATGAGGGCGCGGGGAGCGACCCGTACGCGGGGCCGGAGGCTCGTGGCCGTGCTGGCCGCGGCGGCCGGGCTCGGGCTCGCCGTCAACGGCTGTGGGGGCGGCAACTCGCCGGCGAGCGAGCCGCGCCCGCCGGTCCCGGTCGACGTAACCGTCGTGATCAAGGACCGGGCGGTCGACGTCAGCCCCTCCGAGGTCGGCGCCGGGATCGTCAACTTCACCGTCTCGAACCAGTCCGCCGACGGGGCTCGGCTCGTGATCTCGGGGCCGACCGACGCCGCGAGCGGCGAGATCGCCCGGGGGATGACCGGGAACCTGAAGGCCGACCTCGACCCTGGCGAGTACGAGGTCACGGCGGGCGAGGAATCGAGCGCCCGTGCCGCCGTGCTCGAGGTCGGCCCCGAGCGCCCCTCGTCTCAGAACGACCTGCTGCTGCCCTGAGCGGGCTACTCGGCTTCGGCGACCAGGGCGTCGATCTGCTCGAGCTTCGCCTGCAGCGCGTCGACCATCGCGTCGAGGCCGCCGCGGGCGCGATCGGACGACGTCTTGATCGAGGTCAGCGTCGACCGGATCGCCTGCGCCTGCCTGAGCATCGAGATCGCCTCCTCGGCGGCGTCCCGAACCGCCCCGGCGTCGACGGTGAGGTTGCGATCGCGCGCCATCGACACCCGGGCGGCGGCGAGCCGGTAGGCGACCTCGAGCGCGAGCCCGCCGGGCTCGTCGCGGTCGACGGCGACGATCAGCTTGTTGCCCTCGTACTCGGTCAGCTGGTCGCGGCCGGCGGGGACCCGCTCCTCCCCGGCGACGACGAGGACCGCGAACGACGCCGCACGCGCGGCCATCCCGTCGTTGAGCTCGGCCCAGGCCGCGTTCTTCGACAGCCGCTTGTCCTTCGCCTCGAACACGATCCGGCCGGCCGGCGGCCCGTCCGCCGCGCAGAGCTCGACCACCGTGTCGCCCTTCTTGCCGCCTCCCTCGGCGTGCTCGCCGCCGGTGTGAGAGGCCGCGTCGCCCCGCGCCGAGGCGATCCTCGCGATCGCCTCGTGGACGCGCTCCTCGAAGCTCAGTCCCTTGCGGGTCCCGGCCTCCTCGGCCGCGGCGACCCGCTCGTCGGCCTCGCCGCGCTCGAGCAGCCGCGCGACCTCCTTGCGCAGCTCGCCGATCTGCCCGTGCATCGCCCGCGCCTCCTTCGCGTGCGAGTCGCGAAGCCGCTCGACCTCGCTGCGGTGCCGCTCCTCGGACTCGAGCATCGCCTTGCCGAGCCGTGCCTGGACCGCGACGAGCGGGTTCGACCCGTCCTCGGCGGTCAGCGCCTGCATCAAGGCCTCGCGGTGCTGGCGCGACTCGGAGCTGACGATCTCCTTGATCTGCGCCTGGACGGAGTCGTTGCGCTCGGCGCCGAACACGCGCGCGATCCGCTCGGCGAGCGTCTCGGCGCCCTCCTCGAGCGTCCCGGCGAGCCTGCGGTCGAGCTCGCCGAGCCCCGATTCGAGCTCGCGGCGGACGTAATCGACGTTCGCAGCGGTCCCCTCGGAGTCGATCACCCGGGTGCCGATCTCGATCGCCCGGGCGACGGTCTCCGCCGGCGCGCGGCCATCCTCGGCCTGCTCGCGGACCACCCGCGCCGCGCTCGCGTCGGCGACCGTGAGCCGCTCGATCACGAGCCGGTCGCCGATCGCCCGCACCGATCTCTCGGACTGGGCGTCGAGGCTTAGCTGTGGCTTTTCCGAGGCTTCCATGGGGACTCTCGAAGGTAGTCGCGCCCCCGGACGGATAGCTGACAGACAACCCGCCGCCTCCTCTGCTCCCGCAGGTATGTCTGGCGGCGGCGCTGCGCCGCCGCAGACGCAGGTATGGCGCCGAAGGCGCCGCAAGTGATTTGCCTGGTCCGCGGCTACGCCGCGGACATCTGATTCTGCTCCCGCGTCCGGGGGCGGCGGCGGCGCGGCCAACATCGGCGGTGACCTAGCATCCGCGAGGTCCGCATTGAGAGAGGAGGACCGTGGCCGTAGACATGTCGGAGGTTTCGCAGCTCGGCGTCGAGCCCGGCACGCTGCCGGAGACGATGGCGGCGTGGGTGATCCGCGCCGAACGCGAAGGCGAGCCGAAGCACGCATTCCAGGTCGAGGAGATCGAGGTGCCCGAGCCGGGCGCGTTCGAGGTGATCGTTCGAGTGATGGCCGCCGGCGTGAACTTCAACAACGTCTGGGCGGCGCTCGGCGAGCCCGTGTCGGTGTTCGGCTACGGCGACCACCCCGAGTACGGCCATCACATCGGCGGCTCCGATGCCTCGGGGGTGGTCTGGAAGGTCGGCCCCGGCGTGACGAAGTGGAAGCCGGGCGACGAGGTCGTGATCCACTGCAACCAGGCCTCCTACGAGGACGTCGAGGTCCACGGCCTCGACCCGCTCGCCGCCCCGAGCCAGATGATCTGGGGCTACGAGACGACCTGGGGCTCGTTCGCCCAGTTCACCAAGGTGCAGGCCCAGCAGCTGCTGCCGAAGCCGCGCAACCTCTCCTGGGTCGAGTCGTCGGCCTACGGGCTGACCTACTTCACCGCCTACCGGATGCTGATCGACCAGTGCCGTCTCCAGGCCGGCCACAACGTCCTCATCTGGGGGGCCGCGGGGGGGCTCGGGGTCTTTGCGACCCAGCTCTGCGCCGCCGCGGGCGCGAACGCCGTCGGCGTCGTCTCCTCCAAGGAGAAGGGGGAGCTGGTCAAGGGCCTCGGCGCGGTCGACTACGTCGACCGGCGCGAGTTCGCCGGGATGATGCGCACCGGCACCGAGACGCCGCAGCAGGAGAAGGAGCGATTCAAGGCGGCGCGGGGCTTCGCGAAGCGGGTCAAGGAGATCCTCGGCGACGCGCCCGACATCGTCTTCGAGCACGTCGGAAAGGCGACGTTCCCGACCTCGGTGCTGGTCGCGAAGCCGTTCGGCAAGGTGGTCATCTGCGGGGCGACCTCGGGCTACGAGCTCGACTTCGACGTCCGCTACCTGTGGATGCGCCAGAAGCAGATCATCGGCTCCCACTTCGCGAACGCCTACGAGTGCATGCGCGCGAACGAGCTGATGGCGGAGGGGAAGATCCGCCCGGTACTGTGGAGGGCGATGGGCTTCGAAGGCGTCCCCGAGGCGCACCAGCTCCTGCACGAGAACAAGCACCTGGGCAAGATCTCGATCATGGTCGGAGCGACGAGCGAGGAGGAGGGCCGCCACGAGCCCGGCGAGGGAGTAATCCGCGCCGAGGTCGGCGCCTGAGGTCCGAGGAAGGCAGATGCACGCGAACTACATCGAGTGGCACGTGACCCCGTTCCGCGCCGATCGCTGGCTCGAGATCTGGCGCCCGGCGCTCGACCGGGCGCTGGCGTTCGGGGCCACCGCCTCCTACATAACCCGGAACGTCGAGGACCCGCTCCACTTCCGCCAAGTCTCGATCTGGGAGGACCCCGACGACTTCGAGCGCTACTGGGCATCGGACGAGATCTCGGCACTTCGAGAGGCGGCGTTGAGCTACTACCACAAGCCGCTGGTCGTCACCTGGCACACGCTCACCGCCGAGGCCGGGGTGCCGACGCTCGAAACCTCGAGCTCGTAACCCCGAGCCGGCACCCCGCCGCCGCACCACCGCCGTCGAGCAGGGAGAGGAGCCGCCCCGGGGGAACGACGGCCGACCGGACACCGCCACATCTGCCGCCGCGCGAGCGAGGCCATCGACTGAGGGCGCAGCATCGCGACGATCTGAGGCCGCGGTTTCGGGTGAACGTTGGGTGGCCGGCCCCTAGGCGGCGAGCTGGAGGCGCCGGGACCGGTTCGCGAACGCGTCGCCTACCTCGGCCATGATCGCGACCATCTCGCCGGTCGCACGCGAGCGGGCGCCTTCGGCGCGCGTCGCCGCCCAGACCCGCCGCCGGGGAGCCGGCGGGTCGGTGGCGCGGATGACGAGGTCCGACCGCAGCGTCGGCAGCGCGAGATCCGGCAGCAGCGTGAACCCGAGGCCGGCGGCGATGAAGCCCTGCATGACGTGGTAGTCGTCGCTCTCGAACCCGACCCGGGGCTCGAACCCCGCGTCACGGCAAGCCTGGACGACGACCTCGCCGCAGGTGCTCGGCGCCACCCCGCACAGCCACTGCTCGCCGGCGAGCTCGGCCAGGGGCACGACCTCGCGCTCGGCGAGGGGGTGGTTGCGGGGCAGCGCCAGGTACATCGACTCCTCGAGGATCAGAGTGTGGTCGAGGTCGCGGTCCTCCGCTGACGTAACCGACGGGTAGTCGAAGGTCAGGGCGAGGTCGAAGTCGCCGCCGCGCAGGCGGGGCAGCGACTCCTCCGGCTCGGCGTCGGTGATCGACAGCCGGACGTTGGGATAGCGGCGATGGAAGATCGAGACCGCCTCGGTGAGCAGGGTCGCGCTCGCGCTCGGGAAGCTCGCAAGCCGCAGCTCGCCCCCCTCGAGCCCGGCGATCGCGGCGAGCTCGCGCTCGGCCTCGTCGAGGCGTGCGATCGCCGCCTCGGCGTGACGGACCAGGACCCGTCCCGCGTCGGTCAGTCGCGGTCCCTCGCGGGTGCGGTCGAGGAGCGGCATGCCGACCTCGCGCTCGAGCGTCGCGACCTGCTGGCTGACCGCCGATTGCGAGAGGTAGAGGGAGTCCGCCGCGGCCGAGAACGACCCCCGTGCAGCGACCTCGCGCAGGATCCGCAGGCGCTTCAGATCAAGCATAAGGCCACCTTATCACGGCCGCTATGAAATCCTGTTGCACTTATTCGCCTCCTCGGCGATCCTGCGATCAGATCACGAATCGCCGCCCCCGATCGTTACCCAGGTAGGTGGCGTAGACGACAGCGAGGTGGACCGATGAAGCGCACCGGCAGCGACCAGACCGAGACAGCCGAGATGAAGATTCGCCGCCTCGGCGAGGGCGACCGCGCCGAGGTCGAGCTGCTCGCCGCGCGCGACACCCGCCCGCTCCCCCCCGGTCCGCTGCTCGGTGTCGAGGTCTGGGGGCGGCTGCTCGCCGCCACGTCGCTCGCGACCGGCGAGACCGTCGCCGACCCATTCGTCCGCTCGGGAGAGGCGCGAGCGATGCTCGAGCTGCGCGCCGCCCAGCTCCGGCGGCCGAACGGCCGCTGGCGCGGCCTTCGGCTCCAGCTCCGCCGCTCCAGCGCCTCGCTCGCCGGCTCGCCCCCGGGCGCCGGCGGACGCCTGCTGACCCTGCGCGGCTCGTAGGCCCACGGGCCGAGCGAGTCCGCCGATTGCCACGGCATCGGACCTTGACCCGCCGCCCCCGGACGCGGGAGCAGATAAGGAAGTGCGCGGCGTAGCCGCGCACTAGATGTTCCAGGCGGGAGCGGAGGAGGCGGCGGCAGTGCCTTTGTCAGTGCTGCTCGAGCGGGGCCATCGTGAGCCCGGCCGACTTGAGCTGGTCCCAGTAGTGCTCGGCCGGCTCGCGCGGGCCCGACCAGACGATCGCCTGGCCTGAGTTGTGGATCTGATCGGCGATCCGGTGGCCCTGCTCGAGGCTGATCCCGGGAACGACGCGGGCGAGCGTCTTCGCGACGTGGTCGAAGGTGTTGTGATCGTCGTTGAGGACGATCACGAGCCAGTTGCCGCCGAGGCCTGCCCCGGGCCCGCCGCTGGTCGGTCGTTCGAGCGTCTCGGTAGCCGTAGGGCGGGAGTCTAAAGCCGCATGCGGCTCGCTACGGGTTCGGCACGGCGACCCGGAGCATCCTGAACGCGGCCGAGACCGCCTTTGAGGTCTTCGCCTCGTGGCCGACCCCGAACTGGAGCATCGTCCCCGTCACCGCGCCGGGGTTCGAGTCCGTGACCGCGGCTACCCGGGTGCCGTTGACGAACGCCCTGATCTCGGCGCCGTCGGTGGTCAGCCGCAGGCGGTTCATGCCCCCGAGGCCCTTGATCGCGTCGTCTCGCCCGCTGACCGGGAACTCCGCGCCGCCCGGGCTGCGGCGAAGCTCGAACCGGCCCCGGCGCGGGAACACGCGCAGCGTGTAGCCGGTCCCCTCGCCGACCCGGGAGCGCAGCGACAGGTAGGCCGAGCGCCGGGCCGCCTTCGGACCCGACTTCGCAATCCGGCCCGCGACCTGGAAGGTGTGGTTGGAGACCGGGCCGTCGCCCTGGACCGGCGGCCGCAGACGGCAGTGGGCGGGACCGCGGGCGACGGCGACGCGCATCCGCCGCTTGCCCTTGCGGACGAAGCTGCGCTTGCACTTCTTGCCGCCGCCGGCCTTCTTCATCTGCTTGACCTGGGTCGCCTTGCTGAACGAGACGCTGTAGACGGTGACGCTCGCGAGCGCGACCGCACCTGCGAGCGCGAGCAGCGCGGCGGCGGCCAGGGCCCCGAGGCCGATCCGGATGTGGTGGCGGGATTGCATCGTTTTCGCAGGCGGAGGCTAGCCCCTGGCGGTCACGGGCGACACATCGCCGCTCCCATTGGGAACACACGAGCGCGCCGAAGGGTGCGGTGCGCCGCTCACGCCCGCTTTCGCCAGTAGCGCTCAAGCCCGAGCCAGAGCTGCCACGGGGGCGCCGCTTGGCGGATCCGATCGCCGGCGTCCGGGTCGCCGGCGGCGTCGATCTCCGCCTCGATCGCGGCGATGAACCGGTCGCGGTCGCCGCCGCGCGAGAGCTCCGAGTAGCGGGCGAGCGTCTCGCGCGCCTCCGCGAGCTGTCGCTCGACCTCGGCGATCGCCCCGAAATGGGTCAGCCGCAGCGCCGCCGGCCGCCAGTCCGCAACCAGCTCGAGCGACCGCTCCCAGACCTCGACGTCGATGTCCGGCGGGGGCGTCGGCATCACGGTCAGCTCGGCCGGCGGGATCCGCACCCCGGCGACGTCGCCGACGTAGGCGTCGCCGGTCTCGGGATCGAGGTAGGAGACGTGGTGGGTGGCGTGCCCCGGGGTGTGGGCGACGCGGAGCCCCTCGACGACCTCCCCGCCGCGGAGCGCGACGACGTTGCCGGCGGGAACCGCCGCCACCTCGCCCCAGAGCCGGTCCATCGCCTCCGCCCCGTAGAGCCGGGTCGCGCTCGCGACGAGGCGCGACGGGTCGACGAGGTGCGGCGCCCCGGACTCGTGGACGTAGACGCGGAGGCTCGGGAACCGCCTTGAGAGCGAGCCGGTCGCCCCGGCGTGATCGAGGTGGATGTGGGTGAGCAGGATCGCCTCCGGCTCGACGTCGAGCCCGTCGAGCAGCGTCTCGAGGCACGTGCTCGGGCCGGGGTCGACGATCGCCGCGCCGAGCTGGTGGGCGGCGATCACCCGGTCGCGGCCGAGGTGCATCGCGTCGATCGTTCTCACCTGGCGGTCCTCCACAGCCCCAGAATTGCATTCCCCGATGCGGAAGCGGGCATAGAATCAGGGTGATGACGCGCTCTTCGAGTCGAACCGCGTCGCGATGAGCCGATGACCGACCACCGCCTTCCCGAGCCCGACCGGCCGTGGGTGATGAGGACCTACGCGGGGCACTCGGACGCCCGCCGCTCGAACGAGCTCTACCGGCGCAACCTCGCCAAGGGCCAGACCGGGCTCTCGGTGGCCTTCGACCTCCCGACCCAGACCGGCTACGACCCCGACCACGTCCTCGCCCGCGGGGAGGTCGGCAAGGTCGGCGTCTCGATCGTGCACAAGGGCGACATGCACGCGCTCCTCGACGGCATCCCGCTCGACGAGATGAACACCTCGATGACGATCAACGCAACCGCGGCATGGCTGCTCGCTCTCTACGTCACCGTCGCCGAGGAGAACGGGATCGACCGCGCGACGCTCCGGGGCACGACCCAGAACGACATCATCAAGGAGTACCTCTCGCGCGGGACCTACGCCTTCCCGCCCGGCCCGTCGATGCGACTGATCGCCGACACGGTCGCGTTCGCGGTCAACGAGATCCCGAGCTGGAACCCGACCAACGTCTGCAGCTACCACCTCCAGGAGGCCGGGGCGACCCCGGTCCAGGAGATCGCCTACTCGCTCTCGACCGCGATCGCGGTCCTCGACGAGGTCCAGGCCCGGGGGCAGGTGGCCGAGGACGACTTCGCGAAGGTCTTCGGGCGGATCTCGTTCTTCGTCAACGCCGGCGTCCGGTTCATCGAGGAGCACGCGAAGCTGCGGGCGATGTCGAGGCTGTGGGAGGAGATCGGCCGCGAGCGCTACGGCGTCAGCGACCCGAAGCTGCTGCGGATGCGCTACGGGGTCCAGGTCAACTCGCTCGGCCTCACCGAGGCGCAGCCGGAGAACAACGTCCCCCGGATCGCCCTCGAGGCGCTCGGGGTCACCCTCGGCCGCAACGCCCGTGCCCGCGCGATCCAGCTCCCGGCGTGGAACGAGGCGCTCGGCCTGCCGCGGCCCTGGGACCAGCAGTGGAGTCTGCGGATCCAGCAGATCCTCGCCTACGAGACCGACTTGCTCGACTACCCGGACATCTTCGAGGGCTCGAAGGTGGTCGAGGGGCTGGTCGACGAGCTCGCCGAGGGGGCCCGGGAGGAGATGAAGGTGGTCGCCGACCACGGCGGGGCGGTCGAGGCGGTGCCGTACATGAAGTCCCAACTCGTCACCTCCCACCGCGAGCGGCTGGCGAGGATCGAGAGCGGCGAGATCACCGTCGTCGGCCAGAACCGCTTCACCGAGACCGAGGACTCGCCGCTCACCGCGGGCGCGGACGGGGGCATCCTCACCCCCGACCCGGAGGTCGAGCGCGAACGCCGCGAGGCGCTCAAGCGCTGGAAGGCCGAGCGCGACTCCGGCGCGGTCGCGCGCGCGCTCGAGGACCTGGCCGAGGCGGCCGGCGACGAGGACGCGAACCTGATGCCGGCGACGATCGCGGCGGCGAAGGCCGGAGCCACCACGGGCGAGTGGGCGGGGACCCTGCGCGACGCGTTCGGCGACTACCGCGCCCCGACGGGCGTCTCCGGAGCCGTCTCGCCGTCGGCAGAGGGCCAGCTCGAGGCGGTGCGCGAGCGCGTCACCGAGGTCTCCGAGGCGCTCGGCCACCGGCTGCGGATCCTGGTCGGAAAGCCGGGCCTCGACGGCCACTCGAACGGCGCCGAGCAGATCGCGATGCGCGCCCGCGACGCCGGGATGGAGGTGATCTACCAGGGCATCCGCCTCACCCCGGAGCAGATCGCCGCCTCCGCCGTCCAGGAGGACGTCGACGTCGTCGGGCTCTCGATCCTCTCGGGGTCGCACCGCGAGCTCGTCCCCGAGATGGTGCGGCTGCTCCGCGAACAGGGGGTCGACGTGCCGGTGGTCGTCGGCGGGATCATCCCCGCGACCGACGCCGAGGCACTGCGCGCCGCCGGGGTCGCCGCCGTCTACACGCCGAAGGACTTCGACCTCAGCCGGATCATCGGTGAGGTCGCCGACCTCGTCGCCGCGCGCCAGGGCGCCGGCTCGCCCGCCTGAGCGGTGGGCCCAGCCGCGGCCTCGTGCAGGGAGCACCGGTGAGCCCGCATCCGATCGCGTTCCCGATCGGCGGCCTCAGCGACGGCACGGTGCGCCTGCGGCTGGTCGCCGACGCCGACGTCCCCGCCGTCGCGGCGGCATGCGACGACCCTGAGATCGCGCGCTACACGACGATCCCATCCCCCTACGCTCCCCGCCACGCGCGCGAGTGGGCGCGCCAGGCCCGCCGCGGGCTCGAGAGCGGCACCGACCTGCAGACCGTGGTCGTCGCCGAGGACGGCGGCGAGCTGCTCGGGGCGGTCGGCCTGAACGCGATCGACCCGGCGACGGGACGATGCGCCGCCGGCTACTGGGTCGCCGCGCCCGCCCGCGGCCGCGGCGTCGCGACCCGCGCCCTGCGGCTGCTCTGCCGCTACGGCTTCGACGAGCTCGGCCTCGACCGGATCGAGGCCTGGATCGACCCCGGCAACACAGGGTCGCTTCGCGTCGCCGAGCGGCTCGGGTTCGCCCGCGAGGGCCTGCTGCGGTCGTTCATGCCGATCAACGGGATCCGGCGCGACATGCTGATGTGCTCGCTGCTGCCGGGGGATCTGCGCTGAGCCGGGGAGCCGGCTCCCCGCCGTAGGGTCGATCCGGGTCGATCCGGTCGGCGGCAGCGAGCTTTGCGCCATCCCCCACAGCCTCGGCAATGCCGATGGCGCACGCTACGCTGAGGTGCGATGACCGAGATGAACGGCGATCGCAGCGCCTGGCTGCGTTGCTACCGCTGCTGGTCTACGCGCCTCGAGGCGCAGGTCCACTACGACGCGATCATCCGCGTCGATCCCGAGTCCGGCGAGACCGCCGAGCGGATGGAGGAGCTCCAGGAGGCCGTGGTCCAGTGTCTCGACTGCCTCCACGACCAGCCGCACCTGACGATTGACGAGGGGCGGGTGGTTCCGATCGAGGACCGCTGGGAGCGGATGGTCGCGGGCACGCCGTGGGTCGCCTCGTGCACGGTCACCGTCGACCAGGACAGCGTCGAGACGTGCTCCGGCCCGGACGCTGCCGACAGCCTCACCTTCGCCGCCTTCGGCGAGCAGGGAACGCGCGAGTTCTTCACCCACGTCCGCTTCCACAAGCACGACGAGGAGCTGATCATCGTCCACCTGCTGGTCGAGCTGTACGCGCGCTCGGCGGAGGAGGCGAGCGAGGTGCTCGAGGGCGCGTCGCGGGGCACGCTCGAGCTCACCTCCCTGGCGGAGGAGTCCCGACCCCCCGCCCATGCCGCCGACGAGGCCCACTGACGACACCGACCTCCTCGACGAGCTCTACCGGGAGCACCCCGACGGCTTCGTAGCCGGGCGCAACGAGCTCGCCAAGGACCTCCGCGGCGCCGGCGAGCGCGACCGGGCCGACGAGGTCGCCAAGCTGCGCAAGCCGAGCGTCGCGGCATGGCTGATCAACCGCGCGGCGCTGACCTCGGCGACCGAGGCCGAGGAGTTCGCCGACGCGAGCACCGAGCTCGAACGGGCGCAGCGGGCGGCGCTCGAGGGCCGCGATCGGGGCGGCGAGGCGTACCGGGCCGCGGCCGCGCGCGAGCGCGACGCAAGCGAGGCGCTGGTGAGGGCCGCGGAGTCGGCGGCCCGAGACGCCGGCCGCCCGGCCACCGATCGCAACCTCGAGCTGGTCAGGGAGACTCTCCAGGCCGCGGCCGGCGACTCGGAGCTCCGCGACCGCGTCGTCCGCGGACGGGTCGAGCGCCAGCAGTCGGCCGCGACGCTCGGCGCCCTCGGGGCGGGCCCGCCGCCTCGCCGCCGCCCGGGGTCGGATAAGCGACGCCAGGTCGAGCGCGCCCGGCGCGAGCTGCGGCGGCTCGAGGACCAGCTCGCGCGGGCGAGCGCACGCTCCGAGCGCCTGCGCGCGCGGGTCGAGGAGGCCGGGGCGGCACTTCAACGGGAGCGTGAGAAGCTCGCCGCCAGCGAGCGAGAGATGGCGGAGCTCGAGCGCGAGGTCGACGCCGCGCGGCGGCGCGCGGGCTAGCGATCACCGTCGTCGCGTGTCGAGTGCAACGTCAACGGCAAGGGAGGTACTCAACGTCGCCGTCGTCGACCGTCGAGTGCAACGTTGGCGACAACGGAGGCACTCGAGGTCGCTGTCCGGTAAAACTCGGTCCCGGTGTCCGGGATCGGGGCCTTCGTCACATCGGGCCGCTCGCTCGAGCGGGCCCTCGACCGGGTCGCGCTCGCCGACCGGCTCGGGTTCGCATCCGCCTACACCACCCACATCGCCGCTCGCGACTCGCTGACGCTGGTCGCGGCCTACGCGGCCGCGACGGAGCGGATCCGGATTGGGACGGGAGTCGTGCCGATCTTCTCCCGGACCCCGGCGACGATGGCCCAGAGCGCGGCGACGATCGACGAGCTCTCCGGGGGGAGGATGGTGCTCGGGCTCGGTGTCTCGCACGCGTCAATCGTCGAGAGCTGGCACGGGGCGAAGATCACCAAGCCGGTGGCCCAGATGCGCGAGTACGTCGCCGTGGTACGGGCGATCCTCCGCGGGGAGGACCCGCCGGAGTCCGGGCACTTCCCGACCGAGTTCCGTTTCATCGGCTACGAGGCGCGAGGGGACCTGCCGATCCACATCGCCGCGCTGTCGTCGAACATGCTCCGGCTCGCCGGCGAGGTTGCCGACGGGGTGATGCTGTGGCTCTGCAACCCCGACTACATCCGCGACGTAGTCGTACCGGCGGTGCGCGAGGGCCGCGAGCGCGCCGGCAAGGGTCTCGAGGGCTTCGACGTCGTCGCCGCGGTCCCGGTCGCGCTCACGGACGACCCCGCCGCCGCACGCGCCGCGATGCGCCAGGACCTGATCCCCTACGCCTCGCTGCCGTTCTACCGCGCGATGTTCGAGCGCTCGGGGTTCGAGGCCGAGCTCGCGGCGTTCGACGAGGGCATGTCCGCGGGCGACGTCGAGCAGGCGAAAGCCGGGCTCTCGGACCGGATGCTCGATGCCCTCGCCGGGATCGGGGCGGCAGGCGACGTCCGGGCGGCGGTCGAACGCTACCGGGAAGCGGGGGCGACGTCGCCGTGCGTTGGCGGACTACCCGGCACCGACTTCAACGCCGCGCTCGAAGCCGTCGCGGAATTGATCCCCTGACGCGCGATTCACCGGCTCCCCGCCGTTCAGGGCGTTTCGGGAAGAAGCCGGATGAGGCGCTCATCAGGTCGTGGCCCGGCCTCCCCGACCCGGACAGCGGCGCGCTGCGCTGGCCGATGACCCATCCGGTCCCCTCAGAGCGGTAGCCGCGAGCGCAGCCGTTGCAGGCGGACGATCACGGACTCGGCGGCTCCGCCGCGCGGGGGCAGCAGGCCGAGCTGTTGCGCGAGGTCCGAGAAGTCGTAGACGGCGCGGTAGCGCCAGATCAGTCCGCCGCGGAACTGAAGGACGTCGATGCCCTCGATGTCGACCGCTTTGCCGGTTGGCGCGAACCCCGGCGGGTCGAGCGGACCGTCGTTGGTGCCGAGCATCCGCCACGGCAGGTAGGCGACGAGCCGGTCGTCGCTGATCGCAGGCTCGCCGGCCGCGGCGAATCGGAGGTCCGAGAACGCGGTCACCCCAGTGGCCACAAACGACGCGACTTCGTCCCGCCCGCGCGCCGCCTCGGGCAGCGCCGGGTCCTCCCAGAGGACGTCCTCGGCGGCGCAGGCGGCGACGCCGCGGGGGTCGTGCCGGTTCCACGCCTCCTGGTAGGGCTTCGCGAACTCGCGCAGCCAGTCGATGCTCTCGATCGGTTCGGCCCCGTCGCCGAGCTTCGTCGCAATGCTTGCCTCGATCTCGCTCTCCTCCTCGATCCGCTCAGGGACGCCGGCGCCTATCGGCGCTAGTCGACGTCGCCCTCCGCCCTCGGCTCCTCGCCCTTTCGCGGCACCAACACCGAGCGCTTGAACTCGGCCACCAGCTCGCCGGTCTGCTTGTAGACACGGGTGTGGACCTTGACCACGCCGCGGTCGGGCTTCGACTTCGACGGCCGCACCTCGAGCACCTCGGACTCGCAGTAGAGGGTGTCGCCGTGGAAGACCGGGTTCGGGTGGCTGAGCTCCTCGGTCGCGAGGTTCGCGATCGCCTTCCCCGAGACGTCGCCGACGGTCATCCCGACGGCGAGCGAGTAGACCAGCGGCCCGACGACGACGTTTCGACCCTGCTGCGACTCCGACGCGTAGACGTCGTTGATGTGCAGCGGGTGGTGGTTCATCGTCAGCAGGCAGAACAGGTGGTCGTCGGCCTCGGTCACCGTCTTCGCCGGCCAGTGCTCGTAGGTCGCTCCGACCTCGAACTCCTCCAGGTAGCGCCCGTAGCGGCGAGCTCCGCTCGCCTCGCGGGCCGCTTGCTCGGTCCTCAGCTCGTGCTCGTTGTCGCTCATCGGCTCCAGTCTCTCTCGTTGCGGTTGCGGCCGGGCGCGGGTTGCCCGGGGCGGGATCGTAGGAGGTCAGCTCGCGGTCAGCGCCGCCGGGGCGCCCTCGAAGCGGCCGACGTCGGCAGCCTCGCGCTCGATCGCGGCGAGCACCGGGTCGGTCAGCGGCGCGAACGGCTCGATCGAGATCTCGAGGCGGCGGCCGCTGCGCTTCGACGACCACAGTCCGACCAGCCGGCCATCGAGGCAGATCGTCGGCCGCAGGATCCCGCCGCCGGGGAGGACCCGCCGCTCGCCGTCGGCGTCGACCGCGTGGACGCGCTCGGAGTAGCCCATCAGGTAGGTGTCGAATGCGGGCAGCAGGCGGACGAGCGGCGACGGCGGCGCCCGCGGGCGCGCGCGCCGCAGCGCCAGCAGCCTACCCCCGTCACCGACCTCCGCGAGCTCGCCGGCGATCCGGTCGAGCCCGCGGCGGCAGTCGCGCAGGCCGAGCCCCGACCACTTCGCCAGATCGCGATCGCTCGCCGGGCCGAACGCCCCCAGGTACCGGCGGGCGAGATCGGCGAGCGCGGCGTCGCGATCCGGGGCCGGCGCCTCGCCGAGCCAGTCCGCGGTCGCGACGAGCGTCCCGCTCGCGCCCTCGTCCGGGCCGATGCAGGCCGCGCCCTCGCTGACGACGACGCGGATCAGGTGAACCCGGGTCTCCGCTGGGACGGCGATCCCGGCGCGGCCGAGCCGCTCGACGAGCGCGTTGCGGGTCAGCAACCCGTCGGTTCCGAGCGCGCGCCTGATGATCGCGATCGCTCGATCCTGGTCGCCGGCGTCGAGGCCCAGCTGCGCGAGGCGGCGGCGCGACTGGCGCACGGTCGCCGCCGCGAACAGCGGCCGCATCCAGCCGTAGTCCTCGCTTGCGACCAGGTGCACCGTTCCCCGCATCAGCCAACCGCGGACGAGCGACCGCGTCTCGACCCGCGCCCGCTCGACCGCGTCCGCCGTCAGCCCGCGAGCGCGGGCGCGGAAGTGGAGCAGCCCGGCACGCTTGTCCTGCGCCTGGGCGCCGGCGATCGCCACCGCGACCGCCGCCGGGTCGCGGCCCGCGGCGGGCCGGTTGAGGAGCTGCGATCCGGCGCGCAGCCGGGCGAGCCGAGCCGGAGCGATCGCCCGCGGCGCCAGCGGGGCCGCCTCAGCGCGCCTTCCTCAGGCGCGCCCGAGCCTCCTGGCGCTCGATCACGGTCCCGATCAGCTTCTGGATCTCGGGGTCGCCCGAGATCCTGATCTGCCCGTGCTCGTAGGCCTCGCGCCAGTCAGGCAGCTTGCCGTCGGTGGCGAGCTCGTTGAAGATCGAGCGCGGCATCGAGATCTCGATCCGGGCGTCGTCGGGATCGCCCTTCGTCGTCTCCGGCCCCGGCACGCGAACCCGGAAGACCTGGATGTCGCCGCGGCCGCGGAGCTCGAGGCGCATCGTCAGCTTCAGCCGCGCGAGGGCCGGAACCTCGGCGGTGATGTTGCGGTAGGCGGTCGAGATCAGCTCTTGCGCTCGCGCCATCTGGCGGAGAGTAAACGACCCGGCGCGCCCGTCCCAGGCCGGTCAGACCGGGTTACGCTCGAGCAGCTTCTTGCCGATCACCATCCGCTGGATCTCCGACGTCCCCTCGCCGATCAAGAGCAGCGGCGCATCGCGGTAGAGGCGCTCGATCTCGTACTCCTTCGAGTAGCCGTAGCCGCCGTGGATCCGGAACGACTCCTCGACGACCTCCTTGCCGGTCTCCGAGGCGAACAGCTTCGCCATCCCGGCCTCGAGGTCGGATCGCTCGCCGGCGTCCTTGAGCCGCGCCGCCCGCATCGTCAGCAGCCGCGCCGCCTCGACCTTGGTCACCATGTCGGCGAGCTTGAACTGGATCGCCTGGTGCTGGGCGATCGGCTTGCCGAAGGTCTTGCGCTCCTGCGAGTAGCGCAGCGCGAGCTCGAGCGCCCGCTGGGCGATCCCGACCCCGCGGGCGGCGACGTTCACCCGCCCGACCTCGAGCGCGTCCATCATCTGCCGGAACCCCTGCCCGAGCCCATCGGGGCCGCCGAGGATCCGCTCCGGAGGACAGCGGTAGCCGTTGTAGACGAGCTCGGTCGATTCGACCCCCTTGTAGCCCATCTTGTTGATCTTCGGTGGGATCTCGAGGCCCGCGAACTCGCCCGAGTTCTTCTCCGCACCGGGTTCCTTCTCGGTGATGAAGCAGGTCATCCCCCTGTACGGCGGGTCGGCCTTGGGGTCGGTCTTCATCAACACGAAGACGACGCCGGAGCGGAGCCCGTTGGTGACCCACATCTTCTGGCCGCTGAGCTCCCAGGTGCCGTCGTCGGCGAGCTTCGCGGCCGCCTTGATCCCCTGCACGTCGGAGCCGACCTCGGGCTCCGAGAGCGAGAACGCCGCCCGGAGCTCGCCGGTCGCCATCTTCGGGAGGAAGTGCTGCCTCTGCTCGTCGGTTCCGAACTTCATCAGCAGGTAGGAGCCGATGAAGTGGGTGTTGACGACGCCCGAGATCGAGATCCAGCCGCGCGAGAGCTCCTCGACGATGATCGCGTAGGTCGTCAGGTCGAGGCCCATCCCGCCGTACTCCTCGGGGATCGTGACCCCGAACAGCCCGAGCTCCTTCATCTGCTCGACGATCGCGTCGGGGAACTTGTCCTCGTGATCGAACTCCTCGGCGACGGGAATGATCTCGTTGTCGACGAACTCGCGCACCATCTCGCGGATCGCGCGCTGCTCGTCGGTCATCTCCTGCGGTGTACCGGCCGTTGCTACTGCCATGGCTCCTCTCTCATCGAATGCGACCTGGATTCTGCAGCTTTGCGCCGTCGATGGTCGCCACCGGGCGGCCGGAAGCGGCGGTCAGAGCTCCCAGGCGTAGCTCCGCGACCGCCAGCTCGGGCGCTCGCGCTCGTAGAAGCGGTGGGCGTCGGCACGTGCGTCCGAGGAGTCGAGCTCGAGGTGGGTCGCGCCGCGCTCGCGGGCCCAGTCCTTGGCGGCGTCGAGGAGGCGCTTGCCGATTCCCGCCGAGCGCCGGACCGGATCGACGGCGAGGTCCTCGACCCACGCGCGGTACCCGAACCGGACCGAGTGCAGGTCGAGGTACGCGGTGCAGATCCCGACCAGCCTCCGGTCGGTCGCGGCGACCAGAACGCATGCATCGTGGCAGGTGATCGCGTCGGAGAGCGCGACCGCCGCCCGGTTCGGGTCCCACAGTGCCGGGGTCGACGCGGGCGGCGCGAAGAGCCAGTCGTAGAGCGGGATCAGGCGCTCCACCTCATCGGCCCGCGCGGCGCGGATCTCGATCTCGCCCATCCCGGCGGAGGGTAGTGGCTCGGGTTCGCTGCGCTAGCGTCCCGGCCGAGAGAGGCACGGATCACCGACCAGGAGGCCCCCTTGCGTAACCCCCGCGACTTCTTCCATCCACTCGCGATCGGCGCACCGGATCCCCCGCGCGAGATCCCGGTCAAGCCGTCGCGGATGATCCACTTCCTCGACGCCTCGAACGAGAAGATGGTCGCCAAGGTCCCGGGGATGATCGAGCAGACCGACATCCTGCTCGGCAACCTCGAGGACGCGATTCCCGTCGACCGCAAGGAGGCGGCACGCAAGGGGCTCGTGCGGGTGGCCAAGGAGCACGACTTCGGCGACACGGCGCTGTGGACGCGGGTCAACGCGCTCGAGAGCCCGTGGGTGCTCGACGACCTGACGACCCTCGTCGGCGAGATCGGTGACGTCCTCGAGGCGATCATGGTCCCGAAGGTCGAGGGCCCGTGGGACATCCACTACGTCGACCGCCTGCTCGCCCAGCTCGAGGCGAAGGCCGGGCTCGAGCGCCCGCTGATGGTCCACGCGATCCTCGAAACCTCGCTCGGGGTCGTCAACCTCGAGTCGATCGCGACCGCGAGCCCGCGGATGCAGGGGATGAGCTTCGGCCCCGCCGACCTCGCGGCGTTCAGGCGGATGAAGACGACCAGGGTCGGCGGCGGCCACCCGGCCTACCGGGTGATCGAGGACCCGGACCCGGACGACCCCGAGGCCCCGCGCGCGACCGCCCAGCAGGACCCGTGGCACTACTCGATCGCGCGGATGGTCGACGCCTGCACGGCGGCCGGGATCCTGCCGTTCTACGGGCCCTACGGCGACATCCGCGACAGCGAGGGCTGCGAGACCCAGTTCCGGGCGGCGTTCCTGCTCGGCTGCGTCGGCGCCTGGTCGCTCCACCCCGCGCAGATCGAGATCGCGAAGCGGGTCTTCAGCCCGCCCGCCGACGAGGTCAAGTTCGCGAAGAAGGTGCTCGAGGCGATCCCCGACGGCCGCGGCGTCCACATGATCGACGGCAAGATGCAGGACGACGCGACCTGGAAGCAGTGCAAGGTGATGGTCAGCCTCGCCGAGATGCTCGCCCGTAAGGACCCGGAACTGGCGAAGGCCTACGAGCTCTGAGGACTGGACGGACGTGGATCCACGCACCTGCTGTGTGGGTGAATCGCCGTTCGTCAGCGGGCCACGGCGCGTTCCAGGACCGCTTCCATCTTCGCGGTCTCGCGGCGGACGTCCCGCTCGGCGGCCGCGGCGCGCGCGGCGGGATTCGGGGTCGGCATCGCGGCCGCCCGTTCGAGCGCGGCCGTGAGCGCGTCGACGTCGTCGGGGTCGACGAGCACGCCGCCATCGGCGGGAACGAACTCCGGCGGCCCGCCGACCGTCGTCGCGACCACGGTCCGCTCCATCGCCATCCCCTCGAGCGTCGCCTGGCCGAACGGTTCCCGCAGCGACGGCTGACAGACGACGTCGGCCGCGGCGATCCAGCGCGGCACCTCCGACTGCGGTAGGCGCCCGGTGACGGTCACGTCCGGACGGCCCTCGAGCTGTCCGCGCAGCGGCCCGTCGCCGACGAACGCGAGCCGACCGCGCCCGAGGCGGGCGAATGCGTCGGCGAGCCGGACGACGTTCTTGCGCTCGATCAGCGAGCCGACGCAGACGAAGCCAGGGCCCTCGCCCTCCCAACCGAGCCCGCGCCGGGCCTCGGCGGGGTCGCGGGGCGAGAACGCGTCAAGGTCGATCCCGCAGCTTGCGATCTCGAGCTTCGCCGCGGCGGCCGGGATCCGGTCGGTGAGGCGGTCGCCGAGCCAGCGCGAGTTCGCGATCACGCCGCTCGCCCGCGCGATGACCCAGCGCGTCGCCGCCTCGACCCCGGGGATCGAGCCGAGGTTGGCGACGTCGGTCCCGTGGGCCATGACGACGAGCGGCGCCCGCCCCGCGATCCCCGCCAGCGCCCCGGCGACGCCCGCCGGCAGCAGGTAGTGGGCGAAGACGACGTCGGGGCGCCGGCGCCGGGCCGCGGCGACGGCGTCGCGGACGAGCCGCGCGTGCTTGGCGCGCGAACCGCCACGGCGCGTCACCGCGACGACCTCGACCTCGTTGCCGGGCCGTTCGAGCTCGCGAGCGACCGGGACCAGGTAGGCGCCGAGGTCGGGGTCGCTCGGCCCCGGCCACATCTGGCTCACGAACAGGATCCGCATCCGCCCATCATCCCGGTCCCACCGACCCTCGCGACGAGCCGCCCTCGCGGGTCGCCCCCGAGAGGCACCGAGGTGGTGAAATACCGACCGATGGCGGACGCCGCGAGCCTCGACTGCGACGTCGCCGTCGTCGGCGCCGGCCTCGCCGGCCTCACGGCGGCGTCCGAGCTCGGCGCCCGCGGCCTCGACGTCCGCGTGCTCGAGGCCCGCGACCGGGTCGGCGGACGGTCGCTCAACCACCGGGTCGGCGCCGCGCCCGACCAGGTGGTCGAGCTCGGCGGGCAGTGGGTCGGGCCCGGGCAGCGCGAGGTGCTCGCGCTCGCCGCCGAGCTCGGGCTCGAGACCTTTCCGACCCACACCGCCGGCGAGAACGTGCTCGAGGACCACCGTGGCCGGGTCTCCCGCTACCGGGGAACAATCCCCCGCCTGAACCCGGTCGCGCTCGCCGACATCAGCCAGGCGGAGGCCCGCCTCGGGCGCCTGATCCGCCGGGTCTCCGCCGCCGCACCCTGGACCGCGCACGGCGCCGAGCGCCTCGACTCGCAGACGTTCGCGACCTGGATCCGCCGCACCGCCCGTACCAGGCTCGCCCGCGAGACCCTGGCGCTCGCCTGCCGGGCGGTGTTCGCCGCCGAGCCCGAGGAGCTCTCGCTGCTCCACGTCCTCTTCTACTCGGCGAGCGCCGACGGCTGGGACTCGCTGCTCGACACCCGCGGCGGCGCCCAGCAGGATCGGATCGTCGGAGGCTCGCAGCTGCTCGCGACCAGGCTCGCCGAGCGCCTCGACGGGCGGATCGAGCTCGGGCGGCCGGTGCGATCGATCCACTCCCTCGACGACGGCGTCCTCGTCGAGGGACTGGCCGCGCGGCGGGCGATCGTCGCCGTCCCCCCCGCGCTCGCGGGCCGAATCGAGTACGACCCACCGCTTCCGAGCGACCGCGACCAGCTCACCCAGCGGATCGGCATGGGCTCGGTCGTCAAGTGCATGGCGATCTACGACCGGCCGTTCTGGCGCGCCGACGGGCTCAGCGGCCAAGGCCTCAGCCTCCGCGGCCCGGTCCAGGTGACGTTCGACAACAGTCCGCCGTCGGGGACTCCGGGGGTCCTGCTCGGGTTCCTCGAAGCCGGCAACGCCCGCCGCCTGCGCGGCCTGCCGCCCTCCGGGCGCCGCCGGCTCGTGCTCGAGACGTTCGGCCGTCTGTTCGGGCATCGCGCCGCGACGCCGGTCGACTACGTCGAGCGCGACTGGAGCGCCGAGCGCTGGTCGCGCGGCTGCTACGCCGGCATCCTCGGCCCCGGAGTCTGGACCGGCTACGGGCTCGCGCTCCGCCGGCCCAGCGGCCGCCTCCACTGGGCGGGGACCGAGACGGCGAGCCGCTGGATGGGCTACTTCGACGGCGCGATCGGCTCCGGCCGCAGGGCGGCGCGCGAGGCGGCCGGCCAGCTCGGGGCCTGATCGTCGCCGACGGTCAGCTCTCGCCGACGCGCGCCTTCAGCGCTTCGAGCTGGGCCGAGATCTCATCCGGGAGGCGGTCGCCGAACTGCGCCAGGAACTCCTCGACCTGCGGGATCTGCGCCGCGATCCGTTCCGGGTCGACGGCAAGCAGGGCGCGCATCTGCTCGGCGGTGACGTCGGCCCCCTCGGTGTCGATGTCGCCCTCAGCCGGGACCCGGCCGATCGGCGTGTCGACCGTCTCGCCGCCGCCGTGGCAGCGGCGCGCGATCCATTCGAGCACCCGACTGTTCTCGCCGAAGCCAGGCCAGATGAACCGTCCCTCGTCGTCCTTGCGGAACCAGTTGACGAGGAAGATCCGCGGCAGGCCCTCGGGATCTTCGCCGAAGCTCAGCCAGTGGCGGAAGTACTCGGCCATGTCGTAGCCGCAGAACGGCAGCATCGCCATCGGGTCGAAGCGCAGCGCCCCGACCTCGCCCGAAGCCGCCGCGGTCGTCTCGACCGACATCGTCGCGCCACAGAACACTCCGTGCGCCCAGTCGAATGCCTCGGTGACCAGCGGCACCGCCGTCGCCCGCCGGCCACCGAAGAGGAACGCGTCGATCGGGACCCCTTCGGGGTCCTCCCACTCGGGTGCGATCGACGGGCACTGCGCCGCCGGCACCGTGAACCGGGCGTTCGGGTGTGCCGCGGGGCGATCTGCGTCGGGGGTCCAGTCGTCGCCGCGCCAGTCGATTGCGTGCGCGGGCGGCTCGCCGGTCATCCCCTCCCACCAGACGTCGCCGTCGTCGGTCAGCGCGCAGTTGGTGAAGATCGTGTTCCGCTCGACCGTCTCCATCGCGTTCGGGTTCGTCTTGTGGCCGGTTCCCGGGGCGACCCCGAAGAAGCCCGCCTCGGGGTTGACCGCGTAAAGGCGCCCGTCCTCGCCCCGCTTCATCCAGGCGATGTCGTCGCCGATCGTCTCCGCCTGCCAGCCCTCGAGCGTCGGGATCAGCATCGCGAGATTCGTCTTCCCCGACGCCGACGGGAACGCCGCGGCGACGTACTTGACCTTCCCCGCGGGCGAGGTCAGCTTGAGGATCAGCATGTGCTCGGCGAGCCAGCCCTCGTCGCGGGCGATCACCGACGCGATTCGCAGCGCGAGGCACTTCTTGCCGAGCAGCGCGTTGCCCCCGTAGCCCGACCCGTATGACCAGATCTCCCTCGTCTCGGGGAAGTGGACGATGTACTTGCTCTCGGAGTCGCAGGGCCACGCGACGTCTTCGGTGCCGTCGGCGAGCGGCGCCCCGACCGAGTGCAGGCAGGGAACGAACTCGCCGTCGGCGCCGAGCACCTCGAGCGCCGCCCGCCCCATCCTGGTCATGATCCGCATCGACGCCGCGACGTAGGGGGAATCGGTGAGCTGGACCCCGATCTCGGCGATGTGCGAGCCGATCGGGCCCATCGAGAACGGGACCACGTACATCGTCCGACCGCGCATCGCCCCGTCGAACAGGGCGGTGAGCGTGGCCCTCATCTCCTCGGGGTCGCGCCAGTTGTTGGTCGGCCCCGCGTCCTCGCGGCGGCGCGAGCAGATGAACGTCCGGTCCTCGACCCGGGCGACGTCCTCGGGGTCGGAACGAGCGAGGAACGACCCGGGGCGCTTCGCCTCGGCGAGCCGCTCGAAGGTCCCCGCCTCGACCATCTCCTCGCAGAGCCGGTCGTACTCGGCCTGCGATCCGTCGCACCAGTGGATCTCGTCGGGCCGCGCCAGTTCGGCGACCTTCTCCACCCATGCGATCAGGCTCGCGTTCGTCGTCGGCGCATCCGTCGCTGCCGTCGTGTCAGTCAAGCGGTCTCAACTCCTTGGCGGGCGCAACGGCGCCCTATGTCTCTCTCGAAAATGCAACGCGTGCCCAGCCGTTACCCGTCCGAGGAGGCTCGGCCCGCCACACTATTGTGTCGCACCGCGAGGCTGAACACGGCCGCCGGGCACCGCGACGGTGATCCGGGGCCCTTCGCAGCACCGACTGCGGCCCTTCGCAGCACCGACTGCGGCCCGCTAGGGTTTCGCCCCCGCACCCTGCCGCGCCATGCGCTTCTACGAGTACGAATCACGACGAATCGTCGAGCGCGCCGGGATCCCGGTGACCGACTACGGCTTCTGCACCAGCGCCGCCGAGGCGCGTGCCGCCGCGGAGCGGATCGGCGGGCCGGTGGTGGTGAAGTCGCAGGTGCTGACCGGCGGGCGGATGAGGGCCGGCGGGGTGAAGTTCGCCGGCAGCCCGGACGAGGCCGAGCGCGACGCGGAGGAGATCCTCGGGCTCGAGATCAACGGCCAGCGGCCCCGCGGAGTCCTCGTCGACCCGAAGGCCGAAGTAGCGCAGGAGTACTACGCCGGGGTCGTCTGGGACGGGACCGCGAAGCGGCCTCTGATGCTGTTCAGCGACATGGGCGGGATCGACATCGAGGAGGTCGCCGCCAAGAATCCCGACCACGTCGGCCGCGGCCACCTCTCGAACCTGATGGAGGCGTCCGACTACCTGGCGAAGCAGGTGATCGCCCAGATCGGGCTCACCGGCTCGGAGCTGACCCGGGCTACCCCGATCCTCGCCCGGCTCGCGCGCCTGTTCCGCGACCACGACATGACCCTCGCCGAGATCAACCCCCTGGCCCGACTCGAGGACGGGAGCTTCGTCGCGCTCGACGCCCACATGGAGATCGAGAAGGAGGCGATGCCGCGCCAGCAGCACCTGCTGCGGGAGGTGCTCGAGGTCGCTCCCGACGACACCCGCGAGCCCTACGAGCCGTCGCAGTTCGAGCGCAACGTCGCCGCGATCGACGCCGCCGACCACCGCGGCGTCGTCCAGGGCCGCGACCACGGGTTCGACGGCAACCTCGGGCTCGTGATCGGCGCCGGAGGCGGCTCGCTCACGCTCACTGACGCCGTCCGCGGCCAGGGCGGACGGCCCGCGAACTACACCGAGATCGGCGGCAACCCCTCGGTCGCGAAGGCGTGCGGCCTCGCGAAGGAGGTCTTGAGCAAGGACGGGGTCGACAAGATCGCGGTGATGATGTCGATCGTCTCGAACACCCGGGTCGACATCGTCGCCCGCGGGGTGATCAAGGCCTGTCTCGAGCTCGGCAAGGACCCCGCCGAGACGATCGCCGTGTTCCGGATCCCCGGCGCCTGGGAGGAGGAGGGCTACGAGATCCTGAACCGCTACGGCGTTGCCCACTGCGACCGCTCGGTCTCGATGTGGGAGGCGGCCGGAAGGGCCGTGCAGGCGGTCTCCGAGCCCCCCGCGGCCGACCCCGGCACCCCCGGACGCGGAGCGGAGGAGGTGTCAGGCAGTTGATCCTCCTGCGAGAGGACTCCACCTTCATCGTCCAGGGAATCACCGGGCGCGAGGCGGTGAACCTGACCAGGGAGTGCCTCGACTACGGCTCGCGGATCGTCGGCGGGGTCACTCCCGGGCGCAAGGGGCGGGAGGTCCACGGAGTGCCCGTCCACGACACGGTCGCGCAGGCGATCGAGGCGCACGGCGCGCCGATCGACGGGTCGGTCGTCACCGTCCCGCCGGCGTTCACCAAGGACGCAGTGTTCGAGGCGCTCGCCCACGGGATCAAGCTGATCGTGGTCGTCACCGAGCGGATCCCGCGCCGCGACGTCGCCGAGATGGTCGAGCTCGCCGACCTCCACGGCGCTCGGATCATCGGCCCGAACTGCCTCGGGGTGATCGCCCCGGGTGTCTGCAAGATGGGCGGCATCGGCGGTCCGGCGAAGGACGCGGCGAAGGCGTACGCGCCTGGCCGGGTCGGGGTGATGTCGCGCTCGGGAGGGATGACGACCGAGATCTCCTCGTCGCTGACCGCGGCCGGGCTCGGCGTCTCGACCGCGGTCTCGATCGGGGGCGACGCGATCATCGGCTCCACCTACGCCGAGCTGATGCCGCTGTTCGAGGCCGACCGGCAGACCGAGGCGATCGTGATCTACACCGAGCCGGGCGGCCGGATGGAGGCAGAGCTCGCCGCCTGGGTGAAGGCGAACGACTCGCGGCTTCCGATCGTCGCCTTCATGGCCGGCAAGTTCATGGACTCGGCGGAGATGAAGGGAATGAGCTTCGGCCACGCGGGAACGATCGTCGAGGGCGCCGAGGACACCGCGGCGGAGAAGATCGCCCGGCTCCAGGACGCCGGGATCGACGTCGTCGAGCGGATCGACGACATCGCCGCCGTCGTCGAGCGCAAGCTCTCGGTGAAAACCTGATGGCGGAGGGAGGCGGAAAGATGCACGGGGTGTTCATCGCCGTCGACGTCGCCGACGAGGTCGCACGCGACTCGGAGCTTGCACGCAAGCTCGCCGAGGTCTGCCCGGTCGACATCTACGCCGCCGACGGCGACGGTGGGTCGGTGCGGGTGGTCGACGAGAACCTCGACGAGTGCGTGCTCTGCGCGCTCTGCGTCGAGGCCGCCCCGCCGGGCGGCGTCGTCGTCCGCAAGCTCTACAACGGGACCGAGCTTCGGCGCTGAGCGGAGCGTCGGTTGGCGCCAGCCGGGCTCAGGCCCAGGCGCCGAGGATCGCGCCGACGAACACCAGCCCGACGACGTGGTAACCGCCATAGATCGCGATGTACGTCGCCGGCTCGGGCCGGTTGTCGAACGCACCGCCGAGCACGGTCAGCGCCAGCCCGATCCCGACCCCGACCACGAGCCCGAGGACGACGCCGCTGCCGACCGCGTCCGTCCCGGTCGCCTCGGTGAGCATCGCTGTCGCGACCGTCGCGACGAAGCAGGTCAGGAGCGGGATGACGTAGAACGAGGCCGTCGGGCCGCTCTCCGGCACCTCGATCCCGCTGGCGCGAAACCAGGCGCGCCCGAACAGCGGCTCCGCGTACCAGAGCCCTCCGAGCGCGAAGTAGGCGACCGTGGCGGCGATCACGGCGAGCCAGTTGAGATCACCGAGGACGTCGAAGCTCATCTCTTCTCCTCCGGTTGGTCCCGCGCAACCTACACGCGCGCCTCGTCGCCGGCCCTTCCCTATAACTGCGGGGCGTGATCGCGGCGAGCTCAGCCATCGGCCCGTGAACCTGATCGGGGACCTGCTCGAGCGCTTTCCGGCCTCGAAGCCGTTGCTGCTCTCGATCTCGGCCGAGGGCGAGCGCCGCGTCTGGCACGCCGGCGAGCTGATCGCGATGTCCGCCGGCCTCTCGGGGGCGTTCGCGGCGCGGGGCGTGCGCCGCGGCGACGTCGTCATGACCCTGGTCGGGAACCGGGTCGAGTGGGTGCTCGCGCTGCTCGCCTGCTGGCGGATGGGCGCCACCGCGCTGCCGTGCAGCACCCAGCTTCGGCGTGCGGACCTCGCCCACCGCGCCGCGACCGCGAACCCGGCGCTCTGCATCGGCAGCGAAGACCCCCTCGCCGAGCTCCCCGACGGCATCCCCTCGATGACGCTCGCCGAGGTCGCCGACGTGCTCGACGAGGATCGCCCCCAGGAAACGCCCGCGGCGATCGAGGACCTCGGCCCCGACGACCCGGCGCTGATCGTCTTCACCTCGGGCACGACCGGCGAGCCGCGGGCGGCGCTCCATGCGCAGCGCTACCTGACCGCGCAGCGGTCGCAGGCCGAGCACTGGCTCGGCGCGACCGAGGGCGACCTGGTCTGGTGCACGACCGGCACCGGCTGGTCGAAGTCGGCCCGCAACATCTTCCTCGCCCCATGGCTGTGCGGAGCGGCGGCCGTGCTCCACGAACGCCGGTTCGATCCCGCCGAGCGGCTCGACCTCTGCGAGCGCGAGCAGGTGAGCGTGCTCTGCCAGGCGCCGACCGAGTACCGGATGCTCGTCCGGCGTGCAGAACTGCGCCCGCTGCCGGCACTGCGGCGCGCGGTCTCGGCCGGAGAGGCGCTCGACCGCGACGCGATCGACGCCTGGAGGCACGCGACCGGGCTCGAGATCCACGACGGCTACGGCCAGACCGAGACCGGGCACCTGGCCGGGAGCCTGACGTCGATCCCGGTCCGCCCCGGCTCGATGGGCAAGCCGCTGCCCGGGTTCGACCTGAGGATCGCGAACGGCGAGCTCGAGGTCCGGGTCGCGAGCTGCCCGACGTTCTTCGCCCGCTACCTCGACTCAGACCCGTTCGCCGGCGAGTGGTGGCCGACCGGCGATCTCGTGCGCGAGGACGCCGACGGCTACCTATGGCATCAGGGTCGCCGCGACGACCTGATCGTCTCGGCGGGCTACCGGATCGGCCCCCAGGAGGTCGAGGCCGCGCTCGCCTCGCATCCGGCGGTCGCCGAGGCGGCGGCCGTACCGGCCCCCGATCGCGAGCGCGGCGCGGTGGTGAAGGCGGTGGTCGTCCTCGACGGTCGCTCGCCATCCGCCGAGCTCGCCCGCGAGCTCCAGGACCACGTCAAGGCGGTGACCGCGCCGTACAAGTTCCCGCGCATCGTCGAGTTCGCCGAATCGCTGCCGCGGACGTCGAGCGGCAAGCTTCGCCGCGCGGCGCTGCGCACCGACGGCGGCCCACCGACGCGGCCGGCGCGGTGACTCGGGGCGCCTTGATCTGAGCGTGCCACTACGCTGGCGCCGGGGTGGAAGCCACGATCACGATCCCCGGCCGCTGCAACGGGCCTCCGGACTCGGCCAACGGCGGCTACTCGTGCGGGCTCGTCGCCGACCTCGTCGGCGGGGCGGCGGAGGTGACGCTGCGCTCGCCGCCGCCGCTCGAGCGGCCACTCGAGGTCCGCGCCGAGGGCGACCGGGTGCAAGTGTTCGACGGCGAGACCCTGGTCGCCGAAGGGCGCCCCGGCGATCCGGGCGTCGAGCCCCCCGCGCCGCCCGACCTCGCGCTCGCCACCAGCGCCGCGGAGGCCGGCCGCGAGCGCTGGGCCGACGGGCACCCCTTCCCCACCTGTGTCACCTGCGGCCCCGACCGCGCGCCGGGCGACGGGCTGCGGATCTTCCCGGGCCCGCTTCCCGGCGGCGAGATCTTCGCCGCGCCGTGGACGCCCGACCCGTCACTCGCCGGCGACGACGGTGCCGTCGAGGCTCCCTGGGTCTGGGCGGCGCTCGACTGCCCCTCGTCGGCGCCGGTGAACGGCGGCGAGGGGTGGTCGCCCGTCGTCCTGGCGCGCCTCACGGCCCGGCTCGAGCGCTCGGTCGCCGCCGGCGAGCCCCACGTGATCGTCGCCTGGCCGATCGGTGCCGACGGGCGCAAGCATCACACCGGCTCGGCGCTGTTCGACCGCGGCGGCGCGCTCTGCGGAATCGCCCGCGCGCTCTGGATCGAGCTCCGCAATCAGCCGTAGCTCATCCGTCCTGCGCACCCAGCTCGCGGACGTCCGGGCGCTCGAGCGCGTCGATCAGCGCCTCGGTGCGAACGGCGAACACCGACCGCGGGGTCCCCGCGGCGGCCCAGACGGTGTCGAAGCGGCGCAGGGAGGCGTCGACGATCGTGTCGAGCGGCCGATCGTGGCCGAGCGGAGGGACGCCGCCGATCGCGAACCCCGTGGCCTCGCGGACCTCGTCCGGGCTCGCCGGCCTCGCGCCGGGGCCCAGCCGCGCCGGGTCGACCCCTGCGATCGCCGGCGCACAGGCAGACGATCGGACGCCCGCCGGAGATGAACACGAGCGACTTCACGATCTGGGCGACGTCGCATCCGATCGCAGCGGCGGCCTCGGCGGCCGACCGGGTCGAGGAGTCGAGCGTCTGCACCTCGACCTCGAGCCCCCTCGAGCGCAGCCGCTCGGCGACCCGAACCGCGGTCGGGTGCAGCCCGGCGGTCACGGGCGCTATTCGTCGTCGCCGCGCCGCTTGACCAGCTCGTCGAGTCGCTCGACCACCGAGGGATCGCGCAGCGTCGTCACGTCGCCGAGCTCGCTGCCGGAGGCGATGTCGCGCAGCAGCCGGCGCATGATCTTCCCCGAGCGCGTCTTCGGCAGGTCGTAGGACCAGACGATCCGCTTCGGTCGGGCGAGCTTGCCGATCCGCTGGGCGACGTGGTCGCGGAGCTCGGCGACGAGCTCGTCGGAGCCGCCGTGGTCGCCCTCGAGGGTGACGAACGCGCAGATCGCCTGGCCGGTGTCCTCGTCGGGCTCGCCGATCACCGCCGCCTCGGCGACCTTCGGGTGCGAGACGATCGCCGACTCGACCTCAGCGGTCGATAGCCGGTGCCCGGAGACGTTGATCACGTCGTCGACCCGGCCGATGATCCAGAAGTAGCCGTCCTCGTCGAGCCGCGCCGCGTCACCTACGACGTAGGTGCTCTCGCCGAAGCGGGAGAAGTAGGTCTCCTTGAAGCGGTCGTGCTCCTTGTAGAGGGTGCGAAGCATCGCCGGCCAGGGCCGGCGCAGGACCAGCAGGCCCTGCTCGCCGGTGACCTCGTTGCCGTCGGCGTCGAGCACCGCCGCCTCGACCCCCGGCAGCGGGGTCCCGGCCGATCCCGGCTTCGCCGCCTGGACGCCGGGGAGCGTGGTGATCATGATCCCGCCGGTCTCGGTCTGCCACCAGGTGTCGACGACCGGGCACTTCCCTGAGCCGATCACGTGCCAGTACCAGAGCCAGGCCTTCGGGTTGATCGGCTCACCGACCGTCCCGAGCAGGCGGAGCTTTGAGAGGTCGTGGCGGTCGGGGTACTCCGGCCCCCACTTGATGCAGGCGCGGATCGCCGTCGGCGCGGTGTAGAAGACGGTCACGCCGTAGCGGTCGCAGAGCTCCCACCAGATGTCCTTGTCCGGGTAGTCGGGGGCGCCCTCGAACATCACCGAGGTGACGCCGTTGGCGAGCGGGCCGTAGACGATGTAGGAGTGGCCGGTGACCCAGCCGACGTCGGCCGAGCACCAGTAGACGTCGTCCTTCGGCTTGAGGTCGAAGACGTAACGGGTCGTCCATGCGACCTGGGTCAGGTAGCCGCCGGTGGTGTGGAGGATCCCCTTCGGCTTCGCGGTCGACCCGGACGTGTAGAGGATGTAGAGCGGGTGCTCCGCATCGAGGGCCTCGGCCGGGCATTCGGCGTCGGCGCGGGCGATCGCCTCGTCGTAGAAGAGGTCGCGGCCGTCGGTCATCGGCACCTCGGCGCCGGTGTTGCGGATCACGACCACCGTCTCGATCGAGGGCACCTCGCCGAGGAAGGCGTCGACGGCGGGCTTGATCTCGGCTGTGCGGCCCTTGCGGCGGGCGGCGTCGACGGTGATCAGCGCCTTCGCCTCGGCGAACTGCATCCGCTCCTTGACCGCCTCGGGGGCGAAGCCCCCGAAGACGACGTTGTGGGGGGCGCCGATCCGCGCGCAGGCGAGCATCGCCACCGCGACCTCGGGGATCATCGGCAGGTAGATCCCGACGACGTCGCCCGAGCCGATGCCGCGGTCCTTCAAGACGTTCGCGAGCCGCTTCGTGTCGGCGAGGAGCTCGGCGTAGGTGACATTGCGCTCCTCGCCCTCCTCGCCGCGCCAGTGGTAGGCGACGCGGTCGCCGAGCCCGGCCTCGACGTGGCGGTCGAGGCAGTTGGCCGACGCGTTCAGCTTGCCGCCGGCGAACCACTTGAAGAACGGCGGATCGGAGTCGTCGAGGACCTCCTGCCAGGGCTCCGACCAGTCGAGGGCGGAGGCCTGCTCGGCCCACCATGCCTGCGGGTCGCGTGCCGCGGCCTCGCGGGCGGAGTCGTCGACGAGCAGCGCCCCGGAGCTGAAGGCCTCGGGCGGCTCGAAGAGCTTGCGGTCGAGCAGCTCGGCCAGCTCGCGCTCGACGTCCTCGTGGGTCCTTCCGGTCGCAGCCTCCATCGCTCTCCTTCCTCGTTCACGCGCCGCGTCGGCGTCACTTCGGTCCAGCGGACACCCTGATTGTCCCATCGTCGCGCTCCCGGCGGCCGCCCCGCACGGGGGAGCCCGGGTGGCGGCGTGATCTTGCTCCACTACCCTCGCCCGCCGTGGCTGTGCGCCTGCGACCAGCGTCGAGGCTCGCCGAGCGTCCGGCGCTGACGGCGTTCGGAGGCGTCTTCGTCGTCACCCTGCTCGGCCTGCTGGCGATCGGGGCGACCCTCCCGGTGCTTCCGCGCTACGTCCGCGGCCCGCTCGGCTCCGGAGACCTCGAGGTCGGGATCGTCACCGGGGCGTTTGCGATCACCGGGCTTGCCTCGCGCCCGCTCGCGGGCCACTTCGCCGATCGCCGCGGGCGCAAGCGCGTCGTCATCCTCGGCTCGCTGCTGTCGGCGGTCGCGGGGGCGCTCTACTTCGTCCCCGCCGGCGTCCCCGGCCTGATCGTCGCCCGGCTGTTCCTCGGCGCCGGCGAGGGCATGGTCTACACCGCGGGATCGGCCTGGGTCGTCGACCTCTCCCCCCGATCCCGCCGCGGCCGGGTGATCGGGCTTTACGGGCTTGCGATCTGGGGCGGCCTCGCGCTCGGACCGCCGATCGGGGACCTGGTCCTGCGGTTCGCGAGCTTCGAGGCGGTGTGGGCGTTCGCGGCCGCGGCCCCGCTCGCCGGGGTGGCGATCGCGACCCGGATCCCGGCATCGTTCAAGCCCCGCGCCGACGCCGACTTCGAGCGCCGGCTCGTCTCCCACGAGGCGCTCGGGCCCGGCATCGGGCTTGCGCTGGCGATCGTCGGCTACGCGGCGATGGCGGCGTTTGTCGTCCTCCACCTCGACGCCCGCGGGATCGGGCACGGAGCCGAGGTCTTCACCGCGTTCGCGGCCTCCGTGGTCGGGATGCGGATCCTCGGCGGCGGCCTCCCCGACCGGATCGGCTCGGTGCGCTCGGCGACGGCGGCCGGCCTGGTCGAGGCTGCCGGGCTGGTGACGATCGCAGCCGCCGGCGATCTCGGCGTCGCGCTGATCGGCGCCGTGGCGATGGGCGCGGGCTTCTCGCTCCTGTTCCCGTCGCTGGCGCTGATCGTCATCAACCGGGTTCCCGAGGAGCGGCGCGCGGTCGCGATGGGAACGTTCACCGCGTTCTTCGACCTCGGCGTCGGGGTCGGCGCCCCGCTCGCCGGCGTCGCCGCGTCGCTCGGCGGCTACTCGGCGGCGTTCGTCTTCGCGGCGGTCTGCGCGCTCGGCGCCGTCGCCGTCGCGCTGTCGCTCGCAGGCGGGGGCTCGGCGTCCCAGAGCGCCGGCTGATCGGGCGGCGGATCGGGACCCGGCCCGGCGCTCGCCGGGCGCCGGTTCTCCCGCCGCGGCCGCCGGGGGATCGAGCGCCCCGCTGCCCGCCCGCTCCGGGCCAGCGCCGCGAGCCGCTCGCGCTCGTCCTTTCGCATGTATGCGCCGCGCCGGTACAGCTCCTCGTAGCGGGGGACGAGGTCGGGGCGGTACTGGCGCAGCCAGTCGAACCAGATCTCCCGCACCTCCCCGCGGAGGTGGAGCCCGATCCCGCTGACGCTCCGGGCTCCGGCCTCGCCGAGCCGGCCGAGCAGCTCCTCGACCTGGTGCGGCGAGTCGTTGATCCCCGGCATCAGCGGCGCGACCAGCACCCCGGTCGGGACCCCGGCCCGGTTGAGCTCGGCGACGGCCTCGATCCGCTTTCGCGGGTGGGGCGTGTGCGGCTCGGTCTCGCGCCAGGTCTTGCGGTCGAGGGTCGGGATCGAGAGGTTGGCGACGAACTCGGTCCGCTCGACGAGCTGCTTGAAGACCGGGAGGTCGCGGAGCAGCAGCGGCGACTTGGTCAGCACCGAGCACGGGTTGGCGAAGTCCCGCATCGCCTCCCAGATCCCGGCCATCAGCCGGTAGCGCCCCTCGACCCACTGGTACGGATCGGTGTTGGTCCCGAGCGCGACGTGCTCACCGGCCCACGACGGCCGTGCGAGCTCGGCCCGCAGCAGCTCGGGCACGTTGACCTTGACGACGATCTCGCGCTCGAAGTCCTCGCGCGCGTTCAGGTCGAGGTAGGTGTGGGTCGGGCGGGCGAAGCAGTAGACCCGCCTAAGACGCACGCATGGGTGCATCCCCGGTACGGGTTGATCGTCCAGCGAAACGGCATCCGCGACCGCTCCGGGACGCGGTTGAGCGCCGAGCGCGCCTGGACCTCGTGGAAGCGGATCCCGACCGCCTCCGGCGCGTCGAACGTCCGCACAACCGAGTCACCCAGCCCGGGGAGCAGCCCCTGCGCGCGCCTGCCCCTTTCCAGGTTCTCCCATCGCATACGAACCTATGTTCGCACAAGCGGCGGACGCCGGTTCCCGGGCCGCCGGGCGTGAGCACTGATCAGCCGTCGCTCTCGAGCTCGGCCGGGACGATCGAGCGCGCGCGGACCGCGCCCTCGCGGACGAGCTGCGCGGTGACCGCGCGGCCGATCAGCTCCTCGACCATCAGCCGCTGCAGGTCGCCGGCCGACTCGACTCGCTCGCCGTCGACCTCGACGATCACGTCCCCGGGGCGGATTCCCGCTCGCTCCGCGGGGCTGCCGGCGACAACCTCGACGACCTCGACGCCGCGCTCGGCGCCGGTCTCGCGCCGGGCGCGCGGCGGCAGCGGGCTCGGGCCGCCGGCGATGCCGAGGTAGGCGCGCCTGACCCGGCCCCGGTTGATCAGCGCGGCGACGATCCTGCGGGTCGAGGAGTTGATCGGCACCGCGAGCCCAAGGCCGATCCCGGCGACTGCGGTGTTGATACCCACCACCCGGCTCTCGCCGTCGGCGAGCGCGCCGCCCGAGTTGCCCGGGTTGAGCGCCGCGTCGGTCTGGACCACGTTGTCGATCACCCGGACCCCGCCCGGGGCTCGCGCGGGCAGCGCGCGCCCGAGCGCCGAGACGACCCCTGCCGTGACCGAGCCCTCGAGGCCGTGCGGGTTGCCGATCGCGACGACGAGCTGGCCGACCCGCAGCCGTTCGGCATCGCCGAGCTCGGCCGGGACGAGGTCGCCGGCATCGGCGCGGACGACGGCGAGATCGGACATCGGGTCGCTGCCGACGAGCTCGAAGCGCAGCTCGCGCCCGTCGGTGAACCGCGCCCTCCCGGTCGCCGAGCGGCCGGCGACGACGTGAGCGGAGGTGAGAATGAAGCCGTCGGCGCTCAAGACGACGCCACTACCCGCCCCAGCCGGCAACCGCCCGCGCCGGGTCGAGCGCTGGACCCCGAGGTTGGCGACCGAGCGCGAGAGCCGCTCGGCGACGCCGACCACGGCGCGGGAGTAGGCGTCGAGGGCCTCGATTTCACGCCGCTCGGCGGCGTCGGGATGCCGAGGAGGATCCGAGGTCGGGCGTCCGTCGAGCCCGGCGCCCGTCGCCCCGGCCGCCGGCAGCAGCCCGGAGCTCACGCCGGCTCCTTCTCGGCGCCGAGGTCGACCTCGACCTCGCGCTCCTCCGCTCCGCGGACGACGGTGAGCGCAAGCCTTCCGGGGGCGCCTGCGATCGCCTCGTGGAGGGCGTCGATTCCCTCGAGGTCGGCACCCGCGGCGGCGACGATCAGGTCGCCGCGCTCGAGGCCGGCACGGGCGGCCGGAGTTCCGCCCTCGACCGCGCGCACGAGCACCCCCTCGCGCTCGGGGAGCCCGAGCGCGCGCTGCAGGCGGCGGGCGACGCGCGGCGGGGCGACCGCGACCCCGAGATAGCGCGGCTCGGCGCTCTCGCCGCCGACCAGCCGCTCGATCCGCTCACGGGCCGAGCCGCCGAGGGCGACGATCAGCCCGCCTTCGACCCGCAGCAGGTTGATGCCGACGAGGCCCCCGGATGCGTCGAGGAGGGGGCCCCCCGCGGAGCCCCGTGGGAGCGCGGTCGAATGCTCGATCGCCCCTTCGACCGGCCGCCCGCGCGCGCCTCGGAGGCGGCGCTCGGTGGCGACGACGAAGCCGAGCGACGCGCGCAGCCCGCGCTCGCCGGGGCGGGCGAGGGCGACCACGGCGGCGCCGGCGCGGAGCTCGCCGGCGGCCCACCCGAGGGGCTCGACGTCGGCGGTGTCGACTTCCACCAGCGCGAGGCCGAGATCGCGGTCGGCGGCCCCGACCGCGCCGGTCGCCGACCGGCCGTCGGCGAACCTGACCGCTACCTCCCCCCCGCCAACCCGGTGGGCGCTCGTCAGCACCCGTCCGTCGGCGGCGACGAACCCGCTCGCGACCCGCCATCCGGTCCCGATCCCGACGACCGCGCGCCCCTGCGCGGCGGCAACCCCGGCGACGGTCTCCTCGATCTCACCCAGCAGCGTCATCGACACCCCTTCCCGCCTCCGGGGCGCCCGGAGGCAAGCTACTTGCTAGTTGCAAGTCGATAGTACCAATGTAGGCTTGGAGCCGTGGCGCCCGAGCGATCCGAAAGCGACCCGTCGGCACCCGCCGAAGCCGGCCGCGCCGGCCTCCGCGCGGCGGCCGACGCGGTCGGCGAGCGCTGGAAGCTGCTCGTGATCGCCTCGCTGCTCGACGGGCCGCGGCGGTTCGGCGACCTCGAGCGAGAGCTCGAGGGGATCGCCCCGAACGTCCTCAGCGCCCGGCTTCGCGCCCTCGAGGCCGACGGACTCGTCGTCGCCCGGCCCTACAGCGACCGCCCGCCCCGCTACACCTACGAGCTGACCGAGCTCGCTCGCGGATTGGCCGGCGCGATCAACTTGCTCGCCGCCTGGGGGGCCGGCGATCGAGCCACGGCGGCGCCTGTCCACCGGGCCTGCGGAACGCCGCTCTCGGCCGGCTGGTACTGCTCGACGTGCGAGCAGCCGGTCTCGGACCCCGACGCCGAGGAGCTCGACTTCGCCTGAGCGCGCTCCCCGGTCCGGATCAGCCCCTGAAGCATCTCGCCGACGACCGCCGGCGCTAGCGTGCGATCCGCTCGTGGGCGCCGATGTCGGGGCGCTTGCCCCGTCGCTGGCCGCGCCGCCCGCGTCCGGGCGCGGGGGCGACCGGCTCGGCCCGATCGGCGCCGCTCAGGCCGGGATCGCCGCGGCGAGCGCCTGCCGAGCCCTGGGGACGAGCTCGGGCGGGATCCAGTGGCCGGCGTCCGTCTCGACGTAGTCGGCGTCGAGACCGGCGGCGGAGAGGAGCTCGCTCGCCCGCCGGCCGAAGCCGACCTCCATGATCGGGTCTCGGCGACCGTGGTGGATCAGGACCGGGAGCCCCTCGCGGCCGTCGAGGTCGGGCTCCCAGCCCTCGACCGTGGGGATGAAGCCGCTGAACGCCAGGATCCCCGCCGGCGACGGGCGCCCGGGGCCGAGCGAGACGGCGTAGGACATCACCGTCCCCATCGAGAACCCGCCGATCACCGCCCGCTCCCAGCCGATCCCGCGGGCGGCGAGCAGCGAGTCGAGGAACCGCGTCAGCAGGCCGTAGCTGTGCGCGAACGTCTCCGGGTCGGGGTAGCCGACCCGGGGCACCAGGTACCAGTGGCGCCCGCCGGGCGGGATCCCGGTCAGCGGCGCCCCCGGCGTCACTCCGAGCAGCCGTCGTTCGGGGTCGAGCTCGTCGAGGAGGCCGCTGAGGTCGTGCTCGTCGGTGCCGCGCCCGTGGTTGAGGATCAGCGCCCCCTCGGGCTCGGCCGCGGGCTCGCGGATGACGTGGACGAGGCTCTCGGCCCCGGGGCGGATCGCCACTGCGCTCAGTTGCCCGCCGCGACCTGGCGCGGATTCGAGATCGGCACCAGCACCTGCTCGATCTGCTCGCGGTGGGACTCGAGGAACGGCGGCAGGATCAGCTCCTCGCCGAGGCGCTCCGGATCCTCGTCGACCGCGAACCCGGGACCGATCGTCGCGATCTCGAACAGCACCCCGCTCGGCTCGCGGAAGTAGATCGAGCGGAACCAGAAGCGGTCGATCACCGGCGTCGGCCTCGCCCCGGCTCCGACCACCCGCTCGCGCCAGCGGACGTGATCGTCGATCGTCGACGCCCAGGCGATGTGGTGGACGGTGCCCGCCCCCTGAATGCCCGCGTGCCCAGGCGGCTCGTCGTAGGCCCACGACGAGCCGCGATCCTCGCCGCGCGCCTCCCACTCACCGTCGCGCTCGGCGAACCCAAGCCCGTCGGCGAGCAGCGGCCGGCTGCGCTCGGGGTCGATCGCGTACGCCCGCGTGCCGTCGAACCCCTGCAGCGCGAGCTCGCGCGGGACCTCCGGGTGGTCGGCGATCAGCGGCTCGTCGCCGCTCGCGTCGACCCGAAGCTCGTGCGCGAGGCCCTCGTGATCGTTGAACCGCAGCCGGTCCGAGTCGCGCTCGGCCTCGTGCCCGGCGGCGCCGAGCCGCTCGGCCCAGAAGTCGAGCGCCTCCGGAGAGCCGACGCGCCAGCCGATCCGGTGGATCATCCCCGCGCCCGGGCGGCCGATCGGCGCGCCGCGGAACTCGAAGAAGGTCAGGTCCGACCCGGGGCTCCCCTGCTCGTCGGCATAGAAGAGGTGGTAGACGCTCGGCTCGTCCTGGTTCACCGTCTTCTTGACCAGCCGCAGCCCGAGGAGGCCGGCGTAGAAGTCGACGTTCGCCTGCGCGTCGGCGGTGATCGCCGTGATGTGGTGGATTCCGTCGAGCTTCATGCGTGCCTCCTCGATCTAATTGCAGCTACAACTATATCCGGCGCCGGTTTGCTTGCCCCGCCCCGTGTTCCCGGCGCCGCAGCGGCTGAATCGAGGACCGAAGCTTGTACGAACACGCTCCCGGGTAGGCGGGTACGCTCCGGGGCCATGACCGTCGACACCACCACCCACGGCAGGACCGAGATCGACCGCGACCGCGTCGCGGCCTTGACCGAGCGCCAGATGGCGTTCCTGACCGAGCGCACGCCGGCGTCGAAGCAGCGCTTCGAGCGCGGGATCAAGGTGATGCCGGGCGGGGTCCCGTCGTCGTTCCAGGAGAACGAGCCCTGGCCCGTCTACCTCGAGCGCGGCGAGGGCGCGCGCGTCTGGGACGTCGACGGCCGCGAGTACGTCGACTTCCACAACGGGTTCGGCGTCATGTGCATCGGCCACGCGAACCCGACCGTCGGGGCGGCCGTCAAGGCCCGGATCGACCTCGGTACCCACTTCGCCGCGCCGACCGACGGCTCGATCGCGGTCGCCGAGGAGCTCGCCGACCGGTTCGGGCTGCCGCAGTGGCGGTTCACCAACTCCGGCACCGAGTCGACGATGGACGCCGTCCACCTCGCCCGCGGGGCCACCGGCCGCGACGTCGTGCTGAAGATCGAGGGCTCCTACCACGGCCACCACGACGCGGTGATGGTCTCGGTCTACCCCGAGCTCGAGGCGCTCGGCGAGCGCGACGACCCGGTCTCGGTCCCCTACGGCGAGGGCTACCCCCGGGCGCTCACCGAGCTCACCCGCGCGGTCCCGTTCAACGATGCCGACGCGCTCGAGCGCGTGCTGGAGAAGCTCGACGGCCAGGTCGCCTGCCTGATCATGGAGCCGGCGATGATGAACATCAACATCATCCCGCCGGTCGACGGCTACCTCGAGCGGGTCCGCGAGCTGACCCGCGAGCACGGGGTGAAGCTGGTCTTCGACGAGGTCAAGACCGGGGCGACGATCGCCCGTGGCGGCGCGACGCAGCGGTTCGGGGTCGAGCCGGACATGATCACCCTCGCGAAGGCGGTCTGCGGCGGCTACCCGGGCGGCGCGATCGGGATGACCGACGAGGTCGCCGAGCTCGTCGCCAGCGGCCGCGTCCACCAGTACGGGACCTTCAACGGCAACCCGCTGGTGATGGCGGCGGCCGAGGCGACGCTGACCGGCGTGCTCACCGACGACGCCTACGAGCAGCTCGAGTCGTCGAACCGCTGGCTGCTAAGCGCCTGCGACGACGTCATCGAGCGCTACGGCCTGCCGTGCTACACGGTCGGCCTCGGCGCCAAGGGCTGCGTCATCTTCGCCCCCGAGCCGCTGCGCGAGTACCGCGACTACCTGAGCAAGGTCGACGGCGAGCTCTCGACCCTCGCCTGGCTCTACCACATGAACAACGGCGTCTTCATGACCCCCGGCGTCGAGGAGGAGTGGACGCTGTCGATCGCCCACTCCGAGCCCGACCTGCAGCGGTTCGTCGACGCGCTCGAGGCGTTCGCGCGCGACGTCACCGGCGGCTGACCGTCCGCCACCTGGACCAGCCACGCAAGGGATCCAGCACTACCGGACGCGACCCAGCGGCAAGGACCCGGCCGCATTTGATGCGCTGGTGCTAGTCGCAGATCGAGTTCGGCGGCCCTGGATTGATGTCCTTGACCCGCTTGGTGCGCTTCGCGGTGCCGTCGGTGCGCCAGAGCTCGAATCCGGTCTGGCCGTCGTCGGCGGCGAAGTAGAGCCTGCGCCCGAACCGCTCGAGCGTGAACGGGAACGAGTCGGGGGGGCCCGGGTTGATGTCCTTCATCCGCCTCGTGCCCTTCGCGGTGCCGTCGGTGCGCCAGAGCTCGTGGCCCGTCTGGCCGTCGTGGGCGTTGAAGTAGAGCCGCGTTCCGAGGCGCACGAATCCCGACGCCGACGAGCTGGCCGGTCCGGGGCTGATGTCCTTCACGCGTCTGGTGCCCTTCGCGGTGCCGTTCGTCCGCCAGAGCTCTTGGCCGGTCTCCCCGTCGTCGGCAGCGAAGTAGAGTCTCCGCCCGAACCTCTCGAACGAGAACGGGAACGAGTTGGGCGGGCCCGGGTTGATGTCCTTCATCCGCCTCGTGCCCTTCGCGGTGCCGTCGGTGCGCCAGAGCTCGTGACCTGTCTGCCCGTCGTCCGCGGCGAAGTAGAGCCGCCTCCCGAGTCGTGTGAGCGAGAGGGGAGTCGAGCCGTCTTGCCCCGGGTCGATGTCCTTCACGCGCCTCGTGCCCTTCGCGGTGCCGTCCGTGCGCCAGAGCTCGTGGCCTGTCTGGCCATCGTTGGCAGCGAAGTAGAGCCTCTTCCCGAGCACCGCGAGCGAGTGCGGGGTCGAGCTGCCGGGTCCCGGATTGATGTCCTTCAACCGCCTCGTGCCCTTCGCGGTGCCATCGGTGCGCCAGAGCTCGTGGCCGGTCTGGCCGTCGTCGGCAGAGAAGTAGAGCCGCTTGTTGAATCGCTGGAATTCCTCCGGGCCCGAGTCGGCCGGGCCGGGGTTGATGTTCTTCAACCGCCTCGTGCCCTTCCGCGTCCCGTCAGTGCGCCAGAGCTCGTCACCGGCAATTGCATCGCGCGCGCCGAAGTAGAGCCTCTTCTCGAACTGCCGGAACCCGAACGGGGACGAGCCAACCGGTCCGCCCTGGATGTCGGCGAACAACCTTGTCGTCCTCGCCGTGCCGCCCGACCGCCACAGCTCGCAGCCGGCCTTTCCGTCGTCGGCCACGAGGTAGAGGTTGCCGTCGAACGCTCCGAGACTCTCGGCCCGCGCGTCGGGGCCGGATGCGACGGCGATTGCGAGAAGCGCGCCAGCGACCAGCAAGGCCGAGAGCGGACGAAATCCGGCGACGGCCGCCCGCACCGGCGGGCGTGGCCGGGATCGAGTCATCTCGGGCATGGCTCCCTCCTTGGGCGAGCGGTGGTGCGGAATGAGGATAGGCCGCACCCTTCGTGGCTGTCAACTTGTTCTGCTCAACTAGCTCAGGGGTCGCCGGGGTGGGCGCAATGCCTAGAACGTCGCAACCTCGACTCCGCAGATGCGAGTCGGGCCGCAGGCGATCCTACGGCCCGACTCGTTGTCACAGGCCAGGTGGGCGAATGCGCCGCTGACTCCGAGACAGAGACCCGACGACCGCTCAGAACGGGCACCTTCCCGGATCCGGCCTGTCGAGACGGAACGCGCCACCTGGCGGTACGTCGAAGTACGTCGCCCACAGCTCGAGGTCCTCGCCGGACAGGTTGCGGGCGATATGGACATGGCCTTGGCCGGGGTCGACGAACGCCTCACCAGCGACGTAGGTGCGCCCCTGGCACGAGCGATCCTCAGCCGGGACGTATGTCAAGGCGCCCGACTTCACGACCACGACGACCGGTCCCGGATGGCTGTGCCAGCCGGTGTGGCCGCCGGGCTCGATCACGATCTGCTGGAAGACCACCTCGCCGGCCCGGCGAGCTTGAGCGACGCGCAGGCCGTTGCCGTGGGCCGGGCGGAACTTGAGCTTCAAGTCGACCCGGTCCGGGAAGTCCCCGCGCGCCATCACCGCCGCGGACTTGACCCCCGACGGCGGTGTGCCCGAAGCGACACCGATCGCGACGAGCGTCGCTACCAGCGCGGCGAACAGCGTCACCGCAATCCATCTGTTGGGGCTCATCTCACCCCTCCTCTTCATGCGCGGGATCGTTCGACGCGATCCCTACTCCGTGCAAGCTCCCATCCGCCGGTATAGGGGTGGTATGTCCGTCCCGTCGGTCTTCCCAACGGCGCCGCCGGCTGAGGGGCGCCGTGGCCACCGCTCTCGCGCTACCAGGGCGGCAGCCACCGCCGCCCCGCCGCGACCCAGCGCGCGAACACCGGGTCGACGAGGTCGAGCTCGCCGGTCCGGCCGCTGAGCAGGCCGCGCTCGACAAGGCGCTTGGCCGCCTCAGGAGCCGCCGATCCGCGCGGCAGGCCATGGACCTCCCGCGCGACCTTGCCGGTCAGGCTCTGGACTCCCGCGGCGACCGTCTCGACCACGCCCGCCTCGATCCGCGAGAGCCCGTCCCAGGTCGCTTCGAAGTCCCCCTGGAGGTAGGACCACGCCTCCTCGTGCGCGCTCGCCCAGGCCGCGTCGTCGGCGCGGGCGCCGGCCGGCGTATGGCGCCAGAGCAGGTGCGCGAACAGCATCGAGCGCTGGGGGTGGCCGTCGACGAGATCGAGCAGCCAGTCGAGCCCCTCGTCGGCGCGCTTGCCGGTGCGCTCGAAGCCGGCGGCGATGTGCTCGGCGAGCCGGTCGCGCGGCAGCCGGCCGAGCTCGAGTGGGGCGGCCTGACCGTAGAAGGGCCGCCGGCGGTCGGCGAACAGCCGCAGCATCATCCCCGGGTGGGAGCCGGAGAAGACGTAGGTGACCCCCGCCCCGTGGTGCTGGATCACGCTCCGGATCAGACCGTCGAGGTCGGCCCCGAGCACCGCTTGGAACTCGTCGAAGGCGACGACCATCCGGCTCCCGGTTCGCTCGTGGATGCCGAGCGGGAGGTCGAGCGAGTCGAGCAGGGCCCGCTCGCCATCGGCGCCGGCGAAGCCCAGGGAGGCGCCGCCGACCGGGGTCTGGAGGCCGACCTGGCCGCCGCGCCGGCGCAGCCCGATCAACGCCCGCCGCAGCGGCCCGGCGGGGAGCGCCTCGTAGGCGCGCTCGATCTGGGCCGCCGCCTGGGCGGGGGTGCGGACGCCGTAGAGATCGACGAGCACCGCCCCCATCCCGGCGGCGCGGGCGTCGGCGAGCGCCCGTCGCAAGAGGCTCGTCTTGCCGTAGTCGCGGGGGCTCGAAAGGCGTGTGTTGACCCCCGTCTCGATCCGCTCGGCGAGCAGCCCGAGCTCGTCCTCGCGGTCGACCAGCCAGGCCGGGTCGATCGGTCGGGCGAAGACGAACGGGTTGGTGGCAGGTTGGGTTCGCTCCACGTCTGGGGGTACGTTTTCGTACGTCATAACGTAGCAGATCGCACGCCGTCACCGTATGGATTGCCTGCCCCGCCCCTCTCCTGTGGATTCTCAGGCTTGTGCGGGCGGCCGGCCGGTGCGCTCAGCCGGCTTCGCGGGCGGGCATCGGGTCGGTCGACCCCGCCTGCTCGCGGATGTAGCCGCCGATCCGGGCGCCGACGGCGACGAGCGGGACGGCGATGAACGCCCCGATGATGCCGCCGAGGACCGCGCCGGCGGCGACCCCGAGCAGGATCGCGACCGGGTGGACCTGAACCGCCCGGCCGACGACGTACGGATGGAGGAGGTTGCTCTCGGTCTGCTGGACGACGACGACCGCGGCCAGCACCAGCAGAGCGGTGACCAGCCCCTCGGCGATCAGGGCGACGAGCACCGCGAAGGCGCCCGTGACGACCGCACCGGCGATCGGTATGTAGGCGCCGAAGAACACGAGCACCGAGAGCGCGAGTGCCCCGGGGACGTCGAGGATCACGAGCGCGATCCCGATGAAGATCGAGTCGACCAGGGCGACGATCGTCATCCCGCGCAGGTAGCCGGAGAGGGTCGCCCACGACCGCGATCCCATCTCGCGGACCCCGTCCTGGTGCGAGCGGGAGAATAGGCCGACGATCCAATCCCAGATCCGGTCGCCGTCCTTGAGGAAGAAGAACGTCAGCACGAGCGCGATCCCGAACCCGGCGGCGATCTCGAGCGCGACCTGGGCGCCGCTGATCGCGCTCGAGATGATCTCGTTGCTCGACGCTTGGATCTGCTCACCGAGGTCGTCGACCCAGCCCTCGAGCTGCTCGCGTGAGACTCCGACCGGGCCCTCGACGAGCCAGTCGGCGGCGCTTTCGATCCCGGCGACGAGGTCGTCGGCGAGCGTCTCGAACTCGTCGACGAACCGGGGGACGATCCAGGCGAGGATCGAGGCGACGATCGTCAGCATCAGCAGCACCGAGAGCAGCGCGGCGAGGAACGGCGGTGCCCCCTCGTTGCGAAGGCGCTCGGCGACCGGGCGCAGCAGGGCAGTGAAGAACAGGGCCAAGAACACCGGCAGGACGACCAGCCGCAGCTGCGAGGCGAGGTAGCCGACGACGAGCACCGCCGCGCCGACGATCAGCAGCCGCCAGCTCCAGGCGGTGGCGACAGCGAGCGCCCGCGGGACCGTGATCGGCCCGGTACCGGAGGCCTCGGGAGGCGGGCCGCCGGCCTCGGGCTGGCCGGGGCTGCTCACCCGAGTGCTGCCCGGGCGCTCGCCAGGTCGTCGGTGACGACGACCAGCCTGACGCCGCCGAAGGTCGAGTAGGCGAGCTCGATGTTGACGTTCGTCTCGGCGAGCCGGCCGGTCACCTCGGCGAGGGTGCCGGGCCGGTCCTCGATCCCGACGACGAGCGCCTCGCGCCGGTCGGCGACGCCCATCCCTGCCCCCTCGAGCGCCGCGGCGGCCCGGTCGGCGTCGCCGTCGTCGACGAGCACGTGGACGTAGCCCCGCCCGTCGCCGGTCATCGCGCAGAGCCCGAGGATGTTCACGCCCGCCTCGCCCGTCGCCTCCCCCAATCGCGCGAGCTCACCGGGGCGGTCCGCGAGGATCACTGTGAGGTCGATCGCCATCCTCCGCGCACGCGACCCTAGTCGATCGACGTGCTTCGTGGTCGCTTCCATCGGCAAGGCCCGCTTACCCGGAAACGGGCGCCGGATCGCGGCCGGCTATGCCCGGCGATCGAGTGCCCGCTTGTGCTCAGCGCTCGTACGCCCCGATGTCCGGCTTTCGGTCGCGCTTTCGGCCCCGCTGGTCGCGCTTCGGGGCCGAGGGCCTGTGCGCCTTGCCGATCGCCGGGCTGCGCTTCAGCAGCGCGATCGTCTTCGTCGGGCCGCCGTTGTTGCGGAGCTTGCCGAGCCGCGGGTTCGGCCGCACGAAGTCCGTGGGCCCGTCAAAGCCGGCACAGCCGGAGCCGGTGCTGAGCAGGTTGCTGCCGAGCGAGGTGAACGGCTCACCGGCGCAATCCGGGCCGGCGATCGACGCCGTATTGAGGCCGATCAGCGAGTTGCGGACGGTGACCGACCCCGATGGGGACGGATCGCGGTAGAGGCCGCCACCGGTCCTGGCGACGTTTCTGGTCACGGTGACCGCGTTGAGCGTCACCGTCCCGTCGTCGGCGTAGATCCCCCCGCCCTCGGCGCCGCTGGCGTTGCCGGTGATCGTCGAGTTGGTGATCGTCACGTTGCCGCGGAAGGCGTGAAGCGCTCCACCCTCGTCGGTGCCACGGTTGCCGCTCAGCGTCGACGACACGATCCGGAGGTCGACCTGCCCCTCTGAGATATAGATCCCGCCGATGTCATCGGCGCGGTTGTTGGCGATCGTGCTCGCCCTGATCCGCACCCGATCGCCGTTATGGATGTACATCGCGCCGCCGAAGTCGGCAAGGTTGCCGCTCAGTCGGCTTCGGGCGAGCACGAGCCCTTCCACCGACAGGCCGACGTCGATGGCGCCAGCCGAGCCGCCGGTTCGATTACCGGTGACGGCGGTGCGTCGCAGCCGCACGGTGCCACCGTGGGCGGCGATGCCGCCTCCGTCGTCTGCGACGGCATGGTTGCCGCGAATCGTCGAGCCCACCAGCGTGAGATTCGACGTGGTCCGGATTCCGGCGCCCCGCGGGTCGGCGCCAGCCTCGAGCCTCCCGCCGGTGATGACCAGTCGCCGGACCGTGGTCGGGGCCCCGTCGTGAACCTCGAGCGCGCGGTCGATCCCGTTCGCGCTCACCCTCGCCTTGCCCCTCCCCGGATGGAGGATCGCAAGCGGCCCGGTGACGTCGAGGTCGCCCTCCCGAGCGGCGTCCTCGCCGGTCGGCCCGGTGTTCGCGATCCGCAGGTTGTAGGCCCTCGCCTGCGGGAGGATGACCCGGTCGGCGCCCGGTCGCTTGTTCGCCGCGATCACCGCCTCGCGAAGCGAGCAGTCCCTCGGCTTGCATGCCTTCGGCGGCGGGTCGCCGCGCTTGGTGACGACGAAGTCCTTCGCGACCGCCGGTCCGGCGACCCCGAGCGCAGCTCCGGCCACGACCAGCCCCACCAGCGCCCTGCGAGCAGCTCCCATGCGAGTCCTCCTCTGAAGTGGCGAGAGCAACACCGTAGGTCAAATCGCGGCGGGCCGTCAACACCGCCTCGCTAGTCTGGAATCGATGCCCAACCGGCTTGCCGCCGAGACCAGTCCCTACCTCCTCCAGCACCAGGACAACCCGGTCGACTGGTACCCGTGGGGGGCGGAGGCGCTCGACCGCGCTCGCGAGGAGGACAAGCCGATCCTGCTCTCGATCGGCTACTCGTCGTGCCACTGGTGTCACGTGATGGAGCGCGAGTCGTTCGAGGATCCCGAGACCGCGGCGTACATGAACGAGCACTTCGTCCCGGTGAAGGTCGACCGCGAGGAGCGGCCCGATGTCGACTCGATCTACATGGAGGCGGTCCAGGGAATGACCGGCCACGGCGGCTGGCCGCTGACCGCGTTCTGCGATCCCGCCGGGGTGCCGTTCTACGGCGGCACCTACTTCCCGCCCGAGCCCCGCCACGGGATGCCGAGCTTCCGGATGGTGATCGAGGCGGTGGTCGAGTCGTGGCATGGCCAGCGCGAGCGGATCGACGCCGCCGCCGGCCGGATCCGCGAGCAGCTCGCGGCGGTCGGGCGGATCGAGGCGTCGGACGAGCCGCTCTCGGACGAGCTCGTCGAGGGCGCGGTCCGCGAGCTGCGGACGCAGGCCGACATCCGAAACGGCGGCTTCGGCGGCGCGCCCAAGTTCCCGCCCGCCGCGGCGCTCGAGCTGCTGCTCGCACGGGGCGAGACGGCGATCGTCGAGACGACGCTCGACGCGATGGCGGCCGGCGGGATCCACGACCAGGTCGGCGGCGGCTTCGCCCGCTACGCGGTCGACGCGACCTGGCTCATCCCCCACTTCGAGAAGATGCTCTACGACAACGCGCTCCTCTCGCGCGCCTACCTCCACGGCTGGCAGGCTCTCGGCCACGAGCTCTGGCGCCGGGTCTGCGAGCGGACGCTCGACTGGGCGCTGCGCGAGATGCGCGGACCCGAGGGCGGGTTCTACTCGGCGCTCGACGCCGACTCCGAAGGTGAGGAGGGGCGCTTCTACACCTGGACCCCCGACGAGGTCCGCGAGGTGCTCGCCGGCGCCGGGCTCGGCGAGCTCGCCGACGGGGTGATCGCCCACTTCGGGGTCACCGAGCAGGGCAACTTCGAGGGCCGCAACGTCCTCTACCTTCCCGCCGGCACGACCGGGCACGAGCCGCCCGGGCTCGAGGAGGCGCGGCGGGCGATGTACGAGGCGCGCACGAAGCGGGTCTGGCCGGGGCTCGACGACAAGCGGCTGTGCTCCTGGAACGCGCTGATGATCGCCGCGCTCGCCGACGCCGGGGCGGCGCTCGGACGCGACGACTACCTCGACGCGGCGCGGGGCACCGCCGAGTTCGTCTGGTCGGAGCTCCGCACGCCAGACGGCCGGCTGCTGCGGACGTGGAAGGACGGCGAGGGCAAGCTCGGGGCCTACCTCGAGGACCACGCCTACCTCGTCGAGGCGCTGCTGACCCTGTACGAGGCGACCTTCGAGGTCCGCTGGTTCGACGCCGCGCGCGCGACCGCCGACGCGATGATCGAGCGCTTCGCCGACCCCAAGCGCGGCGGCTTCTTCACCACCGCCGACGACCACGAGGAGCTGATCGCCCGCCGCAAGGACGTCGACGACCACCCGATCCCATCCGGGAGCTCGTCGGCGGCGCTCGGGCTGCTGCGGCTGGCGGCGCTGACCGGAGAGCGCTCCTACGAGGACCATGCGGTCTCGGTGCTGCGGCTGCTCCGGCGGGTCGCGGCGCGCCATCCCCAAGCCGTCACCCACCTGCTACGCGCGATCGACTTCCACCTCGCGCGGGTCAAGGAGGTCGCCCTCGTCTCTCCGGCGAGCGGGGACGGCATCGCCGAGCTCGCGGCCGTCGTCCGGTCCGAGTTCCGGCCCAACCTCGTGCTCGCGGGCGGACCCGAGGGCACCGAGCGCCCGGAGCTGATGGCGAGCCGCGAAGCGGTCGACGGCAGGCCGGCCGCCTATGTCTGCGAGCGCTTCACCTGCCAGCGGCCGGTCACCGACCCGGCCGAGCTCGCGGCGGCGCTCGCCTGAGGGCGACCGTACCGATAGAGTGACCGCCCCGATGGCGACGACCCGTAAGAAGGGGGCGAAGGCGGTTGCCCGCTCGTACTTCGAGGCGGTCGCCGCCCGTGACGTCGAGGCGATGGTCGAGCACTGGGAGCCGGGGGGGATCGACCACGTGCACGGGATCGCCGACCTTCGCGTCCCGGAGGGCTACCGGGGTTGGTTCGGGAACCTCTTCCGCGCCTTCCCCGACTTCGGGATCGAGGTGCTCGACGTCGTCGGCGCCGGCGAGCTCGCCGCGGTCCGCTGGCGGGTGACCGGGACCTTCACCGGCCCGGCCCGGTTCGAGGGGCTCGCCCCGACCGGCGCCCGGGTCGAGGTCGAGGGCTGCGACATGCTCACCGTCCGGGACGGGCTGATCCACTCGAATCACGCCTACACGAACGGCGCCGAGCTCGCCCGCCAGCTCGGCGCGCTCCCGGCCGGCGGCTCGCCGGCGGAGCGCGGCATGATCGCCGCCGTCAACGCCCGCACCTCGGCCGCTGACGCGATCCGCAAGCTCCGCGACAGGCGCTAGTGAAGCACCGCTAGCCGCCGCCGCCGGACGCAGGAGCGGGTGGGTCGGCCGGCGGCGTTGCGCCGCCGGAGCAGCAGGTCAGGCGCCGAAGGCGCCGCAAGGCGTTCGATGTGCGCGGCGTAGCCGCGCACCGGGTATTCAGGCGGGAGCGGAGGAGACGGCGGAGGTGTTCAGAGCACCGGCAGGAAGCGCTCGATCTCCCACGGGGTGACCTGGACCCGGTACTCCTCCCACTCCTCGCGCTTGACCTCGATGAAGCGCTTGAACGTGTGCTCGCCGAGGATCCGCAGCACGAGCTCCGACTCGGCGGCGACCTCGATCGCCTCGCCGAGCGTCTCGGGGAGCTGGTCGATCCCGCGCTGCTGGCGCTCCTCGGGCGTCAGGTGGTAGAGGTTCTGCTCCATCGGCTCGGGCAGCTCGTAGCCGTGCTCGATCCCCTCGAGCCCGGCGTGCAGCATCCCGGCGAAGCAGAGGTAGGGGTTGCACGCCGGGTCGGGACAGCGCAGCTCGGCCCGCGTCGCCTGCTCCTTGCCGGGGTGGTAGAGCGGCACCCGGATCAGCGCCGAGCGGTTGCGGCGCGACCACGCGAGGTACACGGGCGCCTCGTAGCCGGGGACGAGCCGCTTGTAGGAGTTCACCCACTGGGCGAACAGCGGCGCGATCTCCCGCGCGTGGCGGAGCTGCCCGGCGATGAACGCCTTCGCGGTGTCGGAGAGGAAGTACTGGTCGTCGGGGTCGAAGAAGGCGTTCCTGCCGTCCTTCGACAGCGACTGGTGGACGTGCATCCCCGACCCGTTCTCGCCGAACAGCGGCTTCGGCATGAAGGTCGCGTGCCATCCGTACTTCATCGCGTACTCCTTGACCACGATCCGGTAGGTCATGCAGTCGTCGGACATCGCGAGCGCGTCCTTGTAACGCATGTCGACCTCGTGCTGAGAGGGACCGACCTCGTGGTGCGTGTACTCGACGTGGATCCCGAGCTGCTCGAGCGCGAGCACCGTCTCGCGGCGAACATCGGAGCCGGCGTCGAGCGTGGTGAGGTCGAAGTAGCCGCCCTCGTCGAGGACCTCCGGCGTGCCGTCGGCGGGCTTCTCGGAGCGGAAGTAGAAGTACTCGAGCTCGGGGCCGATGTTGTAGGTGTCGAAGCCCATGTCCTGGGCCCGCTGGAGCGCCCGGCGCATGATCCAGCGCGGATCGCCCTCGTAGGGCTCCCCGCCCGGCACCTTGATGTCGCAGAACATCCGCGCGACGCCACGCTCCTCGGGCCGCCAGGGGAGGACCGCGAACGTCGTCGGGTCGGGCATCGCGATCATGTCCGACTCCTCGATCGGGTTGAACCCGGTGATCGACGAGCCATCGAAGCCCATTCCGCCCTCGAACGCGTCCTCGAGCTCAGAGGCGTTGATCGAGAAGCTCTTCAGCTGCCCGAGGACGTCGGTGAACCACAGCCGGATGAAGCGGATGTCGTTGTCGATCACCTGCTGCTTGACGTCGTCGGGGGTCTCGGTGTGCTTGGAGTTGTCAGCCATCTCTTCTCCGATGCGGCTCGGGGGCTTGAAAGGGGGTAGTCGAGGGGGCGAAACATATACCGCGAGCGGGCCGCGTGCGGGCGCCCTCGAGGGTTGCGGATCGGGCGCCGATCCGCTATAACTTACGTCCCGTAAGTAACGGGCTAAAAGTAAAGTAAAGGCGGGATTAAGGCGGGCTAAACGCGCTCCGGCGCGCTCGCCGCGGAGGCACCTCGACGAATGACCGTGAAGACAGACATCAGCCGCTTCGACATCCACGACGAGCTCACCGCGCCCGAGGGGAGCGTGAAGATCCTCAAGGGAGTTCAGGCGGGCGGCGAGGTCTCGAAGCTGATCGGCGTACTCGCCGGCTCTCCGGCGGCGCTGCGGGCCTACGCCCGGATGCGCCACGAGCTGCGCGGCGGCATGCTCGCCGACGCGACCCGGGAGCGAATCGCCCTCGCCGTCGCCGAGCGGCGTAGCGACACCTACTCGATCGCGCGGCATGCGAAGGCTGCGCGGGAAGCCGGGCTCGGCCTCGACGAGGTCTCGCGGGCCCGCGCTTTCAAGTCGAACGATCCGCGCCACGCGGCGCTGCTCGAGTTCCTCCAGGCGCTGCTCGACACCGAGGGGCGTCCTGCCGCCCACCTCGCTGAGGAGGCTCGCGAGGCCGGGTGGAACGACGAGGAGCTGCTCGAGGCGGTCGCCGAGGTGGCGCTGAACGAGTTTCAGACCCTGGTCGCGAACGCGGCGGCCCTGCCGCAGGACCAGAGTGATCCGACCGTGCTGCCCGCAGCGGCAGCCGCATAGGGGTCGTGGACGAAGGGACTTTCCTCTCCTCCTCCCAGTAACCCCGATCCCAGGTGAAGGGACGTCGCGCAGCCGCGCGGCGTCCCTTTCGCCTTTCAGGGCCCCTTCGCCGCGGGGCCCGCGCTCGCGGCGCGCGTCAGGCGGGGCGGCTCAGCGGATCTTCGCGACCCGCACCTTGCCGACGCCGTCGAACCTGAGCTCGCGGGCGATCTTCCGTGTCAGGTCCCAGTTCGCGCCGTGAGCGTAGGGACCGCGGTCGATCACCTTCGTGCGCACGAACCGGCCCTTGTGCCCGACCACGACCCGGGTCCCGCAGGGCAGCCGCCTGTGGGCGACGCCGCGTGTCCGCTTGCCCAGCTTCTGCCCGCACGCGGTCCGGTTGCCCCAGAAGCCGGGGCCATACCAGGTCGCCCGCTCGCGAGCGAGGCTGCGGACCAGCTCCTTGCGGGGCCGCGGGCGGAGGATGCCGTTCACCGGCAGGCCGCGGCGCCGCTGGAACCGGCGCACGGTCGCCGCGGTGTCGTCGTCGAAGTTGCGGGCCAGCGAGACCCCACGCTGGAACTTCTTCGAGCGCAGGATCCAGTTCAGGGTCCGGACGTCGTCGCCACAGTCGGGACGCTTCAACACCCGGCTACCGAACCGGGCCGCGTCGGCGCACTCCGTGCTCTCCTCGCTGCCGGCCTCGGTTCCGCCGCCGCCCGGGCTCACTCCGCCCGACTGTGCCTGGGCGCTGACCGCCGCCGCGACGAGGACGATCACCGCGAGCGCCAGCGCCCAGAAGGCGACCCGGTCGGGCCTCGATCGGAGCGCGCCGCGTTGCGCGCGCCTTCGGTTTTCGTTCGCCGCCCGGGGGCGGCCGATCCCACTCTCCATCAATCTCTTCCGTGCGCTTACGGGGTTAGCTGACGGGCTCGCGCCGAAAGAGCTGGCGCTACGCGGCATGTGCCGACGATTCGCCCCGACCGTTGGGAATCCCTCGGTTTGGGTCCCCCGCTCCCCGCGATATGTGGCGGGGACTCAGCGGAACGCGCGGCACAGTAGCAGAAATCTGGGCGGAAGTTTGCAGAACGTGAGCGTCCCGTAAGCAAGTGCTGATCGACACTATGGAGGGCGCTGGTTGCGGCGTGCTGGGCGGCGCAGGCGCCTCAGCGGCGCCGGACTCGCTCGCAGTCGCGGGCGACGCGATCGCCGCCCCTGACCACGACCAGGTCGCGGCCCGGCCCGCAGCGGACGACGTCGCGGCCGGGCCCGCCGCGGAGAACGTCGTTCCCCGGACCGCCGATCAGGACGTCGTCGCCACGGCCGCCGAGAAGCCGGTCGGCGCCGCCGTTGCCGACCAGGCAGTCGTCCCCGGCGCGTCCGCGGAGAACGTCACGCCCCGCGAGGCCGACGAGCGCGTCCCGGCGCGGCGTCCCGGTGAGTCGCTCCCCCGCCCGGGTCCCGGCGACGACGTTCGGACCGCCCCCGCCGCAGCGCCTCGGCAGGGCGCGGTAGCGCGCGGTGTACGTGGTCGCCGTTTCCGGCGCGACCACCTCGTGGGCCCGCGCGCCGCCGTGCGCCCAGGACGCGAACCAGCGCGGCGGCCGGCCCGGGACGACCGCGGGCGCGGCGATCGACGTCCGCGCGCCGACGATCACCTCCGCGGTCAGCGGGCTCGGGGCGGTGAGGCCGTTCAGCGTCAGCGGGACTCCGCCGACCGGCGCACTGCGAAGCGTCAGCGGCACGGTCTCCGGGTCGAGCCGCACGGTCGCGGTGTCGGTGAGGCCGCCGCTGTCGGTCGCGGTCAGGCGAAGCGCGACCTGCGAGGGGTATTCGTGGTCGGGGCCTTCGAAGCTCCCACTCGCGACCCCGCCGATTTCGTCGAGCGGATGGACGTGGCAGTCGCCCGGGCTCGGGCAGTGCTCGAGCTCGAGTGCCCACGAAAGCGCCGCCGGTGGAAGCACCCCGTCCTGGGCGTCGGTCGCGCCGCCGGCGAACGCGATGACTTCGCCGACCGCCCAAGTCGTCGCCGGCCCCGGGGCCTCGATCGTCGCCACCGGCGGCGTGTCCTCGGCGGTGATCCAGATCGGATCGCTGATGTCGCTCTCGCCGTCGGCGTCGGTGACGCGCAGGCGTGCGTCGTAGGTGCCGGCGTCATAGATGAAGCTCGGCTGCGCCACCGCCGCGTCGTCGTACTGCCCGTCGCCGTCGAGGTCCCAGGCGAACTCGAGTCCCTCGTCGCCGTCGGGGTCCGAAGAGCCGGTGCCGTCGAAGTCGACCTCGAGCGGCGCCGAGCCGCTGGTCACGTTCGCGGTCGCGACCGCGACCGGCGGACAGTTCTCCTCCGGGTAGCGCACCCGGCGAATCGTGCCGCCGTTGTGGTCGACGTAGAAGAGGTCGCCGCAGGGTCCGATCTGAAGGTCGACCGGGTTCGGGGCAGCGGTGACGAAGGTGATGATCTCGGCCGGGTCGGGATCGCCGCCCGGGCCCTCGAGCATCGCCCAGACGCAGCGGCGGTTGTGGTCGGCGAAGAACAGGGCCCCGTCGTATTCGTCGGGGTAGACGCCGCCCTCGTAGAACGCTATCCCGCTGATCACCGAGCCGCCGGTCGGGCACGACTCCCCCGGGACGACCTGGTTCGAGTGGTGGTAGGCGTAGTGCGGCGCTTGCGCGGTCCCCTCGGCGTGGAGGTTCTGGCAGACGTTGAGCCCCGAGTAGCCCCCGAGTTGCGGAGTGCCCTCGTAGCAGGGCCAGCCGAAGTTCTCGACCGGCGCGCCGACCGGGTCGGCGAGGACGTTGATCTCCTCCCAGGTGGTCCAGCCGACGTCCCCGATCCAGAGCTCGCCGGTGCCCGGGCGGACCGTGAACCGGAACGGATTGCGGAAGCCGTGGGCGACGATCCGCCGCGCGTTGTCATCGCCGGTCCCGGGATTGTCGGGGAGCGGATCGCCGGTCGCGGGGTCGATCCGGATGATGCTGCCGTCGAGCGTCGTCGGGTCCGTGGCCGTCCGCAGGTCCTGGCTGCGGAGCGCTCCGCCCTCGGCGGTCGGCTGGGTCTGAGCTCCGCCCCGGCCGACCGGCGGATCGTCGCAGGGGTTCAGCGGATTGCCGCTCTGACCGTAGTCGGCGTAGTTGAAGCTCGCCCCGTCGCCGGCGCTCGCATAGAGCGCGCCGTCGGGACCGAAGGCGACCGTGCCGACCGAATGGCTCGGGAACTGCTGGCACCAGTCCGCCTCGATCAGCGGCTGCTCCTCCCCGGTCATGACGTTGCCGAGCGCCTCGAGCCGCGAGAGGCGGCCGCTGACCACACAGCCGTTGCCGACGGCGTCGGGGCACCCGTCGTTGGTCTCGTCAGGGCTGCCCCAGCGCGGCATTCGCGATTGCGGGTCGAAGAGGTCGAAATCGTGCGTGTAGAGGACGTAGAGGTAGGGCACCGCCGGGAACCCGGGATCGAGCTCGAACCCCAGCAGCCCCCGATCCCAGAAGTTGTGGACCCTGGTCCGCAGGTCGGCGAACACGGACGGGGCCGGGTCGTCGAGGTCGCTGAAGACCTTGATCAGGCCGCTCTTCTCGGCGACGAACACCCGCCCATCCGGGGAGAAGCGAACGGCAGTCGGATTCACCAGGCCGGAGAAGACCGTCTCCTCCTCGAAGCCCTCGGGGAGGGCGGCCGCGTGTCCCCCGGCCGGGGGGACGACGAGAATCGCCAGCAGCGCGAGGGCCGCCGCCGCGAACGTAGCCCGCAAGCCCTCCCGGATGTCGACTCGACCCACCGTCACTGACCTCGGCCCGCGCTGCCAACCCCCGGCCTGCGCCGCCCGAGGGCGCCAAGCCTATCGCCGCCGCGGCGCCGGCGGGGCCGCAACGCGGGCGACGCGAGCGGCGACGTCGCTGGCCGAACCTGCCGGTCCCGGGGGAGCGTGGCCCGGGGCCGTCGATCGGCTTCGCAGGAAGAGCAGGACGGCGATGATGAAGAAGGCCAGGCCGGTCGGTCCGAAGGGCGGCGGGTGGGCACCGATCAGGAAGCCTGACAGGCCGAGCAGGATGACCACTGAGAGCGGGGCTCCGGCGTGACCGCGCAGGGCGACCGCGGCCGCGATCATCGCGGCGATCAGCGCAAGACTTCCGATACTCGAGAAGACTCCGAGATCGCGGAAGAGGACGTTCTCGGCGAAGTCCTGGACCAGGTCCTCACGCGTTGCCTGTCCGATCTCCGGGAGCCCGTTCAGGGCGTCGACAAGGGTCCCGACGCCGATGCCCTGCAGCGTCTCGAAAGCGCCGTAGAAGACGACGAAGAACACAAGCCCGATCCGGCTCACCCGTGCCGCCGTTCCCTCGATCCCCCGCACGAGCAAATAGACCGCGACCGCGAACAACGGGATGAAGACCAGCATCCCGACGTGGACGACCATCCAGACCGTCACCTCGTCGTCGAGGCTCCGGTAGATCTCCGTGGCCTCTCCACCGGGGTGAAAGAGGAGGAGGATCGCCCACGCGAGTGGAACAACGATCAAGAAGGCAATCTCCGCCGGGCTGAAAGCTCGTCTGCTCATCATCGAACTAGCCGGAAACCGGTGCGGGCTCGGGCTCGGGCTCATCCAGCGTGGGCTCACCGACGGCAACCTCGGGTTCGGCCGGCCGCTCTGGCGGGACGACGGCCTCGGATCCGATCCGGGGCAGCCATTCGAGCCACGCCGGCAGGTACCAGTTCCAGTCGCCGAGGACCTTCATCGACGCCGGCCGAACCCTCCCCGGCCCGGTTGCGGAAGTTGTCATTTGTGTCCCCTCGGCGAGTGCCTTCCCGACGCGCCGAACCAGGGTTTGTGGTTCAAGCGAAGCTGCGCGAGACGCCGACCTGAGAGGGAACGTCGGTGAATGGATCGTACTCCGATCGTCAGCGCAGACAGAGAACCGAGAGCCTTGGGTCGAGAGCGGCGTAGCTGTGCGCTGAGGCGGAGGGCTCGACGTAGAGAGGCCCCGCCTCAGCGGGGCCTCTCGGTAGCAGGCCTGTAAGCCGGATTCTGTCGGGTGCAGCCATCTGTCTCGCCGGCTCCTAGGTGCCGGCGGGGCGTTCGCCCTGCTGCCTACCTGGACCTCGCCGGGCCGGGTCGTCGGTCCTGCTTGGCATTGCACCTGGCGGGGTTTGCCCGGCCGCCGCGTCACCGCGACGCCGGTGCGCTCTTACCGCACCATTTCACCTTTGCCTGTGCGCGGCTCACGTGTTGCCGCGCCATCGGCCGTGTGTTTCTGTGGCACTTTCCCGCGGGTTTCCCCGGGTGGGCGTTACCCACCGCCATGCCCTGTGGTGTCCGGACTTTCCTCGAGCGGCTCTCACCTCCCGCGACTGCACGGCCTGCATCAACCAGTGTAGGGCGCGATCGCCGCCTCGGGACGTGCCGGCGTCCGACAGCGGCCCCTTCCCGATCGCTTGGACGCCGCGGCGATCTCGCGTATCCTTCGACCGTCCACGGCTCGTGGACGTCGGCGACTGTCGGGGTGGGACGGCAACCGGCAGACCAAGCCGCTAGACGCGGCACTCACCACGATGAAGGAGCACCCATGAGACCGAAGTCCCTGCTGGCGGTCGTCGCGCTCGTTGCCTGCGCCGGCGCCGGTATCACCGGCGTGGCCCACGCGGGCGGCGCGGCGAAGACAAAAGTCACCGTCAAGGGCTCAAGCGAGATCTACGGGTTCGTCAAGAGCTCGAAAAAGAAGTGCATGAACAACCGCAAGGTCACCGTGTTCAGGCAGAAGGGCAGCCGCGGCGGCGGAGACGATGTCCGGGTCGCGAGCGACAACGCCGAGAAGTCGGGCGATCGCTACCGGTGGTCGATCGGAAATCCGGGCCTCCAGGGCAAGCGGATCTACGCCCGGGCGGGGAGGATCCCCGGCTGCAAGGCCGGAGCGAGCGCCACTTACAGGGTGCCCTCGTAGCCGCCGGCTAGCGCGAGCGGCGACAGCGCCGCGCACGCGAGCTCCCGTCGGGCACGCTTGCGCGGCGCCCCGCAACCGAGGATCATTCGCCGCGTGAGCGAGAGGATCGTGCGCGCGGCGTGCCCTCACGACTGCCCCGACACGTGCGCGATGCACGTGAGCGTCGACGGGTCGGGACGCGCGGTCGCGGTCAAGGGCGACCCCGATCACCCGATCACAGCCGGGTTCCTGTGCGGCAAGGTGTCGAACTACCTCGACCGCGTCTACGCCGACGACCGCCTGCTGCATCCGCTGATCCGCACCGGCCGCAAGGGCTCGGCCGCGTTCCGGCGCGCGAGCTGGGAGGAGGCGGTCGAAGCGGCGGCGCGCGGGATCGAGGCAGCGATCGACGCCCACGGAGGCGAGTCGGTGCTCCCCTACAGCTACATGGGCACCCAGGGCGCGCTCCAGGGCGGCTCGATGGCGAACCGGCTGATGAACGCGATCGGCGCCTCGGAGCTCGTGCGGACGATCTGCGCAAGCGCCGGGATCGCGGGCGTCGTCGCGACCCAGGGGATCTCACCGGAGGTCGATCCCGAGGAGTGGCCGCACGCCCGCTACGTCCTCGTCTGGGGATGGAACCCGATGTCGACCGCCCCGCACCTGTGGAAGAAGATCCTTGCCGCGCGGCGCGCCGGCGCCCGGCTTGCGGTCGTCGACCCGTTCCGCAGCCGGACCGCAAACGTCGCCGACGAGCACCTGCGCCCGCGCCCCGGCACCGACGCCGCGCTGGCGCTGGGGATGATGCGGGCGCTCGTCGACGCCGAGCTGGTCGACGAGGAGTGGTGCCGCGCCCACACCGAAGGCTACGACGAGCTGCTCGAGCGACTCGCCGAGCACGGGGTCGAGCACTGGGCCGAGGTCTGCGGCGTCGCCGGATCGGACGTGCGCCGGGTGGCGTCGGACTTCGCCCGCACCCAGCCGGCGCTGCTGCGGCTCGGGGTCGGCGCCCAGCGCCACCTCGGCGCGCCGATCGCCTACCGGACGATCGCCTGCCTGCCGGCGCTCGCCGGGGCCTGGCGGCATCGCGGCGGCGGCTGCTCGTACATCCCGACCGCGACCGCGAACGCAGTCTCGAGTGCGGCCCTCGACCGCCCGGACCTGCGGCGCGCCCCGGCCCGGGCGATCAACATGTCGCAGCTCGGCGAGGCGCTCACCGACCCCGGCCTCGACCCGCCGGTGAGCGCGCTCATCGTCTGGTCGTCGAACCCGGCCCAAATCGCGCCCGACCAGGAGCGGGTCCTCGCCGGCCTGCGCCGCGAGGACCTGTTCACGCTCGCGATCGAGCAGTTCATGACCGACACCGCCGCCTACGCCGACGTCGTCCTCCCGGCGACGACGCAGCTCGAGCACCTCGACGGCATCTTCTCGTGGGGCCATCACTACTACACGCTGAACGAGCCCGCGATCGCGCCTCGGGGCGAGGCGAAGCCGACCACCGAGGCGTTCCGGCTGCTCGCCGCGCGGCTCGGCCTCGACGACCCGTGCTTCCGGGAGAGCGACGAGGAGATGCTCGCGAGCCTGTTCGAGCCCGAGCCCGGCGGGATCACGCTCGAGCGCCTGCGGGAGCGCGGTTGGGCGAAGATCGACCTCGGCCAGGGGCCGATCCCCCACGCCGACGGCAACTTCCTCACCCCGTCCGGAAGGCTCGGCCTGCGCGCCGACTGGCTCGCCGACGCCGGCGTCGACACGCTCCCGTTCTTCGACCCGCCGGCCGAGGCGACCGACGGCGCGCTCGCCCGGCGCTTCCCGCTCGCCCTGGTGACTCCGAAGACTCACCTGTTCCTGAACTCGACCTTCGCCAACCAGCGCCGCCAGCGCTCCGCCCAGCCCGAGCCCTACCTCGTCGTCCATCCCGGCGACGCATCGGGCCGCGGGATCGCCGACGGCGACACGGTCAGAGTGAGAAACGACCGCGGCTCGTTCACCTGCCGGGCGCAGGTCTCCGACGACACCCGCACGGGCGTGGTCGTCGCCCCGATGGGCTGGTGGAGCGCGGACTACCCGGAGGGGCGCAGCGCCCAGGCGACGACCTCGCAGCGGCTGACCGGGCTCGGCACCGCGCCGACCTTCAACGACAACCGGGTCGAGGTCGAGCCGGCGTAGCCGCGGCCCGGCGCCGCGGGACGGACCTCAGGCGCGGAGCACGGTCATCACCGTGATCACGGCGACGACGGCGATCGTCAGCGGGAACCCCACCCGTGGGTAGTCGGTGAACCGGTAGCCGCCGGGCCCGAGCACCATCGTGTTCGTCTGGTAGCCGATCGGGGTCAGGAAAGAGGCCGAGGCGGTGACCGCGATCGCGATCGCGATCGCCCGCGGGTCGAGGCCGGCGCCGGCGGCGATCGCGATCGCGATCGGAAAGACGACGACCGCGGCGGCGTTGTTGGTGATCAGCTCCGTCAGCATCAGGGTGACGAGGACGACGCCGAGGACGATCCCGACCTTGCCGAACGGCTCGAGCGCGCTCAGCATCTCGCCCGCGATCGCCTCGGCGAGGCCGGTGCTCTCGATCGCCGCCCCGACCCCGAACGCTGCGGCGATCAGGATGATCACGTCGAGGTCGATCGCGTTGCGGGCCTCGTTCACACTCAGCACCCGAGTCAGGACCATCGCCGCCGCCGCGAGCAGGGCGAGCTCGAAGATCGACAGGACGTTGAACGCCGCCAGGGTGATCACCGCGATCGCGGTGAAGCCGACGATCGGCGCCTTGCGGCTCGCCGACGGCGGCGGCCCGCCGAGGCGGGCGACGAGGAGGAAGTCGCGGCTCTCCCGCCAGCGCGTCCGGAAGTCGCTTCCCGCGAGCAGCAGCAGCGTGTCGCCGGGCTCGAGCCGGATCTGCCCGAGCTTGCCGGCAACCCGCTCGCCGGCGCGATGGATCGCGACGACCGCTGCCTGGTAGCGGGCCCGGAACTCAGTCTCGGCGAGCGTCCTGCCGACGAGCGGCGACGACGCCCCGATCACGGCCTCGAAGAAGGTGTGCAGGTGGCTGTCGACGGCGAGCAGGTGCTTGTCCTCGGCCGAGCGCAGGCCTGCGGTGCGCTGGAGGTCGACGACGAGGTTCGCCTGACCGACGAAGGTGAGGCGGTCGTCGCCCCGCAGCTCGGTGGTGGGAGCGACCGGGGCGATCAGGTGCCCGTCGCGCTCGATCTCGACCAGGTAGACGCCCTCGAGGTGCCGCAGCCCCGCCTCCTCGACGGTCACCCCGTCGATCCGGCCCTCGGGCTCGACCTCCATCTCGACGACGAACTCCCGCATCTCCTCGGTCAGCATCCGCTGAGCGCCCCGCCGCTCGGGGAGCAGCTTCGGCACGAACGCGATCAGGACCGCGAGCCCGACGATCGCCGCGATGCCGCCGACCGGCGTGATCTCGAACAGGGTCAGCGGGTCCTCGCCACTCTCCTGGAGCAGCCCGGAGACGACCAGGTTGGTGGAGGTGCCGATGACGGTGATCGTCCCGCCGAGGATCGCCGCGAACGAGAGCGGCATCAGCAGCCGCGACGGCGAGATGTTGTGCTTCGCGCACCAGGCGGTGATCTCGGGGATCATCATCGCGACCAGCGGGGTGTTGTTGATGAACCCCGAGATCCCGGCGCTGGGGAGCAGCAGCCGCGCCAGCGACGCCCGCTCGCTCGTCTCGCGGTTGCCGAGCAGGCGGTTGACCAGCGGCCCGAGCAGCCCGGTCTTGTCCGCCGCCCGCGCGAGCACGTAGAGGGCGGCGACGGTCAACGGCGCCGGGTTGCTGAACCCCGCGAACGCCTGGCCCTCGTCGATCACCCCGGTGACGAGCAGGGTGATCGTCGCCGCGAGAACGATCGCCGCCGGCGGCGCGACCTCGCGCACGAGCAGCGCGAGCATCAGGAGGACCACGCCCAGGGTCAGCCAGGCATCGAAGCTCATCGGCGCCGACCCTTCCTCAGTGACTCAGCCGTTCAGCGACCAAGGAGCGGCACGGTAGCGCGCGCCCGTGTGCGCTGCGTTTAGAGCGCGCTTAACAACACCGCGCCCAGCGACCGACTCGGTGCCCGAATCCGGTTCCGCGGAACCGCGGCAAGCGGCTCACGTGAGCTCCGACCCGCAGCCCGCGCAGCCGCCGGCCGCCCGCAACGAGCCGCCGCAGACGGGGCACCCGGAGCGGCCGGTACGGCTGAGGTCCTCCCACACCTCGAGGATTGAGTCCTCGAGGGTCACCTCGGCCGGGTCGAACAGCCGCTGCTCCGAGCGCCCAGCCACGGGCGGTACGGCGAGCACGGCCTGGCGCGTCATCTCCGCGACCGCAGCCATGCTCAAACCCTCCGGAAGACGCCGACCACCTTGCCCAGGACCTCGGCGTCGGTTGTGACGATCGGCTCGTAGGCCTCGTTCTCGGCCTCGAGCCGGATCGCCTCGTCCTCCCTGAACAACCGCTTCACAGTCGCCTCGTCGTCGATCAGCGCGACCACGATCTCGCCGTCATTGGCGGTCTCTGCCGGGCGGACGACGACGTAGTCGCCCTCGAGGATCCCGGCGTCCTTCATCGAGTCGCCGGAGACGCGAAGGACGTAGTCGCCGCCCTCGCCGCCGATCACCGACGGGACCTCGAGGTACTCCTCGATGTGCTCCTCGGCGAGGACCGGCTGCCCGGCCGCGACCCGGCCGACGAGCGGCAGTCCCGGCCCGCGGACCGCACGCCGCGCCTTGCCGACCAGCAGCTCGATCGCCCGCGGCTTCGTCGGGTCGCGCCGCAGCAGGCCGATCTTCTCGAGGTTCGCGAGGTGGGCGTGCACGGTCGAGGACGAATGCAGGCCGACGGCCTTGCCGATCTCGCGCACGGTCGGCGGGTAACCGTACTTGGCCGCGTACTTGCGGATGTAGTCGAAGATCTCCTTCTGGCGCTTGGTCAGGTCCATCGCGGGCTCCTCCTCGGCTCAGCCGCAGGTGCGGGGGTCGCCGCATTCGCTGCTTCTACCAGAACACATGTTCGTAGAGTAGAACGTCCCGCGGACGGAAGCAAGCGGGCGGCGCCCGTCCCTCTAGAATCTCCTTCCCCACGCGGCTGTGGCGGAACTGGTAGACGCGCAAGGTTGAGGGCCTTGTGGGCTGAATAGGCCCGTGGAGGTTCGACTCCTCTCAGCCGCACTCGAAGCCCCCGCAAAGCGCGGGGGAGGCAAAGTCGGATGTAGTCGTGTGACCGGCTCATCGGCGCAGCGAGCGGTTTGTAGCGGCGCCACCTCCCTTTCGTCCCTCTTCGCCGTGGCCCTCGAGGACCAGGGCGATCGACTCGGCGGACAGGTAGCGCCGGCCGACCAGCCACTCGTCGTTCTGCGCGATCAGAAAGGGCGCCGGCGAGGCGGATCGCCGAGGCGTATTGGGGAGATCCCGACGACGTCCGATAGCCGCCCGATCTCCTTGTCGACGCGTTCGATGGGATCGGTGGAGCGAAGCTTCGGCCATCGGCCTCGGGGAAGCGATAGATAGCAGAAACCGTCCGGGCGTCGGCGGGTCGGCCGGACCTCAAACAAGGAGAAGCGCCCCCGAATCGGGGGCGCTTCCCGTGCCGCTCGGAAGTCCTAGGCGCCTGCCGCAGCAGGCTCCGGAAGGCCCATAGAGCGGTCCGCGTCGACCGCGAAGTACGTGTTCTCAGTCACGCCGGCGGTAGCCGGATCGAGGAAATCGCGGACTGTGTCAATCGAGTCCGCCTCCCAGAGGCAGATTGCCGCCGACCCGTCCTGGGGCGGGAAGAACTGCCGCAACTGGACACCAAGCGGCCCGCCTTCGGCAAGCTCCGCGGGGTCCAACGAGGAGAACTTCTCCGGATCGGTGATTCGGTGCTGCGCAACGATGTTCATGGTCGCCTCCGTCTAGTCATTGGTCTTGGCTGTCTCCACCGCTGGAAACGAACCGGGAGGTCGCCCGAGACTCTTTGCTGATCCAAGGCAGCCGCGAGAAGTTCAGCAACGGCAATAGGCCTGTCCCAAAACACTTTATCAAGAATTCATGAAAAATTCTTCCGGAAATAGAAAGCTACAAAGATGAGCCGGAAACCGGCCAACGGATGGCGGTGGCAAGTCGCCACCGCGCCCGCGCGCGCCGGTCACCGCCGCGCTTGGCGGGATCCGGTTGTAGGTGGTCGATGGCGCCCACGGTCTCGGCATCACCGGCTCGCCGACCGGGGTCGACTTGAGCCGCGGCCTCGAACCGGCGCTGTGGAGGTTCAACTCCTCTCAGCCGCACTCCGAAGCCCCTGCGACCTCGCGGGGGCTTCGTGGCTTCGGGACACCGGGCCGCGCGGGGCGCTCGCGCCCTGGGCAAGTGGTCCGGCTCCGTGCGCTGGCATCCTATGGGGGTCATCCGCGGTTCGAACGGAGGTGTGGCGCGAGTTGATCCTCTCCCCTCTACGCGCCGGCCGCTGGGCCCGCCCAGCGGGACGGCGGGCTCGAGCACCGCGTTGACCGGGCGCGACGTCACCGCGGCCGGCCGGACGGAGGTCGATCAGGCGCTCGCCCGAATCTCCGAGCGCTATCGCGAGCTCGTCGAGCGTCTGCCCGCTGTCGTCTACGAGGCCGAGCCCGGACCCGAGGGCGTCTTCCGGTACGTCAGCCCCCAGATCGAGCAGCTGCTCGGCTACAGCCCGGAGGAGTGGACGTCGAATCCCCGGCTCTGGCTTGAGCGCCTTCATCCCGACGATCGCCCGGTGACGCTGGAACGTGAGCGCGAGCATGCGCTGCACGCGACCGGCACCGACACTCGGGTGCGATCCGAGTACCGGATGGTCCACCGCGACGGCCACGTCGTCACGATTCGCGACGAGGCGCGGCTGATCGATCCGGACTCGGGCCCGCCGGTGTGGCACGGCGTCCTGATCGACATGAGCGCGAGCAGGGCGGCGTCGGCACGGCTCAACGCTCCCGGCGGGGATGCCGTGCGAGCGAACTGCGCCCGCTGCGGTGCGAGCTGGATCGCTGAGCGGGTGCACGCCTGCCCCGAGTGCGGGAATCGGGAAGTCGACGCGGTCTCCCTCAACGAGGCGCTCGCCGCGCTCGCAGCCTCCCGCCGCCAGGTCGAGGATCTCCTCGCCGCTCTCCACCGGCACCTCGACGCGTTGAGCGACGCCCTCCCCGAGCCCCCGCCCGGCGGGGCGGCGAGTGCGGATGCGCGCGGCTGACGTCTGACCGCCGTGCGCTCGGAGGGACGGCGAGCCACGGCCGCGCCGCTGCGGCTGCTGGCGCTCGCCGACGAGCCGCCGCCGGCCGACCCGGCCCGGATCGTCTCCGACAACGGCGTCGCGGCGGTGGTCACGCTCGGTGACCTCGAGCCGGAGTCGATCGCCCCGCTCTCCGGCCTCGCGATCCCCCGCCTCGGCGTCCACGGCAACCACGACGCGGAGGGCCAGCTCGCCGCGCTCGGGATCGCCGATCTCCACCTCTCGCGGGTCGAGGTCGGCGGCTGGAGCTTCGCCGGCTTCGAGGGCTGCGTGCGGTATGGCGAAGGCCCCCACCAGTACTCGCAGGCGGAGGCCGCGGAGCTGGCCCGCGAGCTCCCGCCGGCCGACGTCCTCGCCTGCCACGCGCCGCCGGCCGGGATCGACGACGAGCCCGACGACCCCGCCCACGCCGGCTTCGTCGCCCTGCGCGAGTGGGTCGAGCGCCACCGCCCGAAGTACCTCCTGCACGGCCACACCCAGCCGGATCCGAGGACCCGGGTCCGTCGCTTCGGCGACACCGAGGTCGTCTGGGTTCGCGGCGCCGCCGTCGTCGAGCTGCGCCGCTGAGCCCGCGGCCGGGCGAGCTCCCGGCAGGCGCCCACGCGCCCGCCGCGGGTCGGATCCCCTTCGGCGCCAGGAGCGGACCTTGGCGTCGAGCAGCAGCCAGCAGCCGTCCGCGGCGTTCACCGCCGGAACCCCCGGGACCCTCTTCAGCGGCGGCGAGACCTGGAGCGTGTTGTCGCCGCTGCATCGAAGCGCGCTCGTGCGTCGCGCCGGCGGCGATCGCCGCCGGGATCGCGACCCCCCGAGACCTCGCCTGCGTCGGACACCGCGGGCGGCGGTCGGCCCCCCACGGCGCGGCGTCGGTGCTCGCTGGTGGTGCGTGCCCGATTCTCCGTCGTCCCGGCGTGAATGCAAGTCCCCCGCTAGCGCGGGTTCCCGCGCTCGTCCGCGCGCCGCGCGAGGTCGAGGAACGCGGCGGCGGCCGGCGCGTGGCGGCGCTCGGCCCGCCAGACGAGGGTGACGTCGCGCGAGAGCGATGGCTTGCGGACGGTCGCGAGCGCGACCGGGATGCCCGCGCCCTCGACGTCGGAGCGAGGCAGGAGCGAGACGCCGAGCCCGCGGGCGACGATCGCGTTGATTCGCGCGACCTCGTTCGACTCGAACGCGACCCGCGGCTGGAACCCCGCCTGCTCGCCGGCGCTCTGGAGCAGGCGGCGCAGCATCGAGCCCTCGCGGAAGCCGATGAACAGCTCGTCGCGGAGCTCGGCGAGGTCGATCTCGTCGCGGTCGGCGAGCCGGTGCTCGGCCGGCAGCACCGCGACGACCTCCTCGGTCGCGACCCGCTGGAACTTCAGCCCTCCGCCCTGGATCCGCTCGGTGACCGACAGGAACGCGAGGTCGAGCGCGTCGGAGCGCAGGCGGTCGGCGAGCGTCTCGCTCGGCTCCTCGCGGACCGCGAGCTCGACCTCCGGGTACTGGCCGTGGAAGGCGGCGAGCAGCGCCGAGAGGTCGAACGGGCCGAGGGTCTGCATCGCGCCGATCGTGACTCTCCCGCCCCGGACCCCGGCGAGCTCCTGGAGCTCGGCGAGGCCGGCGTCGACCTCGGCGACCGCCCGCCGCGCCCGCTCGACGAGGGCGATCCCGGCGCCCGTCATCCGGACCCGGCGGGTGGTCCGATCGACGAGCGTGACGCCGACCTCCTGCTCGAGCCGGCGGATCTGCTGCGAGAGCGCCGGCTGGGCGACGTGCGACCGCGTCGCCGCCTGGGTGAAGCTACCCTCGTCAGCGATCGCGATCAGGTATCGGAGCTGGCGCAGTTCCATAACGATTACGAATAAGTCTATATTGAATTATGTCTTTGCATTTCGACGCTTAGACATGCATAATGCTCCGCACAACCTCTCCTCCCCTGTCGCGCCCCGGGTGAACGAGCTTAAGGCCAAGTGCCGCGTCGCTCCCGGGGCGCGACTTTTTTGTTGACCTAGTCGCGTTCGGCGGCGTCGATCGCGGCGGTGAAGCCCTCGAACCCGCGCCCGAAACGGCGCCGGCCGTCGAAGAACAGGACCGGGATCCCGTCGACCCCGCTGGCAAGCCCGCTCGCGACGTCGGTCGCGACCCGCTCGGCGTGGGCGCCGGACTCCAGCTCGGCATCGAAGCGGTCGCGGTCAAGCCCGAGCTCACGGGCGTAGCGGCGCAGATCCGCGACCGCAAGCGCGTCCTGGTTGCGAAACAGGACGTCGTGCATCGGCCAGAAACGGCCCTGGGCCCCTGCGGCCTCGGCCGCTTCGGCCGCCTTCTGGGCGTGCGGGTGCTTGCCGGCGAGCGGGAAGTGGCGGAACGCGAACCGCAGCCCGGGCTCCCCCGAGCGCTGCCGGCGGCTCACGTACCTGTAGGCGGCACGCGAGTAAGGGCATTCGTAGTCGCCGTACTCGACCACCTCGATCGCGCCGCGCTCGGGCCCGCGCACGTGGTCGCGTGCGCCGAGCGGCTCGGCCAGGTCCAACGTGGACACGAACCGAGCCTAGCCCAGGGATGCAGCCCCTAGGACGGGGGGCAGGCGCCGATCGAGTCGACCCGGCCCTCGTCGGTGATCACGAAGAGGTGCTTCCAGGCGCCGGTTCCGGCCTCGCGGACGCCGTATTCGCCCGGTTCGACCGACTCCTGATGGAGGCCCAGACGTGGATCGCGCTCTGCGGGTCCGGACCGTGAACGTGGCGAGCCCAGACCGAGAGCGCAGCGGGCCGGGTCTGCTGGGTCCCGGTGATGCACCGTCCGATCTCCCACTCCATCCCGTCCACCCTACCGCCCCTGGGACGCCCCCTGGGACCGCCGCTGCCCCTTGGGACCGCCGCTGCCGGGTGGCGCCGGCCGGTTCGGCCTCGCTCGCTCTCTAGGGTCTTCCCCGTGGACTACGAATCGGCGGCCCGCCGCAACCTCTTCCTCCTCGCCGCCGGCATGGCTGCGCTCTACGGGATGGTCGAGCTCGCGGTCGGGGTGGCGACGCTGACCTTCGAGGCCACCGGCGGCTCGCGCTCGTTGGCCGGCTTCGCCCCGGCCGTGTTCGTCGGCTGCTCGGCGCTCGCCGCGGTCCCCGCCGGGCGGGCGATGGATCGAAGCGGGCGCCGGCCGATCCTGATCGCAGGGTTCGCAGTCGGCGCCGCCGGCTGCCTGCTCGCCGGGCTCGGGGTCTCAGCCGGCTCGCTCGCGGTCGCGATGCTCGGGTTCGCGCTCGCGGGCATCGCAGCGGGGACGGTGCTCCTGAGCCGGGCCGCCGGGGCTGACATGTTCCCGCCCGAGCGCCGCCCGCGCGCGATCGCGCTCGTGCTCTTCGGGGCGGTCTTCGGCGCCCTGCTCGGCCCGCTCGTCTTCGGGCCGCTGCTCGGTGACGGCCACGAGGGCCTCGACCTCGCGTGGGTCGGCGCCGCCGCGTTCATGCTCGTCGGGCTGGCGATCGCCTCCCGGCTGCGCCCCGACCCGCAGGAGATCGCTCGCGCGCTCGACGCCGGGCCGGGGGTGGCCGAGCCCTCCCCGGCCGAGGGCCTGAGACTGGTCCTCGGTCGCCCCGGCGTCGCCCCGGCGGTGGTCGCAATCCTCGCGGTCTGGGGCGCGATGATCGCGATCATGGTCCTGACCGGGACGGCGATGGTCGACCACGGCCACCCCCACGGCTCGATCTTCCCGGTCCTCACCGCCCATTTCGTCGGCATGTTCGGGCTCTTCGCCGTCGTCGGGCCGGCGATCGAGCGGATCGGGCGGACGCCGGCGCTCGTCGGCGGGCTCGTCCTGCTCGCCGCATCCGCGGCGGCGCTCGTCGCCGCGATCGCCAGCGTCGCGCTCACCGCGCTGGCGCTGTTCGGCGTCGGCCTCGGCTGGAGCCTCGCATTCGTCGCCGCGACGGCGGAGCTCTCGGAGCGCTCGCGCCCCGCCGAGCGGGCGACGCTGATCGGGTTCTCCGACCTGCTCGGCGGGATCACCGGCGGGGCGCTGGCGATCGCCGGGGGGATCGGCCTCGAGCACGGCGGCCTCGCCGCCGTCGCGCTCGCCGCCGCCGCGCTGCCGCTCGCCGCGGCGGTGTGGATCGTGCGCGACGCGAAGCGGGCTCGGGCGTTCGCAGGCGCGCGGGCCTAGCCGCGGCGTGCGGGCTCAGCGCAGTGTCGTCAGCCAGACCGACTGCAGCGAAGGCGCCCTGCCGCCGGAGTCGATCCCCCGCACCGAGCGCTCGATCCCACGCCAGCGACGCTCGCCCTGGGGCAGCGCGAGGACGAGCGGATCGGTCTGGAGGGCTGCGGTCTCCGCCGGGCCAAGGCCGTCCGCGACCTGGACGTCGCCGCCGGCGAGGAGCTCCGCCCGGCGGCTCGGCGCAAGCCCGGAGCGCAGCTCGACCTGCGCAAGCGCCGGCCCGAGGTCGAGCTCGCTCCCCCACCAGCTCGTGTTCCGGGCCAGCAGCAGCCGGCCCGCGTCGTGCTCGCGGAGCTCGAACGGCCCGGTGCCCGCGTCGTCGCCGTCGACCCGGCTGCGGCGGGCGGCAGGCCGGCCGCCGGCGAGCGCCCGCGGCGAGACGAGCCCGAGCCTCGGCGAGCCAAGCCGCTCGCCGAGGGCCGGGTCGGGCGCCGCGAGGATGAACCGGAGCAGGTGCGGGCGCGGCGCGTCGGCAGCGGTGAGCGACGGCAGCAGCCGGCGGCCGGCGCGGCTCGCAAGCCAGCGATCGACGTTCTCCAGGACCGCGGTCGCGTTGAGGCGACTGCCGTCCTGGAACCGGACCCCTGGACGCAGCACCACCCTCCAGATCGTCGGGTCGCGGGTCGGTCGCGCGCGCAGCGCCAGGCCGCCTACCCCGGGCGAGTCCCCGAACGGGCCGGCGACCCGCTCGACCAGGGGCTCGAAGATCTGCCTGGTGACGACGCGCTCGGCGCGGGTGCGCGCGTACAGCGGGTCGACCTCCCGCGCCGGGCCGTCGAGCGCCCCGACCAACGTCCCGCCCTCCCCCGGCTCAGCGCCCCCGCCGCCGGCCGGAAGCCCGTCGTCGTCGCCGCAGCCCGCCACCAACGCAGCTGCGACCAGCGGCACGGCGAGCGGGCCGCGAAGCCGGCGGGCGGGGCCGGACGCCCCGCGGGCCCTCAGAGCTTGAGCAGCGCGAACGTGTTGACGACGAACAGGATCGCGAAGAAGATCGTCCACCGGTCGAGGTTTCGCTCGACGAGCGAGCCACCGCCGACCGAGCTGCCCGCCTGGCCGATCCCGAACGCGCCCGAAAGCCCCGCGTCCTTGCCCGAGTGCAGGAGGACGAGGAAGATCAGGATCACCGAGATCAGCAGCTGGACGATCGTCAGGATCGATTCCACGCGGCGGAGTGTAGAGCGTCGGACCCGAGCCGTACCCGGCCTGCTCGGCGCCCGAGATCAGTCCCGGCTCTCCTCGCCCCCCGCCCCGTTCATCGACGGTTCCGCCCGGTCGAGCTGCTCGAGGACCTCGATCGCGTCACGCCGAAGCTCGGCGTCGGCGCGGCGCCAGTCGGCGTCGGAGAGCTTGCCCTGGGCGCGATCGAGCTCGGCGTCGCGGATCTGGCGATAGAGCGCCTCCTTGCGCGCCTCGAGCTCGGCGATGCGTGGATCCTCGGTCCGCGAGCCCCCGGAGTCTTTACCGCGTCGCAGCGGCGCGGTGACGACCCAGGCGAGCACGGCGACGATCGCAAGCGCGAGCACGATCTCCATCACCGCCACGATAGCCCGCTCGCCGCGCCCTCGGCGCAGCTCGAAAACCCGAGGCGATCCGGAGCCGGCCCGAGGTTCGCGATCGCGTGCGCCTCCGCACCCGGTCGCGAAAACCCGGCGCCGGAGCGGTCAGACGCGCTCGAGGTCGCGGGCGAGGCGCGCCGCGTAGACGTCGGAGACGCGGCGTCGCCGGGCGCCGGGCGCCGGCCAGATCGCGAGCAGCGCGCCAGCGACTGCGATCCCGGCGCCGAGCCAGATCCACATCACCAGCGGGTTGACGTTCACCCGCAGGTCGATCGGCAGCCCCTCGGCCAGGTAGCGCTCGGCGATCGCCCCGACGGCGACCCCCTGGAGGCCGCGGAGCTGCGCGAGCGCCGCCTCGTCCGTCGGGTCGATCCGCTCGGCGATCCGCTCGAGCCGGCGGTCGGCGCCGGCGATCATCCCGTCGAGCGGCTCGAGGTCGGGCTGCATTGCCGTCCACAGGTCGCTCGTCAGCCCTTCCTGGCGCCCGACCTCGGTCGTCGCCTCGCCCTCGAAGAACGCCCGCACCGGGCCGGCGCCGGATCCGCCGGAGCCGAGCGAGTAGTACTCGCGGCTCGGGCGCAGGGTCGCGAACGGCTCGCCGTCGCGCTCGACCGCGAGCACGGCGCCGAAGCTGAGCTTCTGCTCGTCGCCGTCGGCGCGGGCGGTCGGGCTCGCGTAGGTGAGCTCGTAGTCGCCGACCGTCGCCGACTCGCCGGGGGCGAGGCGCAGGTCGCGGCTGGTCTGGAAGCTCGAGGAGGCCGCGACCGCGACGAGCACGATCGCGACGCCGGCGTGGACGACGTAGCCGCCGTAGCGACGGCGGTTGCGGGCGACGACGCGGCCGACCGACCCGATCCACGACCCCCCGCCGACCCGCCGCTGGGCGGCGCCGCCGCGGACGAACTCCTGCCCGACCGCGGCGAGGGCGAAGGCTGCGAAGGCGAACAGCGCCAGCGCCGGCGGCTCCGAGGCGGCGTCGGTGAGCAGCGCGATCGCCGCCGTCGCCACCGCGGCGAGCGCAACCGGCGCCCGCACGATCCGCCAGATCGCCCCGGCGCTCACCCGGCGCCAGGCGAGCAGCGGGCCGATGCCGGTGAACAACACCAGCAGGATCGCCAGCGGCGCGGTGTAGCGGTCGAACCACGTCGGGCCCAGGACCGAGCGCTCCCCGGTGACGGCCTCGGAGATCAGCGGGAAGAACGTCCCCCAGAAGATCACCGCGCAGAGGCCGACCAAGAGCAGGTTGTTGACCAGGAACACCGCCTCGCGCGAGACGAGCGACTCGACCCGCCGCTCGCCTCGCAGCTCGTCGAGCCGCGAGGCGATCAGCGCCGCGCTCCCGACGACGGTGATCGCGATCAGCGCCAGCAGCGGCCCGCCGACGGTCGAGGCGCCGAAGGCGTGGATCGAGTCGAGGATCCCGGAGCGGACGAGGAACGTGCCGAGAAGGGCGAGGGCGAAGGTGGCGCAGATCAGCGACACGTTCCAGACCCGCAGCATCCCGCGGCGCTCCTGGACCATGATCGAGTGCAGGAACGCCGTCCCGGTGAGCCACGGCATCAGCGAAGCGTTCTCGACCGGGTCCCAGGCCCAGTAGCCACCCCAGCCGAGCTCCCCGTACGACCAGCGGGCGCCGAGCAGGATTCCGATCGACAGGAAGACCCAGGCGAGCAGCGCGAAGCGCCGCGTCGTGCGGATCCAGCTCGCGTCGACCCTGCGGGCGGCGAGCGCCCCGATCGCGAACGCGAACGGGATCGAGAACAGGACGTAGCCGGAGTAGAGCATCGGCGGATGGATCGCCATCGCCGGGTGGCGCAGCAGCGGCATCAACCCGACTCCCTCGACCGGCGCCGGGCTGGCGGTCGCGAACGGGTTCGCGCCGCCGGCGATCAGCATCAGGCCGGTGAAGAAGAGGCCGATCCCGGCGAGGACCGCGGTCGCCCAGGGGACGATCTCGCGGTGGCGGCGCCGGGTCAGGTAGAGCACCGCGGCGGCGGCGATCGACAGCACCCAGACCCAGAGCAGCAGCGAGCCGCCCTGGCTCGACCACATCGCGGTCAGCTTGTAGAAGGTCGGCGTCGTCGTCGAGGAGTGGTCGGCGACGAGCTGGAACGAGAAGTCGGAGCGGACGAACGCCACCTGAAGCAACGCGACCGCGGCGGTCAGCAGGCCGCAGACGGCGTAGACCCCGAGCCGGGCGGAGTCGACCCAGCGGCGGTCGCCGCGGGTGCCGATCAGCCCGGCGGCGACGGCATAGCCGCAGCCGAGCGCCGCGGCGATCAGGAGCGCGGACCCGAGCGTGGTCATCGGGCGGGTTCCTCAGTCCTCGATGATCACGTGGTCGGGGTCTGCCTCGGCCTCCTCCTGGAACTTCGACGGGCACTTCGTGATCAGGCTGTCGCGCTCGGCGACGAAGACCCCGTCGGCCACCGTGCCGCTGACGATCACCTCGCGCCCCTCGCGGAACGGGTCCGGGACGTGCCCCTCGTAGCGGACCGGGATCGTCGCCTCGGGGTCCTCGCGGTCGGAGAGCTCGAATCGAAGCTCGGGATGGTCGCGCTCGACCGAGCCGTCTACGACCTTGCCGGTGAGCTCGTAGCTGCCGCCGGAGACGCCGACCAGGTCGGAGGGCTCGCGCGCCTCGCTCGAGGCGCTGAACGAGACGTAGACGAGGGCAGCGGCGAGGAGCACGGCCGAGCCGAGCGCGATCACGAGCCGGATCTGGCGCTTGCGAGCAGGGTCCATCGGGACCCGGCCATTATCGCAACCCCGGGATCGCATCTTCCGGGCCGACCTCCCCGCGAGGCCGATCGCGGCGGCGACGGAACGAGCCCGGCCGCGGACCCGTAGGATCGGCCTCGTGAACGATTCACCGGTCCTCCTGATCACCGGCGCGTCGACGGGGATCGGCGCCGCGACCGCCCGCGCCGCAGCGGATGCGGGCTACCGCCTCGTGCTCGGCGCGCGCGGCGAGGAGCGCCTGCGGGCTCTTGCCGAGGAGCTCGGGGGCCCCGACCGGGCGATCGCCCAACGCTGCGACGTCACCGAGTGGGAGGACAACCAGCGCCTCGTCGAAGCGGGGATCGACGCGTTCGGCGCCGTCGACGCCGTGTTCGCAAACGCCGGCTTCGGCGCCGCGCGCGGCTTCCTCGCCGAGACGGTCGAGCATTGGCGCTCGATGGTGCTGACGAACGTGCTCGGCGTCGCGCTGACGATTCGGGCCTCCCTCCCGCACCTGCTCGAGCGGGGCACCGGGCACTTCCTGCTTACCGGGTCGGTCGCCGGCCGGCGAGCGCTCCCGGGGTCGCTGTACTCGGCGACGAAGTGGTCGGTGACCGCGATCGGCGAGGCCCTGCGGCAGGAGCTCCGCCGGATGCACGAGAACCACGCGATCCGGGTGACGCTAATCGAGCCCGGGTTGACCGACACGCCGTTCTTCGACTCTCCGCTCGACCCCGAGGTCTCACTCCAGGCCGATGACATCGCGCGCGCGGTCGTCTACGCGCTGACCCAGCCGGCGCACGTCGACGTCAACGAGATCCTGATCCGGCCGGTGGCCCAGTCGAACTGACCGCGATGGACCTGCGCGAGCACCAGCGGCCGATCAAGGACCGCTACCGCGAGGAGCCGGACGCGGCGCGAATCACGCTCACCGCGCGCGCCGGGCAGGGCGACGCACCGGTCGCGTGCTCGGTCGGAACCGGGGCGGCGATCCGCGAGGCCCAGGCGCACCTCGGGGTCGGCGGGCCGGGCACGGCCGCCTGCTCGGGCGACCTGCTGCTCGAGGCGCTCGCGGCCTGCGCGCAGATCACCTGCCAGATGGTCGCCGCGGCGACCGGGGTCGAGGTCGAGGGGATCGAGGTCGTCGCCGAGGGCGACATCGACCTCCGGGGGACGCTCGGGGTTTCGCGCGATGCCCCGGTCGGATTCGAGTCGATCAGGCTGCGCCTGGAGATCGACGCCCCCGCGGCCAGCGAGGAGGAGGTCGCCGCGCTGCGCGAGCGGACCGAGCGCTACTGCACGGTCCTGCAGACGCTCCGTACCCCGCCCCCGATCGAGAGCGCCTGAAGCCGGCGCGGTAACCCCCGGTTCCAGCCGATCTGCGGCAGGTGCGGTAGCCCCGCCGCCACGGACTAGGCTCCGGTCATGGCCCTGAGCAGGGTTCCGACAGCCGCGGCCTCCCCGGAACGGCTGCGGCCGCTGGTCGGCGAGCGCTACCCCGAGCTCGTCGAAGGCATCGGCCGCGCTCGGGAGGTGATCGGCGATCGCGTCGTCTGGCAGGTGAACTCGACCGCGATCGGCGGCGGCGTCGCCGAGCTGCTGACCGGGCTCCTGCCGTACGCCCGCGGGGCGGGGATCGACGCCCGCTGGCTGGTGATCGACGGCAGCGCGGAGTTCTTCCGGCTGACGAAGCGGATCCACAACATGCTCCACGGCGCCGCGGGCGACGGCGACGGCCTGAGCGCCGCCGACCGCACTCTCTACCGCGACGTCCTGCGCGCGCACGGGCACGAGCTCGCAGAGCTCGTCTGCCCGGGTGACATCGTCATGCTCCACGACCCGCAGACCGCGGGGCTGAACGCCGCCGTCCGGTCGGCGGGGGCGCGGACGATCTGGCGCTGCCACGTCGGAGTCGACGCTCCTAACGACCACGCGCGGGCCGCGTGGGACTTCCTCCGCCCCGAGATCGAGGCGGCCGAGGCGCTCGTGTTCTCGATGGCTCAGTTCGTCTGGGAGGGCCTCGAAGGACGCCGGCTGCGGGTGATCCCGCCCTCGATTGAGGCGCTCTCGCCCAAGAACCAGGAGCTCGACCCCGGCGCGATCGAGGCGATCCTCGTCGCCGCCGGCCTCTCGAGCGGGCCGGCGCGCGGGATCGCGGCGTTCACCCGTCGTGACGGCACCCCGAGCCGGGTCGACCGCCGGGCGCGGGCCTGGCAGGACCGGCCGCTGCGCCCGCGCGATCCGCTCGTCACCCAGGTATCGCGCTGGGATCGGCTCAAGGACCCTGCTGGAGTGCTCACGGCTTTCGCCCGGCACACCCGCCGCGATCCCGGCGGGCACCTGCTGCTCGCCGGGCCGGACACGGCCGCCGTCGCCGACGATCCGGAGGGCGCCGAGGTCCTGGCCGAGATCACGGCGATGCGCGACTCGCTCCCCGACGAGGTGCGCAGACGCGTCCACCTGGCGGCGCTCCCGATGGACGACCCGGAGGAGAACGCGGCAATCGTCAACGCGATCCAGCGACGCTCGAGCGTGGTCGCGCAGAAGAGCCTCGCCGAGGGGTTCGGGCTCACCGTTGCCGAGGCGATGTGGAAGGGCGCCGCGGTGATCGCGAGCCGGCTCGGCGGGATCAAGGACCAGGTGATCGACGGCGAGACCGGGATCCTCGTCGAGCCGACCGACCTCGAGGCGTTCGGCGACGCGGTCGACCGGCTCCTCGCCGACCACCGGTACGCGACCGAGCTCGGCACCCGGGCACGCGAGCGGGTGCGCAGCAACTACCTCGCCGACCGGCACCTGCTCCAGTACCTCGAGTTGATCGCCGAACTGCTCGACGCCGAGGGCTGACGCCGAGGCCGGATCCGGGGACGACTTGGCCGTGAGCACCGGCGACGTACACCGCCCGATCTTCGCCCGTTTTTACCGGCGCCTGAGCCCGCTGATCGAGCGCGAGGTCGGCAGCCTGCGCGACGAGCTGCTGAGCGGGCTCTCAGGACGCGTCGTCGAGATCGGAGCCGGCACCGGAGCCTGCTTCGCGCACTACCCGCCGACCGTCGACGAGGTGGTCGCGATCGAGCCGGAGCCCTACCTTCGCCGGCACGCGGAGCGGGCGGCGCGGGCGGCGGACGGGGCCGCGGTTTCGGTCAGCGTCCGCGGCGGGCTCGCCGACACGCTGCCGCTCGACGACGACAGCTTCGACGCAGCAGTCGCGAGCCTCGTCCTCTGCACCGTCCCCGACCAGGCGCGCGCGCTCGCCGAGCTGCGGCGAGTGCTGGTCCCCGGGGGCGAGCTTCGGTTCCTCGAGCACGTCCGCGCCGACGGCGGGCCGAAGGCGCGCGTCCAGGCGCTCGCCGACCGCAGCGGCGTCTGGCCGTGGCTCGCCGGCGGCTGCCACTGCTCGCGCGACACGGTCGCCGCGATCGTCGCGGCCGGGTTCGAGGTCGAGGCGGTTCGCGGCTTCGACCTCGGGCCCTCATGGGGGCTCACGGCCCCGCACCTGATCGGCGTCGCCCGGGCGCCCGGATCACGCGCGGCCGCGTAGCGACCGCGAATCCCGGCGAGGCGGGGCGGATCTCGTCGCCTCGGCGACGAGATCCGCCTCGCGTGAGTCGCTTTCCCGTGGGCTAGCTCCGGGCCGGCTGCGGCTCGGGCTCGCGCTCGAGGTCGAGCGAGGGCAGCGCCCGGTCGAGCCACCCCGGCAGCCACCAGTTGTTGCGGCCGAGGAGCTGCATCACCGCAGGGACGAGGACCATCCGGACGATGCTCGCGTCGATCGCGATCGCGGCCGCCATCCCGAGGCCCATCTGCTTGAGGAAGACCTCGGAGCTGAACATGAAGCCGCTGAACACGGCGACCATGATCGCCGCCGCCGCGGTGATCACCCGGGCCGTCTTCGCCAGCCCCGCGGTGACCGCGCGCGCCGAGTCGCCGTGGTTCAGGTACTCCTCGCGCACCCGCGAGAGCAGGAACACCTCGTAGTCCATCGACAGCCCGAACAGGACCGCGAACATCATCACCGGGATGAACGGGGCCACCGGGACCTCAGTGTCGATCCCGATCAACTCGCCCAGGAACCCGCCCTGCGAGGCGAGCGCGACGATCCCGTACGCGGCCCCGACCGAGAGCAGGTTGACGATCCCGGCCTTGATCGCGATCACCGGCGCCCGGAACGCGATCAGCAGGAGCAGCAGCGAGATCAGCAGTACGCCGCCGATGAACACCGGGAGGCGGGCCGCCATCAGGTCGCTCTGGTCGATGAACGAGGCGGTGAGGCCGCCGATGTGCGCCTCGACGCCGGTGTCGGCGAGCGCCGCCGGGAGGACGTCGTCACGAAGCGTGTGGACGAGCTCCTCGCTCTCGGGATCCTGGGCGGAGCTCGCCGGGACCACGGTCAGCAGCGCCGCCTCGCCGTCCGGGCTCGGCACCGGCTCGCCGACGAAGGCGACGCCCTCGGTGCCGCGGATCTCGCCGGCTGCCCCGGCGAGCGCCTCGGCGCTGCCCGAGCCCTCGCCGGCGAGCAGCAGCGGCCCCATCGATCCCTCGCCGAAGCCCTCGCTCGCGAGCTCGTAGGCCTCGCGGGTCGTCGTCCCCTCCGGGTCGGAGCCGACGTCGGGGAACCCGAGCCGCATCCCGAGCAGCGGCGCAGCGAGCGCGAGCAGGACC
>DATHVI010000175.1:0-22753 GCA_035461385.1 Solirubrobacterales bacterium
CGATCGCTCCGCCGATGTCGTGCCCGGCGACCGCGGGCCGCTCCGTTCCCCACAGGTCGAGCAGCTCAGCGAGGTACCGCGCCTGTGCCGCGATCGACACGTCCTGGCCGTCGCGCTGCTCGGAATCCCCGTACCCGAGCAGGTCCCACGCGTAGACGGCGAAGCGCTCGGCGAGCACGGGCGCGACCTTCCGCCACAGGTAGGACCAGCTCGGTGTCCCGTGGACGAGAACCACCACCGGTCCGCTCCCCCATCGGTCCCAGGCGACGACGCCGCCGGAGAGCTCCGCCCGCCGGCCCAGGGCCCATTCAGCGGAGCCGCCGCTGCCCGCACCCGCGCTCACTGTCCGGCCTACCGGCCGCGGGATCCGGTCGGGCTACGAGCGCGGGCGACTCTTCTCGGTGTCGTAGAGCGGGAACGCCGCCGCGGTGGCCTTTACGGTGCCGTCCCCGAGTGCGACCTCGACCTCCTGGCCCTCGACGTCGAGCTCACGATCGATCGCGGCCATCGCGATCACGCCGCCGAAGGTCGGGCTCTCGCACGGGCTCCGCACGATCCCCACATCGCGGCCGTCGAGCGTGACCTGCGCCCCGTACTCCGGCACCTCGTCGCCCTCGATCCGAAGCGTGGTCAGGAGGCGGGCGGTGCCGTCGGCGGAGATCCGGCCGAGCGCCTCCTTGCCGACGTGGTCGGACTTGTCCAGCCTGACCACCTTCTCGAGTCGAACCTCGAACGGATCGGTCTTGTGGGGGAAGTAGTCGACGTCGGGGAAGAGCAGCCCCGACTCGATCCGGATCGTCTCGATCGCGGACAGCCCGATCGGCAGCATCCCCTGCGGCCTGCCGGCGTCGAGCACGGCATTCCAAAGCTCTGCGGCATCGTCGGGCTTGCAGTAGAGCTCGTAGCCGAGCTCTCCCGAGTATCCGGTCCGGGAGACCATGCACGGGACGCCGCCGACCTTCACCTCGTCCGGGACGAACCGGAAGTAGCGGAGCCGGGTCAGATCCGTCCCTTCGGTGATCGGGGCGAGGATCTCGCGGGACTTCGGGCCCTGGATCTGGAGGTGCGGCATGTCGGCGGTGACGTCCTCGATCTCGACCTCGAGGTTGCGGTCCTCCGCCACCTTCCGCAGCCACTCGAGGTCCGAGTCGTAGCTCGTGATCGAGAAGCAATGGTCGTCGGCGAGCTTGAAGACGGTGCCGTCCATGAGCATCATTCCCTGCTCGTCGCAGAGCGGCCCGTAGCGGACCTGACCAACCTCGAGACTGGCCATGTCGTTCGCGTAGGCGGCGTCGGCCAGGGCCAACGCGTCCGGGCCCTTGATGTCCCACTTTCGAAGCGGCGACTCATCCCATACGTTCGACGCGTTGCGGGTCGCGTTGTGCTCGGCGACCGGATCGCCGAAGTGGTCGGCCCAAGCCCAGCCCTCCCAATCGGTCCACTCGGCGCCGAGCTGGTCCTGGACCTCGTAGAACGCGGTTCGCTTCAACTCAGCCATCGACTCACACCTCTCCTGATCCCCTTGGATGAATTGGTTCAGCGGAACATATCGCAGATTCCGCCAGCGGCACGACGGCCCCGTCAGCGATCGTCGGGGTTCGCCGATCGAGTGGCGAGGAGCGATCGCACCACCGCGCCGAGGCCGGACTTGATCCGCTCGACGCTCATCCCGAGCTCGTGTCGTTGGGTCACGTAGAGCTCCGCATCGATCGCGGCGAGCAGCAGGTCCGCGGCGTAGGCGGGGTCGACCGCGATGTCCGCCGCCGCGAGCAGGGTGGCGAGGTGGTGGCGGTAATTGGCGTAGGCGCCGACCCGGAACCGCGCTCCCGGGGTCGCGGTGTCGGCGGCGTACAGCAACTCGGCGTTCGCCTCGAGGTAGTCGATGTACGCGTGCAGGAAGGCGGTGACTCGGGTGGCGGTCGGCGCCCCGGGATCGAATGGCGGCTGGCCGGAGAGCATCCGCTCCTGAAGCGCCCGCTCCTCGTCGTCGAGGACCGCATGCAGGAGCTGCGCGACGTCACCGAAGCGGCGATAGACGGTCCCCACCCCCACCCCGGCCGCGGCGGCGACCTCGTTCATCGTCACCTCCTCGGCTCCGCGCTCGCGCAGCAGCTTCCTCGCCGCGTCGACGATCCGCCGCCGGCTGCGGGCGGCGTCGCGACGCTCGGGCGTCGGCCGGCCCCGAACGGGCAGGACCGAGCCGGTATGAGCCGAGTCCGAGTCAATCATCGGCGTGCGCCCGGGGGAGCGGCGCCGACGCGCGGGGGCGTGTCCGTCATATCTGGATTGTGATCCGTTTTACGCTATGGTGCAAGCCAATCGGATAATGATCCGGATTAGGCACAGATGAGCGTAACGGTGGTCGCACTCGGATTGGCCACGGCGCTGGCCTACGGAGCCTCCGACTTCCTCGGCGGCCTCGCCTCCCGGCGCGCCGAGGCCTCGCTCGCCGTGGTCGCGATGCTCAAAATCGTCGCCGTGGTGGCATTCCTCGCCGGAATCCCGCTCGCCGGAGCGGCACCCGAGGCGGCCGCGGTCGCCTGGGGGGCGATCGCGGGGCTCGCGGTCGGGCTCGGCTACCTCGCCTACTTTCGTGGCCTCGCCACCGGGGGCATGGGGATCGTCGCCACCGTCACCGCGATCTGGGCCGCGATCGTGCCGTTGGTCGCCGGCCTGTTGCTCGGCGAGCGCCCGTCGCCGTTGGCATGGGCGGGCATCGGCGCGATCGTCGTCGCGATCGTCCTGATCACCTACACCCGCGCGCCCGCCGGGGACGACGAGAGTCAACCGCCTGCCGTCCCCGGGGCGGACGCCGAGGCTCTCGTCCACTACGCGGGCAGCGGCGCGCCCGACCACGGCTCACCGCAGGCGATCGACGCCCCGGCGGTCGACGCCCCGCGGGCGAAGCTCGCGGTCGGCCTGCTCGAGGCGACCGCGGCCGGCCTCGCCTTCGGGATGTTCTTCGTCTCGCTCGACCGGGCGAGCGCCGCCACCGGCGACGGAGCGCTGGTCTGGCCCCTGATCGTCGCCGCGATGGCCGCGGCGATCCTCGTCGGCACCGTCGCGCTCGCGCAGCGGGTTGACTGGCGCGCCGCCTGGGCACAGGCGCCCGGGATCGTCGTCGCGGGCGTGCTCTACGCCGCCGGGACCTGGGCGTTCATCTTCGCCGCCAGCCAGGGCTGGATCTCGATCGTCGCGGTGATCGTCGCCCTCTCGCCGGCGCCGACGATGCTGCTCGCGAGAGTCCTCCTCTCCGAGACCCTGAGCGCCCGGCAGCTGTTCGGCGCATCGCTGGCGCTCGTCGGGGTGGCCTTGATCACCGCAGGGCTACCCGAGTGAGGTCCAGAATTTCCACCCACTCGAGCGCACGGTCGCCGCGGTGCCGGCAATGTGACGACCGCCCCGGCAGCCGCGGTGGTCGGGACGGGGTGGGGGCGGTAAAAGGGAACAGGTCTGGCCGAGGTCTCGGGCTCCCGACGGCTGAGCCGGGCCAGCGCCGCCACGGCGGTTCCCGGAGGCTCCCAAACGTGACACTCGTCGTCCGGCGACCTCGCCGATTGTCGCTTTGGGTCGACATACGGCCCAAACGTCGCAACCGTCCCTGAGACAGTCGACCGTTGCCACGTTTGGGTGGTGACTCACCCGCGCGAACCGAAGCGTCCGGCAAGGCCCTGCTCCCATCGCCGTTACTGAGATCCGCGGCCACGCCCCGGCAAGCGCAGCCCGGCAGCCCGAGCCCCCTCGACTACATTTGAACCGGCCGGCCCTCCGGCCGGTTCAAGACCAGCCGAGGAGGAGGATTGCTCGAAGAAGGCACGAAGGCCCCCGACTTCACGCTTCCCGACCAGGACGGGAACCCGGTGTCGCTGTCCGACTTCGCCGGGCGCACGGTGGTTCTCTACTTCTACCCCGAGGCGGGCACCCCGGATTGCACGAGGCAGGCCTGCGGCGTGCGCGATCACCAGGACGACTACACCGCCGCGGGCGCTGTGGTGCTCGGAGTCTCACCCGATCCCGTTCCCGCCCTGGGGAGCTTTCGCGACCAGCACTCGCTGACCTTCACCCTGCTGGCGGACGAGACCCTGGAGGTCTGTCGGCGGTACGGAGCCTGGACCGCAGAGCGAGGCGTTCGCCGCAGCACGGTGATCATCGACGCCGAGGGCACGGCCGTCCGCGTCTTCGGGCGAGTGTCGCCCAGGTCCCACGACGAGAAGGTGCTGACGGCGCTGGTCGAGCTTGGGATCGCTTGAGCTGCGGCCGCCGAGCGACTGCAGAATCTCGCGCGCCCGAGACCCGAGAATCACGCGCGCTCGAGACCCCGAGCTGCGTTTGGACGAATTTGCTCACACTGTTATAGTGCGGCTCAGGATCCCGACTGGCGCCGAGCCGGCCGAATCAGCCGGAGAGGGCCGCTGAAAGACCGAGAGCGTAACGAGGAGAAGAGGGATGACGGACTCGGACAATCCAGGCGTCGGCGTCGAGGCCGAGCCGCTTCAGGAGCAGTTCGGCGGCACCGTCCACACCGCGCTCGAGACACAGCGGGTGAGGCGTCCGCCGGCGACGCTCGAGGAGGCTCGCAGCGCGCCCGGCCGCCGCGAGATGATCGAGCAGCTGACGAGGCTGATCGAGCGCGAGGGGATCGAGTACGTCTTCTTCCAGCAGGTCTCGGTCACCGGCCGGATCATGGGCAAGGGGGTGGTCTCCTCGTTCTTCCCCCAGGTCGCCGAGAAGGGCTACCAGCTGGTCTACGGGGCGACGGCGAACCTGTTCACCGACCGCTCCGGCGACTACATCGGCTTCGGTCCCGAGGAGTCCGAGCTCGCGGCGGTCGCCGACCTCGACACCTTCGCCGTCCTGCCCTGGGACAGGCGGGTCGCCCGGGTCTACTGTGACTGCTACGACACCGAGACGGGCGAGCTTCTCGACGCCGATCCGCGGCAGAACTTGAAGCGTGTCGTCGCCGACTTCGAGTCGGAGCTCGGGCTCAACTTCCTGATCGGCATCGAGCCCGAGATGATGTGGCTGAAGCGCGGCGAGGACGGCTCCCCGCTCGAGGGCGTGACCAAGCCTTACTGCTACCACATCCACCAGTTCGAGGAGCTGCGTCCCGTGCTTCTCGACGTGGTCGACTACGGGAAGGCCCTCGGGCTCGACATGAGCTACGGCGACCACGAGGACGCGCCCGGCCAGCTCGAGCTCAACTTCCGCTTCGATCGGCCGGTTCGCACCGCCGACAACATCACCACCTACCGGCAGATCTGCGCCGCGGTCGGCCGCAAGCACGGGCTGCTGCCGTCGTTCATGCCGAAGCCGTTCACCGGTGTCTCGGCGAACGGGCACCATCATCACTTCACGCTCGTGGACGACCACGGCGAGAACGTCTTCCACGACCCCGACGGGGAGGCCCAGCTCTCGGATATGGGCCGGCATTTCCTCGGCGGGCTGCTCGACCACTTCCCTGCCCTGGTCTGCCTCGGGCAGCCGACCGTGAACTCCTACTGCCGAATGTGGGACTTCGGGTTCTGGGCACCGGTGCACAAGAACTGGGGCTGGCAGAACCGCACCTGCACCGTCCGGGTGGCCTCGGGCGGGCGGTTCGAGTACCGCGGCGTCGACTCCTCCTGCAATCCCTACCTCACCGTCGCCGCGCTGCTGGTCGCCGGGCTCGACGGAATCCGCCGCGAGGTCGACCCGGGGTCGCCGCAGAGCGCCAATACCTATGACCTCCTGCAGGGAGACGGCGCCGCGCTCGAGCGGGTCCCCGACAGCCTCGGCGATGCGCTCAAGGCGCTCGGAGACGACACCGCCCTGCGCGAGGGGACCATGCCCGGACGTCTGTGGAGGGTCTTCCACCACTACAAGCGCGACGAGTGGGAGCGCTACCTGGCTGCGGTCACCGACTGGGAGCGCGAGGAGTACCTCGAGGTCCTGCCCTAGCAGGAGGAGAATCTCTATGTGCGGAATCGCAGGACTGATCTACCGGGACGGCGACGGGGGAGGCGCTATCGGTCGCGACATGACCCGGATGCTCCAGTCGATGAAGCATCGCGGTCCCGACTCGACCGGGTACGCGCTCTACGGCCCCCGGTCGGATTCGTTCGTGATGCGGGTGAAGCTCGCGGAGGCGAACGATCGCGACGACACCGAGGCTGAGGGTCGGCTGCGCCGCCGCAAGCGCGAGCTCGAGGCGCGGATGCGCTCGCTCGGCGCCAGGATCGCGAACATCGACGAGGAGAACGACTACGCCCTCACGGTGACCTTCGACTACGACGGCGACCTCCAGCAGCTCGCCGACGGGGTCGAGGCCGTAAAGAACGCGGAGGTGCTGTCGCTCGGGCACTCGCTGGAGATCATCAAGGACCTCGGCGACGCCGAATCGGTGGCCACCCAGTACGGGCTCGGCGGCTTCAAAGGCACCCATGCGATCGGCCACGTCCGGATGGCGACCGAGTCCGACGTCGACATCGCCAGCGCCCATCCGTACTGGGCATATCCGTTCCCGGACGTCGCCGTGGTCCACAACGGCCAGCTGACGAACTACCACCAGTGGCGACGACGCCTCGAGCGCAGCGGTCACAGGTTCCAGTCCGACTGCGACTCCGAGGTGATCGCCGTCTACCTCGCCGAGAAGCTGGCGGATGGCGTCGAGCTCGAGGATGCGATCCGGCAGAGCGTCGAGGACTTCGACGGCGTGTTCACGTACATCTGCGTCACCGAGGACGCCCTCGGCGTCGCCAAGGACGAGCTCGCCGCGAAGCCGCTCGTCCTCTACGAGTCCGACGAGCTCGTCGCGCTCGCCTCGGAGGAGATCGCGATCCGCGAGGTGCTCGAGGAGGAGATCGAGACGCACGATCCCTACGAGGGGGAGGTGATGGTGTGGAAGCGGTAACCGGCGACCGCGAGATCAGCTACGACCCGCGGGGGCTCGTCGAGCTCGACGAGACCGTCCCCAAGGTCTCGGAGATCGACGGCGAGCGTGCGGTCTTCGACGCCCGCGAGCTGTCGACCCGGAAGATCAACCTCGAGCTGCGCTGGCTCGTCTACGAGCAGGGGGTCAGGGACGTCACGATCCGCAACCCGCGCTCGCGGCACTCGCTCGGTACCGGGATCCTCGCCCGGTGCAGGATCACCTTCGAGGGCAGCCTCGGCTACTTCGGCGTCGGCTTGATCGACGGGCCGGAGGTCCACATCACCGGCCGCGTCGGCTGGTCCGTGGCCGAGAACATGATGTCGGGCGTGGTGGTGATCGACGCCGATGCGGGATCGCTGGCCGGCGCCGCGATGCGCGGCGGCGACTTGGTCGTCAAGGGCCAGGTCGGCGCCCGAACCGGAATCGACCAGAAGGGGGGCACGATCATCTCCCTCGGCAGCGCGGGATCGATGACCGGCTTCATGATGCAGCGCGGCCGCCAGATCCTCTGCGGAGACGTCGGCCCCGGGCTTGGCGACTCGATGTACGACGGGACGATCTACGTCGCCGGCAAGATCGCGTCGCTCGGCATCGACTGCGTCGAGGGCGAGTGGACCGACGCCGACGCCGAGCTGATCGAGCGCAAGTTCCGGATCTACGGGCTCGGCTCGCCGCCTGAGTTCCGCAAGTTCGTCTGCGGCAAGAAGCTCTACAACTACGACATCCTCGAGCCGAGCGAGCGCAAGCTCGTGCTCTAGGGGGAAGAGGCACACCGAATGGCCGACGAGACACCTGACGGAACCGCCCCCTCCGCGGACGAGACCGCACCGTCGCGGAAGACCGTCCTCGGGCGAAGCCGGATCTTCACCCGGGAGGTCATCGACGACATCCACATGAAGGCCGAGCTCGGCCGCTACCGGATGCGGGGCTTCTCGATCTTCAAGAAGATGCCGAGCTGGGACGACCTGATCTTCCTTCCCGGCACCCTGACCCGGTTCGTGATCGAGGGCTACCGCGAGAAGTGCGAGACCAAGACGGTGCTCGGGGCCCGGTTCGCGAAGAAGCCGCTCGAGCTCGAGATCCCGATCTACATCACCGGGATGAGCTTCGGCGCGCTGTCGCTCGAGGCGAAGATGGCGCTCGCGAAGGGCGCCTCGATGGCCGGAACGGCGACCTGCTCGGGCGAGGGCGGGATGATCCCGCCCGAGCGGGACCTGTCGACGAAGTGGTACTACCAGATCATCCAGAGCCGCTACGGCTTCAATCCCCACCACCTGATGCTCGCCGACGGGGTCGAGTTCTTCATCGGCCAGGGCTGCAAGGTCGGCCTCGGCGGCCATCTCATGGGCCAGAAGGTGACCGAGCAGGTCGCCGAGATGCGCTCCCTTCCCCCCGGCATCGACCAGCGCTCCCCGGCCCGCCACCCCGACTGGCTCGGCCCCGACGACCTCTCGCTCAAGGTCCAGGAGACCCGCGAGGCGACCAATGGCGAGATCCCGATCCAGCTCAAGCTCGGTGCGGCCAGGGTCTACGACGACGTCCGCATGGCGGCGAAGTGCGGGCCCGACATCATCTACCTGGACGGCGCCGAGGGCGGCACCGGAGCCGGGCCGCACCTGGCGACCGAGGAGACCGGGATCCCGCTCCTGGCGGCGATCCCCGAGGCGCGCCGGGCGCTCGAGGACGTCGGGCTCGCGGACGAGATCAGCCTCGTCGTCGCCGGAGGCATCCGCAACGGCGGTGACGTCGCCAAGTGCCTCGCGCTCGGAGCGGACGCGATCGCGCTCGGTCACTCGGCGCTGATCGCCCTCAACTGCAACAAGGAGATCCCCGGGGTCACCGACTACGAGGGGACGATCGGCGTGCCCGCCGGGCAGTGCTACCACTGCCACACCGGACGCTGCCCGGTCGGGATCACGACCCAGGACCCGGAGTTGCGCAAGCGCCTCCACGTCGACGACGGAGCCGAGCGCGTCTACAACTTCCTCCACACGCTGACGCTCGAGGTCCAGATGCTCGCCCGGGCATGCGGGAAGACCGACGTCCACAGCCTCGAGCCCGAGGACCTCGCCGCCCTCACCGTCGAGGCGGCGGCGATGGCCAAGGTCCCGCTCGCCGGCACCAACTACATCCCGGGCGTCACCGAGGAGGCGGCGCTCGAGGAGATCAAGCAGATGCTCGACCGCCACCTCGAGTACCCGGACTACCTCGAGGCGGAGCACGAGGCGGTCACCGAGGGGAGCGGGTCATGACCAGGGTCGACGAGGTCAAGGAGCCTCAGAAGGTCGTCAGCATCGACGCCGAGTACCTGTCGGGCAAGCGCTTCCCGTACCAGGAGGACATCGCCGAGGTCGAGGACATCGACCTCGAGGCGTCGACGCCGGGCGAGGACCTCAACTGGCTCGAGGACGTGCACCTGCTCGAGGAGGAGGGCGTCCCTGCGGTCTTCGATCGCTACTCGAACTCGTTCCTGAAGATCTACTTCCCGATCCCCGAGGGCCGCGAGGACGAGCTCGCCCGCAAGGTGCTGATCAAGCACCTGCAGTCGGGGAACTCCTACGGCATCCGGCTGAAGGAGGTCCACTGCAAGTTCCCCCAGCCCGAGCTCGGCCCGTGGGTCGAGAACTCGAGGACGGTCGGAGCCGACTGGCGCCCCCCGGTCCTGGAGGGCTGGGAGCCGTCGCTGCATTGAGCGCCGATGTCTCGCTCGGTCGACTCGCTCGACGCTGATCCCAGATGACCCGGCTGCCAAAGTCCGTTCCCTACCTGATCGTCGGCGCCGGGGTGCATGGCCTGTCGACCGCCTGGCACCTCGCCGAGCGCGGCGAGCGGGCGCTCGTCGTCGACAAGGCGGAGGTCGCCGCGGGCGCCTCCGGGATCGCCTGTGGCGTGATCCGAAACAACTACTTCCAGCCGGCGATGGCCGAGTTGATGGCCGCCTGCGTCGAGGTCTGGGAGTCGGACCCGGAGACCTTCCACTACCACGGCTCCGGCTATGTCGTCATCGGCCCGCCGGCTCAGGAGCCCGACCTGGTCGAGGTCCACGAGCGTCAGCGCGCGATCGGCTACCCCTCCGAGCTGTTCGTCGGCGAGCAGGAGGTGCGCGATCACATGCGCTCGCTGTTCGGCGACTGGCGCGCGCCCGGGCTCACGGCGTGCCTCCACGAGCACGTCGGCGGGTTCGCGTTCAACAAGGAGTCGATCATCGGTCTCGCGTCGAAGGCGAGGGCGGCCGGCGCGGAGATCGTCGAGGGCGTCGAGGTGACGGGCTTCGAGCTCGACAACTCCGGCGCGGTCACCGCGGCCGAGACGAGCGCGGGACGGATCGAACCTGAGCAAGTCGTGATCGCCGTCGGGCCGTGGATCGCCGAGCAGTGGGAGATGCTCGGCCTTCCCCGCCGCATCGACGTCCGCCAACCCGACGGCAGCGTCGAGCGAGACCTCGAGATGTGGACCTACTGGTACCTCCAGGAGGGGGAGATCGAGGTCGATCCGAAGGTCTTCGTCACCGACGACGGCGCGCTGCCTCCGGTGCTCCACGTCGACTCGGACCAACCGCTCCGCGCCGACGACGGGGAGCTCGTCACCGACGAGCTCTGGGGGATCTATGTCAAGCAGGACCGCGCGAGCGTCCAGGGCGGGGCCGCGCCGCTCCCGGTCGGGCACGAGTTCCAGGTCGACCCCTACCCCACCGGCACCGTCGAGCCCGGCTTCCCCGATCTCTGGTGCGCGGCGCTCTCGCACTGCTTGGAGCGCTTCGAGGGCTGCCGGCCGGCATACCGGCAGGCGCGCTCGGGCGGCGTCGGCGCCTTCACCGTCGACAACTTCCCGATCTTCGACTACATGCGCCCGAACGTCTACGTCGCCGCCGACTCCAACCACGGCTACAAGATGATCGCCGTCGGCAAGGAGATCGCCCGAGTCCTCGTCGGCGAGCACTCGAGCCTGCTCTACCCGTTCCGGTACGAGCGCTTCGCGACCGGCGATCTCCACCCCGTCTCGCACAGCCCCTATCCCTGGAGCTGACCATCTCTCTTGCGGCGGCTTCGTCGCCTTACCATCTTCTCCGGCGGCGCCACGCTGCCGGCGATCGCACCCGCGGCTCAGCCGGGGTCCCAGCCGCGGGTAGGCGCGGTCCCTGATGCACGACGTCGCGATCATCGGTGGCGGCGTCCTCGGGCTGTTCGCCGCCGCCGCGGCGGCGGCCCGCGACCTCGACGTCGTCTGTCTCGAGGCCGGCGAGCCGCTGGCGGGACAGTCACGCGGCGAGGGACGGATCTTCCGCACGGCGCACGAGCAGCCCGAGCTCTGCGAGCTCGCCTTGCGGGCCGCCCCGCGCTGGGCCGAATGCGAGCGCTCCGCCGGCGCGCCGCTGCTCGATCGCTGCGGGCTGGCCGTGCTCGGCGAGACCGCTGAGGCTCGGCACGCCGCGATGCGCGCCTCCGGCGCCGAGTCCGCGCTCGCGGGCTTCGGCGAGCTCGGCGACCGCCTGCCCCAGATGCGCCGCGACGATGACGTCCCGATGCTCTGGGACCCGGCCGGCGCGTCGATCAGGACGGCAGTCCTTGGGCGGTGGCTCCGTGGCCTGCTCGCGGGCCGCCTCCGTACCGCGGCACCCGTGCGCGCCGCGACCCGCGTCGCGTCCGGATGGTCGCTCGACACTCCCGGCGGCCCGGTCGCCGCTCGGGCAGTGGGCGCGTGCGCCGGCACCGACGCTCCCGCGGTGGCGGCGATGCTCGGCGTCGAGCTGCCCGACTGGGCCGGCGTGCAGCGGACGCTGCGGCTGACGTTCGCGCGCTCGGACACGCGGCCGGCGCCATGCGTGATCGACCGCGCCGGCGAGGCGGGCAGCTACTCGCTTCCGACCGCGGACGGCTACTCGGTCGGCATCGTCGGGTCGGAGTTCGAGCCGGAGGTGGGCGGGATCGACGACGAGCAGTTCCGCGAGCACAGCGCCGCGGCCTGCCGGCGCTACGCGCGCGAGCGCCTCGTCGGGGTCGGACCGGAGATCGTCGCCGAGGTCACCTGCGAGGTCCCGGTCAGCCCGCTGCTGGCCGACGACGGTGGCTGGTCGATCGTCGGCGACGGCGACGCCGTCGTGCTCGTCGCCCTGAACGCCTACAAGTTCGCGCCGCTGATCGGCGACGACCTGATCGCCGCCCTCGGGCACTGAGCGCCGCGGGCGCTCAGGCGAAGGCGGGGACCACCCGGTCGGCGACGAGCTTGAGCTGGCCGCGTATGTCCGGCACGCCTTCGACCGACTGACCGGAGAAGAACTCCACCAGATGGGAGTCGGACAGCGCGAGGATCATGTGGTTGACGCCTGCCGGCTGGATGTCGCGCTGGATCTTCTCCACGCACTCCTCGGGCGTTCCTGCGACCGAGAGCTTCTCGGCCAGCTCGGGCCGGAACAGCTCGATCGCCTTCGCGACGTCGCCGGCACCGAGCGCGTCGACCACCGGCTGGACCTCCTCGGGAGTGATCCCGTGCCGCTCGAGCTGCTCGGCCGGCATCGAGGAGATGTAGAACGCGACCAGGATCCGAGCCGCCCGCTTGGCCGCCGCCGAGTCTTCGGCGACCACGGTCACCACCCATGCCCCGATGTCGAGATCGTCGACGCTGCGACCTGCCTTGTCGGCTCCCTTGCGGATGTTCTCGACCACGTAGTCGTACGCCTCGCGTGAGTAGGACAGCGCGTGGTGGAGGCCGTCGGCGATCTCCCCGGCGGCGATGAACGAGCGTGGGCCCTTCATCCCCCCCATCAGCAGCGGGACCCGCTCCTGCACCGGGCGCGCAGCGGTGAACAGGCCGGTGTACTGGAAGAAGTCGCCCTCGAAGTCGATCTTGCCGTCCTGGAGGAAGGTGCGCATGACGTGCAGCGCCTCCTTGAGTCGGGATAGCGGCTTCTGGTGCTCCCAGTCGATGTGGTACTGCTGCATCATCCCGAAGTTGCCGGTCGAGACCACCGCCTCCATGCGGCCGCCGGTCAGCTCGTCGAGCGTCGCGAGTTGCTGGCAGATCAGCGTCGGCTCGCGGAGGAAGACGTGGGTGACGTTCGGGCCGAAGCGGATCCGCTCCGTTTTGTCGGCCGCGGCGGCGAACAGCACCCAGAGGTCCTTGTGCCAGGTCTCGTCGACCGAGTAGCAGGCATAGAACCCGAGCTCGTCGGCGGTCTTGATCATCTCGATCGAGTCCGCCAGCGGATAGTCCGGCAGCATGCAGTAGCTGAAGCGCATATCGCCGTTCCGGTCAGGCATCGCTCTCTCTCCTTGCCGGACGCGTCTAAGGCGTCCTCTACGACGAACGGAAACGCGAACGGGGAGACCCCCGCAGCCTTGTGAGGAAGAGCCCGCTCCGGCCCGTCCACGGGGACAGTGTATGCGACGGGGCTGCCCCCCGAGCATCGCCGGGACGGCGGTGCGGTCGGCCACATCATCGTCGGGCTCGGCTCGGCGCTGTCACCGTCGCCCGACCTCACCGGCCGGTCAGCGCCGGGAGCACCTCGCGGGCGAACAGTCGCAGCGAGGAGAGATCGGGGAGGTCCGGGAACAGGAGGAAGAACGAGCTCACTCCGAGCGCCGCGTACTCCCGGATCCTGCTCACGCAGGTCTCCGAGGTGCCGACCAGGGGGCTCGCGAGGCCTGTGGCCGCACGTGGGCGCCGGCGCGCGAGCCCGTGCGCCCTGGCTCTCGCCTCCTCCGGGTCGCGGGAGATGACCACGGTCGCGTTGTGGCTCAGCGCGAGGGATCCGGGATCGCGGCCGGCTTGATCGCAGTGGCGGGCGAGGACCCGCTGCTTGCGCTGCCACTCCTCGATGCTCATGTCGAAGCCGATGTTGCAGATGTCGGCTACTCGAGCGGCAGCGGGGAGCAGGTAGCGCTCGTCATGGCCGCCGATCAGGATCGGTGGCCCCGGTCGCTGCGACGGCCGTGGATCGGTTGCGGCCGCAATCGTCCCGTAGGCGCGCGTTCTTGCCGGGACGCCTTCAGCCCGCCAGATCTGCCGGACCACCTCGACTCCCTCCTCGAGACGACTGACCCGCTCGACAAGCGAACGCCAGGGCAGGCCCGAGCGCTCATGGTCGTCCCTGCTCCCGCCCGCCCCGAGGCCGAGGATCAGGCGCCCGCCCGAGATCTCGTCGAGTGTCGCCGCCATCTTCGCCAACAGCGCCGGATGCCGGTACCCCCAGGCGAGGACGAGGGGAATCGCCTGAACCCGCTCGGTGGCTGCGCTCAGCGCCGAGAGCGTCGTCCAGCACTCGAGCGCCGGGGCCGTGATCAGGTCATAGAGGCTCGCCCCGTCGTAGCCGAGGCGGTCGGCTTCACGCCAGATCGCGAGCAACTCGGCGAACGACATCCCGGCTTGGTGGACCCGGACCGCGCAATGGATCGGGCGGCCTCCCATCGATCAGGCGCTCGGTGTGGCGATCGGAGCTTTCACTCGGACGACGTCAGTATCGCGACCACCCGGGCGGCGGATCGACACCCGCGCGGCGCCACGGATCGGTCGTTTCCCCCCGCGCCGCGCGTGGGTAGGCTGGACAAGCGATGCCCGTTGATCCGCAACAGGTCGACCGCCTCGCCGCGCTCGCCGACGACGCCGACTGCCTCGAGCTCTCCGAGGTCCAGCGGGTGATCGACTCCGCCGGCCTCGACGACGACGACGTAGACGCCCTCCACGAGGAGCTGCGGGGGCGCGGGATCGCGCTCCGCGACGACTGCGGCCGCGCGGCTCCGCCGACCGAGTACCGCCAGGCGGAGCTGGCCGAGGCGACCACCGACGCGCTCCAGCTCTTCCTTCGCGAGGCGAGCCGCTACCCGCTGCTCGACCGCGAGCAGGAGGTCGAGCTCGCGCAGCGGATGGAGCGCGGCGACCTCGAGGCGAAGGAGCTGCTGATCAACTCGAACCTGCGGCTCGTGGTCGCGAACGCGAAACGGTTTCAGAACCAGGGGCTGTCGCTGCTCGACCTGATCCAGGAAGGCGTCCTCGGGTTGATCCGGGCGGCGGAGAAGTTCGACTGGCGGCGCGGGTTCAAGTTCTCGACCTACGCCACCTACTGGATCCGCCAGGCGCTCCAGCGGGCCCTCGACAGCCGGGCGCGCGCGATCAGGATCCCGACCACACTCGCCCAGCTAGAGCGCAAGGTCGCCCGGGTTGAGCGCGAGCTCGAGGCACAGACCGGCCGTCCCCCGACCGACGACGAGCTAGCGGCGGCGGCGGAGATCGACGTCGCCGAGCTCGAGCGCCTCCGGGAGGCGCCCCGGGCCGCGACCAGCCTCGACCGGCCGGTCGGCGAGGAGGGGGAGACCAGCCTCGGCGAGCTGCTCCCGGCCGCGGGCACGCCGGTGGCCGAGGAGGTCGAGATCAGCCTCCGCTCCGAGGCGGTCCACCGTGCGCTCGAGCACCTGCCCGAGCGCGAGCAGACGGTGGTCAAGATGCGGTTCGGGATCAACGGCGACAACGCGACGCCCGCCGAGGCCGTCGCCCGCGAGCTCGATATCTCCCCCCGGCGGGTGCGCGAGATCGAGGCCCGGGCGCTCGAGCGCCTCGCCACCGAGCGCGAGCTCGACCAGCTGATCGCGGCGTAGCCCCGTTCGGCGGACTTCGGCGGTGTTCGGCGGCGTTCGGCGGCGGGAGGCGGGCAGGTTCGTCGGCCGGTTCGCCGGATCTCGGGTCAGTGCGGGCGGCGGCCGGCGAGGAGGGCGAGTGCGTGGGGTATCGCTTCGGCGATGCCCGCTCCGGCCTGCTCGATCGCGGGCGGATTGCCGGGGAAGTTGACGATCAGGGTCCGCCCACGCGTCCCGGCGACCCCACGGGACACCATCCACAATCGGGTGTGCTCGCGCGAGGCGGCCCGCATCGCCTCGGCGATGCCCGGAGCCTCGCGGTCGATCACCGCCCGGGTCGCCTCCGGCGTCACGTCGTCGGGCGAGAAGCCGGTGCCGCCGGTTGTCAGCACCAGCTCGCAGCCGCCCTCGTCGCACCAGAACCGGAGCCGGCCCTCGATCAGCTCGCGCTCGTCTGCGATCACCTCGGTCCCGACGACATGAGCACCGAGTCGCTCGGCGTAGGCGGCGAGCGCGGCGCCGCCCTCGTCGGTCCCCTCACCGCGGGCCCGAGAGGTCGAGATCGTCAACACGGCGGCGCCGATCTCACCCAGCTCGCGCGCGCCGTGGCTCATCCCTGATCGCCCCCGGGGTCGGCGGCTGCCGAGCCCCGGGTCCATTCGCCGCTTCGGCCACCCGACTTGCGGACGAGCTCGATCGCCTCGATCGAGACTCCGCGCTCGAGGCCCTTGACCATGTCGTAGACGGTCAGCGCCGCCACCGAGCACGCCGTCATCGCCTCCATCTCGACCCCGGTCCGCGCCGTCGTCCCGGCCTCCGCGGAGAGAGTCACAGTGCCGGCCCCGGTGTCGATCGACCCCTCGACGTCGACGAAGTCGAGCGCCAGCGGGTGGGCGAGTGGGATCAGCTCCCAGGTCCGCTTCGCCGCCTGGATCCCGGCCAGCCGCGCGGTTCCGAGGACGTCCCCCTTCGGAGCCTCGCCACGCTCGACCGCGAGCGCGGTCTCGGGCGACATTCGCAGCCGCGCTTCGGCACGCGCGCGGCGCCCGGTCTCCGGCTTCGCGCCGACATCGACCATCCGCGCCCTTCCGGCCGGGTCGAGGTGGGTGAGCCCGGCCGCATCGCCGGCGGGCTGGGTGTCGGACTCGGCCGGCGGGGCGGCCCCCTCGACCCAGCGGCGCCGCTCGCCTTCGTCGTTTGCCTCGACCTCCTGCTTCCAGATCGGCGCCTCGGCCTTGATCCGGTCGATCGCCTCCCGTGCGCCGGCGAAAGCCTCGCCGCGGTGCGCGGCTGAGGCAGCGACGACGACGCTCGGCTCGCCGAGCGCCACCGGGCCGGTCCGGTGCTCGACCGCGATCGCCTCGAGGCCGTGCTGGTCGGCGCACTCGGCGGCGATCGCGCGCATCCGATCCTCTGCCATCTCCGGGTAGGCCTCGTATTCGAGCCGGTCGACGTCACGGGTGGTGCCGCAGAAGACGACCACCGCTCCGGCACCCGGGCGGCCGACCGCGGCGACGAGATCGGCGACGGCGAGCGGCTCGGAGGTGATCCGGGCATGCGGACCGGCGCCGCCGCTCACCGGCGGGATCAGCGCGAGCTCGTCGCCGCCCGCGAGCGGCGCGTCGTCGGCGACATACTCGCGGTTGACCGCCGCGCGCACGGGCAAACGCTCGACCAGCTCGGCGAGCCCCGGCTCACGGCCGAGGGCGGTGAGCGCGTCGGCGACCGTCGCCCCATCCGGGAGGTCGAGCTCGAGCGAGTTCCTTCCCGCAGCCTCGCGCAGCGTCGCGAACAGGCGGACGTTGACAACGATCGGCACGCCCTCCATTGTCGCGTGTGCGCTGCTTGGGTCGCGCTCCGCCGGTGAATCTCCTCGCTCTCGTCCGGGCCCCGCGCTCACCGCACCCTCACCTCGGCAGCGTGACGATCGCCACCCGCTCGCCCGCCCGCACGCTGGCGCTCGGCGTCGGCAGCACCGCGAAAGCGTCGGCGCCGACGATCGAGGTCAGCAGGTGGGAGCCCTGCTCGCCGGTCGGGGTCGCGTGCCAGCCGTCCTCACGCAGCTCGAGCCGGCAGCGGACGAGGTGCGCACGCCCGGGACGCTTGGCGTAATCGGCTTCGAGGATCGCCGTCGTCTCGCCCGGGGCGGGATCGCGGGCCCCGAGCATCGCCCGGATCGCCGGGTGGACGAAGAGCGTGAAAGTGACGATCGCCGACACCGGGTTACCGGGGAGGCCGAACGCCAGCGTCGCCCCCCGGGTCCCGAACCAGGTCGGCTTGCCGGGCCTCAGCGCGACGCCCCAGAAGACCTGCTCGGCGCCGAGCTCGGCGAGCATCGGACGGACGTGGTCGTGGCGGCCGATCGAGACCCCGCCCGAGACCAGCGCGATGTCGGCGGCGAGGGCGCGTTCGAGCGCGGCGCGGGTTGCCCCAGGGTCGTCGCGAACGATCTCGCTCGCGCCGACGACCCCGCCCGCGCGCTCGACGAGCGCCCGCAGCGAGTGCAGGTTCGAGTTGCGGATCGCGCCCGGCCGAAGCTCCCCGCCGGAGTCCTGGAGCTCGTCGCCCGTGGTCAGCAGGCAGACCTCGGGGCGGCGCGCGCAGCGCACGCGCTCGCGGCCGACCGACGCCAGCACGCCGAGCTCGGCCGGGCCGATCGCCGTTCCGGGCTCGAGCACGGTGTCGCCGCGGGCGATGTCTTCACCCGCGCGCCGTACGTTCCGGCCCGGCTCGACCTCGACCAGCACCTGCACCGACCCGTCGCCCGGCACCGAGTCCTCGACCCTGACGACCGCGTCGGCGCCGTCGGAAAGCATCGCGCCGGTCGAGATCGCGATCGCCTCCCCGGCCGCGACGTCGCGACCCGCGGGGTGCCCGGCGCGCGACTCGCCGACGAGCGCCAGCGTCACCGGCGACGAAGCGGAGGCGCCCGCGGTGTCGCCGGCACGAACCGCGAACCCGTCCATCGCCGAGTTGTCGAACGGCGGCACCGGGTCGGCGCTCGTCACCGGCTCGGCGAGCACCCGGCCGAGCGCGTCGTCGACCGCGACGTCCTCGGCGGCGAGCGGTTCGACCCGGGCGAGCACCGCCTCGCGGGCCGCCTCGATCTCGATCAGCTCCTCGGCCATGGCCCGACGGAGGGTGGCAGACTGGGCTCCCGATGGAGCGCGCGCAGGCGGTCGAAGCGGTTCTCGCGGCGGCCGGAGCACCCGCATGGGCCGGTCGAAGGCGACCGCGACGCTCGCCGGGCGATCGCTGATCGCCCATCCGCTCGCGGCGATCGTCGACGCCGGCCTTGAGCCGGTCGTCGTCGCCAAGCCCGACTCCGAGCTGCCGGCGCTCGGCTGCCGCGTCGTCCGCGAGGCTCCCGAGCCCGTCCACCCGCTCGCCGGGCTCGCCGACTCGATCGCGGTCACCCACGCCGGCGGGCGGGTCCACCCGCTGCTCGGGCGCTACGCCCCCTGGGTCGGCCGCCTGTTCGCGGCCGCGCTCGCCGACTCGATGCCGCTCACCGCAGTCGTCTTGCTCGACCCGCGGCTCGTCGGCGAGGCCGAGCTCGAGCGTTTCCGCGACCCGGAGCGGATCACGTTCAACGTCAACTCCCCGGCTGACCTCGACCGGGCGAAGCGATGGCTTCAAGCGTGACCCGGGCGTCGTAGTCGGGATCCCCGCCGCGGCGAGCGCGAGCAGCACGAGACAGCGCTGCCGCTCGTACGTTCAACGCTCGCTATCCGCGTCTAAACCGTGCTGCCTCGTCGGAGCCCCTGGTGGCATCGCCGGCACTGTAGGAGTGGGCGCCGGCGCCGGCAAGCGCCCCGGCCTGGACAATCAGGTATTCGTCGCGGATCGGGCGCTCGTCGAACCAGCACTCGAGGATCTCGCGAACGCCGGCCGCGTAGCGCGCCTGGGCCGAGAGGCTCGTCCCCGAGGTGTGGGGCGTCATGCCGTGGTGGGGCATCGTTCGCCAGGGATGCTCCTTCGGGGCCGGCTGAGGGAACCAGACATCCCCGGCGTAGCCCGCGAGCTGGCCAGTCTCGCACGCTCGCACAACCGCATCGCGATCGCAGATCTTTCCGCGGGCCGTGTTCACCAGGTAGGCACCGCGCTTCATCTGGCCGATCAGTTCGGCATCGAACAGATGCTCCGTCTCGGGGTGCAAAGGCGCGTTGATCGTCACGACGTCGCACATCCTGACCAGCTCTTCAGGACTCGGGTGGAAGGTGACGTCGAGCTCCTGCTCGATCTCGGACGGGAGACGGTGGCGATCGGTGTAGTGCAGCCCGACATTGAACGGCTTCAAGCGCCGGAGCACGGCAGAGCCGATCCGGCCGGCGCCAACGGTTCCAACCTGCATGCCCTCCAGGTCGTAGGACCGCGAAACGCAATCGGCGATGTTCCAGCCGCCGTCGACCACGGTCTGATATGACGGGATGTAGTTACGCACCAGCGCCAGGATCATCATCACGACGTGCTCCGAGACGCTGATGCTGTTGCAGTACGTCACCTCCGCGACCGTAATGCCGTTCTGGATCGCCGCGTCGAGGTTGACGTGATCGGAGCCGATTCCCGCTGTCACCGCCAGCTTGAGGTTCGGGGCCTTCGCGATTCGCTCCGCGGTCAGGTACGCCGGCCAGAACGGTTGCGAGATCACGACCTCCGCGTCGGGGAGCTCGCGCTCGAAGGCTGAGTCAGGTCCGTCCTTGTCCGACGTGACGACGAACCGGTGCTCTCGCTCCTCCACGAAGCTCCGCAGTCCGAGCTCACCCGACGCGCTCCCGAGGAGCTCGCCCGGCGTGAAGTCGATCCGCTCCGGGGTCGGGGTCGTCTGGCCGTCGGGATAGCGCTCGATCGTGGGGATCGAGTCGCGTGCGTACGATGGCGGGTATCCATCCTCAGGATCGTCGTAGAGGACACAGAGGACCGTCGCCATCTCGCGCGCCTCTACCCTCGGAATTCCGACGTCGTGATCCGTGCCAACCGAAGCCTCCGCTGCCGATGAAGCACACCTTGAGTCGTCACGCGCCTGGGCCCTCGCTCAGAACGCGATCACGTCCTCGAGCAGCAGAAGCGAGAACACCCACGATGTCCCGATTCCGACAAGGACGGCGACCCACCCGGTGAATCGCGCGATCGGCCGCTCGAGCGAGAGCAGGAGGAAAAACAGGAACCAGAGAAAGGCCCAGGCCAACCAGTCGAAGCCGAGGTAGATCGATGCGGCGTTGCCGTCCGCGTTGACGAACGTGTAGATCCCGGCAACGACCGCGGTGATGGCGACGAACAGGCAATACCACCCGAACGCGTGGCCCCGGGCACCGAGGAACTGGTTCGCCGCCACCCAGAGATAGGTGAAGGCGAACAGGAGGATGTAGCCGCTCGCACGGATCGACGCCAGCTCCTCGTCGAGGGTGCCCTGGATCGCGAACGTGACCGCGGCCACGACCCCGATGAAGCCCGTGAAGATGTTCAGGATCGCGATCTCGCGGTTCTCGATGAACGTCGGGTGGGACTCCACGGTGGCTTCGCCAGGCGCCCCCGGCGGCACCGGCTCCCGCGCGGCGGCTCGCGCCTGCCCGATCAGCCAGATCCCGTTGACGGCCAGGACAGCGCCGACATAGAGCAAGACAACAGCTAGCAGCACTGGATCCTCCTTCGATCGGCATCGCGCGGCGCTGACCCTCCCGCCGGCAGGCCCGTGCGGCCTCGTTTCTCAGTTGAGTTGTTCATCAGTGTCCGAGCGTCCAGGGCGGCGCAGGCGCATGGCGGTGCGGAAGCGGAGACCCGCTCTTCTGGGTCACCACGTCGGGCTCGTGCGCGCTCTTCTCCTCCATGTCCAGAGCCCGTGCAACCGGCGGCGCCAGATGGGCGATGCCCGGCGGGGTGAACACCCGCCGGGACTCGCCCCCACAGGCCGGGCAACGCGCGGGCGCGCCGGCTTGCCCCATCGGCCGCACGAGGTCGAACGGGCCGCAGTCGGCGCACTTGAACGCATAGACCGGCACGGCTCTAGCTGGTCTTCGCCGCCGAGCCGCGATCGGCGGCCTGCGGGCCGGCCTTGCTCGGCCGCACGTCGAAGTCGAAGATCGCCGTCGGCAGGTAGACCGAGCAGCACGAGTTCGGAATGTCGACGATACCGCTCACCCGGCCCTCGACCGGCGCCGAGCCCAGCAGCAGGTAGGCCTGCTCGCCGCTGTACCCGAACTTCTTCAGGAACTCGATCGCGTTGAGGCAGGCGCGCCGGTAGGCGACCGTCGCGTTCATGTAGTGCTGGTCGCCCCCCTCGTCGACTGAGACCCCGATGAAGGTCACGAACTCGCTGTAGCGCGGCTCCACGCGGCCCGGAATGAACATCGGGTTGTGATGGCACCCGTACCTGTTCATGCCGTCCTTGATCAGGTCGACGCCGAAGTCGATGAAGCCGCCCATCTCGATCGCGCCGCAGAACGTGATCTCCCCGTCGCCCTGCGAGAAGTGGAGATCTCCACCGGAGAACTTCGCGCCGGGCACATGCACCGGGTAGAACACCCGACTGCCGCGGGTGAAGTTCTTGATGTCGTGGTTGCCACCGTTCTCGCGCGCGGGAACCGTGCGCGCGCCCTCGCGAGCGATCTTCTCGGCCACCTTTCCCTTGGCGGTTCCGGCGAGGCAGTCGGCCTCGAGCGGTGGCAGGGCGAGCGGCGGGACGCGGTCCGGGTCGGTATCGATCAGCGCCTGCTCGCGCCGGTTCCACGTATTCAGCAGCTCCGCCGACGGCGCGGTGCCGAAGAGCCCGGGGTGCGTGATGCCTGTGTAGCGGACGCCCGGGATGTGACGCGAGGTGGCCTCCTGGCCGTGGAAGTCCCAGATCGCCTTGTAGGCGTCGGGGAAGTGGTCGGTGAGGAAGCCGCCGCCGTTGATCTTCGCGAAGACGCCGGTGTAGCCCCAGCCCTGGCCCGGCGCTGGCCCGTCGTCCTGCGGCGGCTGGCACGGCCCTAGGTCAAGGATGTCGACGACGAGCAGGTCGCCAGGCTCCGCGCCCTCGACCTCGATCGGCCCGCTCAGCACGTGGCAGAAGTCAAGGTTGACGTCGCGGACGTCGTTGGAGCTGTCGTTGTTGCCGAGCTGCGCATCGGTCCACTCACGGCACTCGACGCGGAACTCGTCTCCGGGCTTCACGGACGCGGCCGCCGGGACGTCGGGGTGCCAGCGGTTGTGAAGCGGCACCGCCTGCTGGTCGGCTGTCTTGGACTGGTCGACTTCGAATACAACGTTCACAGGCACAGCGACCTCCTTCGATCAA
>DATHVI010000176.1:0-1991 GCA_035461385.1 Solirubrobacterales bacterium
TTGATCGCGATCGGGACGCCGAGCAGGGCCGCGCTGTCGCCGTTGGCCCTGCGCCGGTCGGCCGCGGCGCCGTCGGCCAGCGCCCGCTCGCCCCACACGACGCGGAACGCGTTGAGCTGCGGATCGAGGCGCGCGATCCGACCGAGGCACAGCTCGACCAGCTCGCGGGACGACACCTCGCCGGCGCGGACGAGCTCCGCCTGACGGGCGATCCCGGCATATGCGAGCTCGGCAGTGTCCATGCGGGCCGCGAGCCTAGACCACTCGCCTGCGGCCCCGTGAGCGCGAGGCTCTGCAAAGGTGGGGGTGGGCGGGGAATTTGACTCTGCGCCGAGCGCGAACACCCGGTGAGGTGAGCGCGAGGCAGCGGGTGGGCGTCATCGACCTCTACCGACGGATCGCGACGACGTATAGGTCCGAGGCCACGCGGCTGGTGGCGATCGCCGCGATCGTCTTCATCCCGTTGGGGCTCGTCGAGGCGCTCGGCGAGAGGTTCGCGGACGTCGACCTCAACGAGCTGACGGAGCTCGAGCTCGCCGCGCTCGTCGCCGCCGGCGTCGCCCAGGGCGGCACCGCGCTGCTCGGCGAGGTGTTCTACAGCGGCGCCGTGGCGGCGGTGATCGTCGGGGCGCGGACCGGGCGCCGCCGCCGGCTGAGGGAGATCGCCGCCGAGCTCCCCTATGGGCGGCTGGTCGCGATCGACCTCCTCTTCAGCCTCGGGTTCCTCGTCGCGTTGCTGTTCCTGTTCGTTCCGGCGCTCGTCTTCCTCGTCTACTTCGCCCTCTGCGCCCCGGTGGCGGAGATCGAGGATCGTGGCGTCCGCGCCTCGTTTCGCCGCAGCGCCCAGCTCGTTCGCGGGAGATTCTGGATCGTGCTTGGTGTGCTGGTGCCGATAACGGCCGCCGTCGAGGCGTTCAGCGAGGCCGGGGGCTCGATCGGCGAGTCGCTGCTCGGGCACGACCTGCTCGGCGAGTGGCTCGGGTCGACCCTGGTCGAGATCGCCGCGACGCCCGTGTACGCGGTCGCCGCGGTCGTGATCACGATCACGCTGATCGAGGCGCGGGGAGAGCGGCTGCCGGGCTCAGCGGCGGCGGATTGAGCCCGGCCGTCCCCAGCGCTTGCGGGCCCGGCGGCGCGCCGCCAGCACGGTCCCGCTGCCGCCGATCGCGGCAGCGGCGAAGGTGGTCCCGGCGATCGCCAGCCGCCGGCCGAGCTTCTCGAATCGCATGATCCGCCACCCCTCGCGCTCGGCGACCTCGCGCAGCTCGCCGTCGGGGTTCACCGCGACCGGGTTGCCCACCGAGCGCAGCATCGGCAGGTCGGAGGCCGAGTCCGAGTACGCCCACGACGACGCCAGGTCGATGTCGTGCGCGTCGGCGAACAGGCGCATCGCCTCGACCTTGCCCTCGCCGTAGATGAACGGCCCCTCGATCCGGCCGGTCAGCCTCCCGTCGTCGGTCACCGCGTAGCGGGTGCCGATCCCGCCCTCGAAGCCCAGCACGCGGGCGAGCAGCTCGACCAGCGGGTGCGAGGCGGCGCTGACGATGAACGCCGGGCGGCCCGCGTCCTGGTGCGTGTGCACCTCGTTGATCATCTGCGGGTAGATCCGCGGCAGGATCCCGGCGAGCATCTCGGGCGCCATCCGCGCGATGTCCCTCTCGGGGACGCCCGCGAGCAGCTCCTCGACCACGGCGAGCAGCGCCTCGGTGCTCTCGTCGGTCGCCCCGCGCAGCCGGAAGCGAGCGTGGTCCAGTCCCCAGCGCACGATCTGCGCGCGGGTGACCATCCCTGACCGGTACGCCGCGCGACCGAACTGCATCGCGCTCGACCCCGCCATCAGGGTGCGATCCAAGTCGAAGAACGCTGCGGGCTTCAGGAGCCGTTGACTTCGAGGACGATCGCGTCGCCCTGGCCGCCGCCGCTGCAGATCGCCGCGCACCCGAGCCCGCCGCCGCGGCGGCGCAGCTCGTGGACGAGCGCGCCGACGATGC
>DATHVI010000177.1:0-3521 GCA_035461385.1 Solirubrobacterales bacterium
GGGGCCCGCACCCCCGGTCCGGTCCACCGCGCACATGCGGGGCCGAGTAGCCGAGCATGAGGAAGAACGGCCGCGGCTCAGGGCCGTAGCGATCGACGTACTCCGTCGCCTTGCGGCTGATCACGGCGTCGCTGTGATCGCGCGGCTCCGATCCGTGCTCGACTAGCTCGCCGTTCTCGTTCAGGGTGTAGTCGAAGTAGTCGTATTCCGTCGGCCCGCCCTTCGCCTCCCACGTCTGCCATCCCGGCGGGATCGTGTACCGCACCCCCTGCATGTACTTGCCTATGTAGGCGGTCCGGTACCCCGCCTCCGTCATCCACACCGGCAGCGTGTTGTCCGCGTCGAGGCTGTCGTAACCGCCGTCGGGAAGATGGTTCGCGAGCACGCCGTGGTTGTGGGCGTACTGACCGGTCTGCAGCGTTCGCCCGCGCCGGACAGCAGAGCGGGAAGTTGACGAAGCTGTCCGAGAAGGTCACGCCCCCGTCGACGAGCAGCCGTTGGACGTTCTCCATCACGTCGACCTCGCCGGGGTTCTGGTCGTCGGTCATGAGCAGCACGACGTTGGGCCGCCGCGGCGGCTTGCCCGCCGGTGCCTCGGTCACCTTTCCCTGGACGGAGTCGTCGCGCGGCTCGGCGTCGGAGCCGCCGAACGAGCAGCCCGCGAGCAGCGCAGCGCAACGGGAACGAGGGCGAGACGGCGCACCCGGCCTATGGTGACGAAGGGGAGCCGGCCTAGCGTTCCCGCGCGTCCCGGTGCCGCTCCAGCTCCGCGACGAGGAGCTTGGTGTGCAGCGCGGCGATCAGGTCCTGCAGCGGCTCGGCGCCGGCCTCGATCAGCTCGACGACGCGGTCGGGGTCCATCTCGCCCGCGAGGCGCTCCATCAGCACCTCGACCTCCTCCTTGACGAGCGGCTCGAGCGCGCGCTTGTAGCGCAGCGTGTCGTAGACGGTGAACCCGATCCGCTCGTCGTAGCCGCCGGCGCGAAAGCGGCTGATCGCCTCGACGATGCGCACGTCCGAGGGCGAGTAGCCGCGGCCGTCGGGGCTCAGGACCTCGAGCTCGGCGAGGCGGTCGAGCACCTCCTTCGGCACCTGGTAGCGGCGGCGGACCTCGCGCGCTCCGACCCGCTTGCGCTCGCCGGCGAGCGTGCGCTCGAGGATCCGGTCCTCGAGCTCGATCAGGGCGCGAAGGCGCTCGGGATCGCCGTTGCCGCTCTCGAGCAGCTCGCGGATCACCTTGAGCGGCATGAAGCGGTCCTCCTGGAGCTGCTTGATCAGCCGGATCCGGTCGACGAACTCGGGCGGGTAGTAGGCCATGTTGCGGCTCGTCTTCACGGGCTCGGGCAGCAGCCCCTCGCGCAGGTAGTGGCGCACGGTCGCGACCGGGACGCCGGCCGCCTCCGCCAGCTCGGAGATCTTCATCATTCCGGCCGCGTCCTCTGCTGCGCGTCCGGGCGCGGCCGGGTCACTGGCAGCCTTGGCGCTCATGCCATGAACGTCGCCTGCTCGCCGGCGGTCGGCCCCGCGACCGCGCCGCTGGCGAGCATCGCCTCGATCTCTTCGTCGGCGAACCCGGCCTCGCTCAGCACCTCGCGGGTGTGCTCGCCGAGGGCCGGGGCGGGGACGTCGGCGGTCCCCGGGGTGCGGCTCATCTTCACCGGAACGCCGAGCTGGCGCACCGGCCCGACGTGCGGCTGGTCGAGCTCGACGACCATCTCGCGCTCGCGCACGAGCTCCGAGTCGAGCGCCTGGTCGAGGTCGAGCACCGGCTCGATGCAGCAGTCGTGCTCGTCGTTGAACGCCCGCCACTCGTCGCGGGTGCGGGAGCGGAAGATCTCGGCGACCTCGCGCCATGCCTCCGAGCCCGGCCGCTCGAACTGTTTCTCGATCAGGTCCTCGCGGTCGACCCCGCGGCAGAATCCCTGCCAGAACTTCGGCTCCAGCGCGCCGCACGACACCCACCCGTCGGCCGCCTCGTAGGGCAGGTAACAGAGGATCCGCCCGGTCAGCTCGCCCTCGCCGCGGCGCGGAACCTCGCCGTCGCAGAAGTAGCGCCCGGCGACCATCGCCAGCCACGCCAGCGAGCCGTCGGTCATCGACACGTCGACGAGCTGGCCCTCCCTGGAGCCGCGGCGCTCGTGCAGCGCCGCCATGACGCCGAACGCGGCCATCAGCGCGCCGCCGCCGATGTCGGCGATCTGGCCGGCGGACTGGATCGGCGGGCCATCCGCCGGCCCCGTCAGCCCGAGCAGCCCGTTCAGCGCCAGGTAGTTGGTGTCGTGGCCGGCGCGCTCGGTGTTGGGGCCGGTCTGGCCGTAGCCCGTGATCGCGCAGTACACGATCCCGGGGTTGACCTCGCGCAGGCGCTCGTATCCGACACCGAGCCGGTCGAGCACGCCGGGGCGGAAGCTCTCCAGGACGACGTCGTAGTCGCGTGCCAGGCGCAGGAACGCGTTCCGGCCCTGCTCCGACTTGAGGTCGATGCGGATCGAGCGCTTGCCGCGGTTGAGCGCCAGGTAGTAGGCCGACCGCGTGCCGAGCGCCTGGTGCTCGTCGCCGTAGTGGGGCGGCGCCCAGCGCACGTAGTCGCCCCCGCCCGTGTCCTCGACCTTGAGCACCTCGGCGCCGAAGTCGGCGAGCAGCAGCGAGCAGAACCCGCCCGGAAGCAGCCGGGTGAGGTCGAGGACCTTGATGTCGGCGAGCGCGGAGGCCATCGGCTACGCCTCGACCCGCTTCGGCGTGCCGAGCAGCTCGCGCGCCTCGGCCACGCTCGCAACCCTGCGGCCCGCCGCGTGCACCATCTCGCGCGCCTTCGCGATCAGCTCGCCGTTCGAGCGCGCCATCTCGCCGTCCGGGAGGTAGAAGTTGTCCTCGAGCCCGACGCGGAAGTTGCCGCCGAGCGCGAGCGCCTCGAAGCCGAGCCGCCACTGCTCGCGTGAGATCCCGATCACCCCCCAGTTGTTGCGCCCCCCGCGGCCGTCGGGGATCTGGCGCGACATGAACTCGAGCGCCTCGGGCGTCGCCGGGGCGCCGCCGACCACCCCCATCACGCACGACACCTGGAGCGGCCCGTGGAGCACGCCCATGTCGATCAGCGGCTCGAGCGCGGCGACGTGGCCGAGATCGAAGCACTCGTGCTCAGGCCGAATCCCGAGCTCGTTCATCGCCGACAGGAACTCGATGATCGTGTCGAAGCTGTTCTCGAACACGGTCTTGAACACGAAGTCCTTGCGCCGGCGCGAGTACTTGGCGTAGTTCATCGAGCCCATGTTCAGCGCCGCGACGTCGGGGCGCAGCTCGCGCAGGTACTCGATCCGCTTCTCGGTCGGCACGCCGACCGCCCCGGTCGAGTAGTTGATCACCACGTCGCCGACCTCGCTCAGGATCGCCTCGGTGACCGCGCGGAAGTCCTTGACCTCGTACGACGGCGCGCCCTCGGGGGTGCGGGCGTGGATGTGGATCATCGAGCACCCCTCATCGACCGCCCGCCGCGCCTCGGCCGCGTACTCCTCGGGGGTGTA
>DATHVI010000178.1:0-13654 GCA_035461385.1 Solirubrobacterales bacterium
CGATCGCCCCTTCGGGGGCGCGGTGCCCTCCTCCTTCGCACGCAACGAATCGACCACCGAGCGGCACGACGCGAGTCGTTCGCGCGGCCCAACTGCGGGTCGTTGCACGCCGCGGGCGAGATGTTTACACGGACGTTGAAAATGGGTAGCGTCTTGGGCGCAACGGGGCCGCCCCGTGGCGGCCGGGACTTGGAGGAGTGCGGATGAGAGTGTGTGTGGGTCGGCGGTTCGCGGTGGTGCTGTTCTCGTTGCTTGCGTGGGGGGCGTGCGCGGTGCTTCCCTCCGCGGCGTCGGCGCAGGGGCCGCTGCGGATGTACGAGGCGGTCTTGAGCCCGGAGCAGTACAACGAGCTCGCCGCCGGCGGCTACGACATCGCATCGGTCGATGAGATCGCCGACGGGATCGCCGTCGACCTCGTTCTCACGCCGCGCCAGAGCGCCGAGCTGCGGCGCAAGGGCTTCGACCTCGAGCTGATCCGCGACCGGCGGGGGCGGACCGTCGTCCAGCGCGCCGCCGCCCAGGCCCAGGGCGGCTTCGACGTCTGGCGCGACTACGACAGCGCCGGCGGGATCGAAGCGGAGATCCGCGCGTTCGTGCGCGAGCACCGCGCGATCGCCCGGCTCCACGTGCTCGGGACGACCCACGAGGGCCGCGAGATCCTCGCGGTCCGCATCACCCAGGCTCCCGGCCGCAGGGCCGGGTCGAAGCCCGCGGTGCTCTATCAGGGCACCGCCCACGCCCGGGAGTGGATCTCGACCGAGGTCACGCGGCGGCTGATGCACTGGTTCGCCGACGAGTGGCCGCGCAACCGCGAGGTTCGCGAGATCCTGAGGACGACCGAGCTCTGGTTCGTCCCGGTGGTGAACCCGGACGGCTACCAGTACACGTTCGACGGCGAGCGCCTGTGGCGGAAGAACCTCCGCGACAACGACGGCGACGGCGAGATCACCAGCGTCGACGGCGTCGACCTCAACCGGAACTTCCCGCTGAACTGGAACTACGACGAGGAGGGGTCAAGCTCGGAGCCGTCGAGCCTGACCTACCGCGGTCCGGCCCCCGAGTCGGAGCCGGAGACGGTCGCGAACATGGGCCTGTTCGACCGCGCCGACCTGCGGTTCGCGATCAGCTACCACTCCTACGGTCCGCTGCTCCTCTACACGCAGGGGTGGCAGGTCCAGACGCCGTCGGCCGACGACCCGATCTACGTCGCGCTCACCGGCACCGACGACGATCCGGCCGTCGCGGGCTTCGACCCCGGCGTCTCGGCCGACCTCTACACCACCAACGGCGAGTTCACCGACTGGGCCCACGGCGATCGCGACGTCCTCGCCTGGACCCCCGAGCTCGAGGAGGGCTGCCCGGGCTGCGGGTTCGTCTTCCCCGACGACGAGGGCCTGGTCGAGGAGCAGTTCGAGAAGAACCTCGACTTCGCCCTTCGCGTGGCGCAGTCGGCCCCGGATCCGGCGAACCCGGTCTCGCACATGGGGATCGAGACCGAGCCGTTCTACCTCGACGTGACCGAGATCGATCCGGAGAAGGGCGGCAACCCGCAGTCGGACCTCACATTCGACCGCTCCCACTCGGGCGGCGCCGCGCAGCCGGTCGACGTGCTCGCGCAGCGTGACGTCGGCGACGTCACCGTCCACTGGCGGATCAACGGCGGTCCCGAGCAGACCGGCCCGACGGCGCCGCGTCCGGATGGCGAGCGGTTCGGCGGCAACAACGCCTACAACAGCTACTACCACTACGTCCGCGGCGAGGTGACGGGAGCCGCGGTCGGCGACGAGGTCGAGGTCTGGTTCAGCGGCGGCGGCGAGGTCAGCGACAGCTTCACCTACGAGGTCACCGGCGAGCCCGCCGACGTGCTGATCCTCGCCGACGAGGACCGCACCGGGGCGGTCAACATCCCCGGCTACGCGAGCACCGATCCCGCGGTGCCGAACTACCTCTCCTACTACGAGGACGCGATCGGGGCCACCGGCCGCACCGCGGCCGTCTACGACGTCGACGCCGAAGGCCGGACGGCACCGAGCGACATCGGGGTCCTCGGCCACTACGGCGCGGTCGTCTGGTACATGGGCAACAACTTCGTCACCCGCCAGGCGGGCCGCGGGCCGGGCAACGCCGACCGGCTCGCCAACGACATCGTGCTCGAGGTGCGCTCGTACCTCAACGACGGCGGCAAGCTGCTCTACACCGGGCAGTGGGCCGGGGCGCTGTTCAACGGGCTCGCCGGGACGCAGCTGTATGACCCGGTGGCCAACGAGGTCTGCGTCGAAGGCGGGCAGCTCGTCCTCGACCGCTGCAAGGTGATCTCCGACAAGGACGACTTCCTCCAGTACTACCTCGGCGCCTACATCTACAACTCCGACGCCGGCACCGACCCGGAGACCGGCGAGCCGCTGCCGATCGAGGGGACGGCGGACCCGTACAGCGGCCTCGGCTGGGAGCTGAACGGCGCCGACAGCGCCGACAACCAGGGCCACACGGCGTCGTTCGTCACCACGAGCAGCCTGCTGCCGCCGGATCAGTACCCGCAGTTCTCGAGCTTCGCCCCGGCGGAGTGGGTGACCGGGTTCAGCGGTCCGTTCGAGCCCTTCGACGGCGACCGCTACGCCTACTCGCAGATGGCGAACATCAGCTACAAGCGCCTCGCGCGGACGATCGACCTGACCGAGGTCGACGCGGGCGACGCGCCGACGCTCCGGTTCCGGTTCTCGTACGACACCGAGCCGGAGTGGGACTTCGTCTTCGTCGAGGCGCACACCGTCGGCGAGGACGACTGGACCACGCTCCCCGACGAGAACGGCCACACGAGCCAGAACACCGGCGACAGCTGCCCCGAGGGCTGGCACGAGCTCCACCCGTGGCTCGAGCGCTACCAGACGCTGAGCGGGACCGAGTGCACCCCGACCGGGACGACCGGCGAGTGGCATGCCTCGGCCGGCCGCTCGGCGGGATGGGAGCAGTGGGAGATCGACCTCTCCGACTACGCGGGGTCGGAGGTCGAGGTCTCGATCTCCTACGCCAGCGACTGGGCGGTCCAGGGGCTGGGAGCGTTCGTTGACGCGATCGACGTCTCGACCGGCGAGGGCTCGACCTCGTTCGAGGACGGAGAGCCCGACCCGATGGGCGGGTGGGCCGTTCCGGGGGCGCCCGAGGGGAGCGATCCGAACCCGAACGACTGGGAGCGGACCGGGTCGGTCGGGTTCGAGGAGGGCGCGGTGACCGCGACCGAGGACAGCCTCTACTTCGGGTTCGGCTTCGAGGGGATCGACAGCGCCGGCACCCGCGAAGCGGTGATGAGCCGGAGCCTCGGCTACCTGCTCGGCCCCGGGCCGTAAGGAATCCGTTAGCGAAGAGCGGGATACTCCGAGCGGGATGATTCCCCCGCTGATCGTCGCGTTCGCGCTCGCCGCCCTCCTCGTCGCCGGATGTGGAGGCGACGGCAACTCCGACGGCGCGGACGACGCGCCTTCGGCGGTCGAGGAAGCCCCCGCCGCCGACAATCCCGAAGGCGATGCCGGCGCGGAGGGAGACGGCGAGGATCAGGGCGGGCGCAAACGCGAGCGGCCGACCGGGACGACGATCGCGACGTCGGAGTCGCAGTTCGGCGAGGTCCTGTTCGACGGTGGCGACCAGGCGATCTACTACTTCGACAATGAGAAGTCGTCACGGAGCGAGTGCTACGGCGAGTGCGCCGACGCGTGGCCGCCGGTGCTCACCGACGGCGAGCCGCGCGCCGGGGGCGGCGCCCGCCAGCGCCTGCTCGGGACCACCGAGCGCCGTGACGGAGGCGTCCAGGTGACCTACGCCGGCCGGCCGCTCTACTACTACCACGACGAGGGACCGGGCGAGCTTCGCTGCCACAACGTCTTCCACGTCGGCGGCCTCTGGCTCGCGGTGCAGCCGAACGGCGATCCGGTCCCGACCTAGACCTAGGCCGGCGGTTGAGGCCACGCTCGTCGACCTTGTGACCGTGAGCGCAACGAAGTCGACGCGCGGGGCCGCGGGCGGTCAGCCGGCGCGGGGCGCGCGGGCGGTCAGCCGCCGGCCCCGAACGCCCGCGGCACCGTCCGGCGGAGCACCTCCGCCGCCCGATCGGCGTCGAGTCGTCCGGCGGCGACCTCCTCGGCGGCCGCGTGCATGAGCGCGAGGAAGGCGGACGCGATCCACCCGACCGGCAGCTCCGGGTCGAACTCGCCCGCCCGCCGGCCGCGGCGGATCAGCCGCTCGAGCCGCTCGAGGATCGGCGCGTGGAGCTCGTGGATCCGGCTCGGGCTTCCGAACGCCGGGGCGAGCGCCTCGAGCACCCGGGCGTGGGGCTCGATCGTCGCCCACCAGGCCGCGATCAGCCGCTCGAGCGCCTCGGTCGGGGCGCCCCGGTCGGGCTCCGCGGCGTCGATCGCCGCGACCGCGTCGGCGAGCGCCCGGTCGGCGACCGCGGTCAGCAGGGTTTCGCGCGAGTCGTAGTGGGCGTAGACCGTCTGCCTCGAAACCCCCGCCGCGGCGGCGATCTCGCCGATGCTCGCGTCGGGGCGCTCGGCGAGGAGCTCGACCGCCGCGGCGTGGATCGCGGCGATGCTCCGCTCGGCGTCGGCGCGCCGCCGGCTCTTCGTCCCGGCTTCGGGCATCGCCGCGAAACCTACCCGTCAGTGGGCGGCGAACGCGGGCGCGGCGCCCGGAGCGACGTCGGACCGGCGCAGGGCGGCGAGCGCGAGCAGCGCGGCGCCGAGGGAGATCGCGGCGGCGGCGAGGAAGGCGTCGCCGAAGCCCGCGGTCACGAGCTCGGGGTCGAGGCCCTCGGCGGCGGCGAGGGTGCCGGCGCCGATCCCGCTGACGGCGATCGTCGACAGCACCGGCAGCACCAGGGCGATGCCGATCTCATGCGAGGTCGTGGTCAGGCCGGACACCATCCCGGCTTCGTCGTCACCGACGCCGGACATCGCGACGATGAAGATCCCCGATACGGAAAGCCCGATCCCGACGTCGAGCACCAGCATCCCGGGGAGGACGTCGGCGAGGTAGCCGCCGTCGGCGGAGACGCCGCTGAGGAGCAGCGCGCCAAGGGCGCCGAGCGCCATCCCGCCCGCCAGCACCGGCCTCGCGCCGAACCGCGAGACGAGGTGGCCGCCCGCATGCGCGGCGATCACCAGCAGCACCGCGCCGGGAAGGAACTCGAGTCCGGTCTGAAGCGCCGAGTGGCCGAGGACGTGCTGGAGGTAGAGGGTGAGGAAGAAGAACGCGGACATCACGGTCCCGATCCCGACGATCATCAGCACCAGCGCGGTGACGGTGGTCCGTCGCGTGAAGATCCCGAGCGCGACGAGCGGCTCGCGGACCCGCGCCTCGACCGCGATGAAGACGCCGAGCCCGGCCGCGGCGAGGGCGAGGAGTCCGAGCGTCTGGACCGAGCCCCACCCGGCCGCGGGTGCCTCGACGAGCGCGTAGATCAGCGCGACGAGGCTCCCGCTGGCGAGCAGCGCGCCCGTGAAGTCGACTCGGCCGCCGCGCTCCGCGGCGGACGCCGGAAGCACGCGGAGGGCCGCGAGGCCGACCGCGACTCCAACCGGCACGTTGATCAGGAAGATCGCCGGCCAGCTGAGCGTCTCGGTGATCACGCCGCCCGCAAGGACCCCGAAGGCGCCGCCGCTCGCGGCGACCGCGGCCCAGCCCGCGAGGGCGCGCCGGCGCTGGGGGCCGTCCGGGAAGATCGTCGTGATCAGCGACAGGGCCGCGGGCGAGAGCATCGCCGCGCCGACGCCCTGGGCGACCCGGGCCGCGAGCAGCGGCGCGGTCGCCTCGGCGAGCGCGGCGCCGAGCGAGGCGGCGGTGAAGACCGCGAGCCCGGTCAGGAACACCCGCCGGCCGCCGAACAGGTCGGCGGCGCGGCCGCCGAGCAGGAGCAGGCCGCCGAAGGCGAGCGTGTAGGCGGTGATCACCCACTGCAGGTCCTTGACCGCGATCCCGAGATCCGCCTGGATCGAGGGCAGGGCGATGTTGACCACGGTGATGTCGAGGATGACCATGAACTGGGCGGCGAAGAGGAGGATCAGGGTCGGCATTCGAAGCTCCTTCGGGGCGGGCTTAACTCTTACGGTGCTGTCCACCTTAGCAGAAATCGGACAGTACTGTCAGAATTAGTCCGGAACCGGCAGCGGGCGCGCCGCCGTGCGGCGACAGCCGCTGATCAGGGCTCGTCGGAAGAGGCGGGTTCGGCGGAGCGGGCGGGCCGGCCGAAGGGAGCGCGCTAGTCGAGGTCGAGGCCGTCGAGCAGGGCCTCGGCGTCGCTCCAGCGACCGGGAGGGACGCGGAGGGCGATGTCGCCGCGCCCGAACCGGTCGAGCTCCCAGTCGGAGGTCAGCACCGCGTCGATCCCGTGCTCGGTCACCGACTGGCAGAACGCCCGCGCGGTCTCGAGCTCGCCGAAGTCGCGGACGACCTCCCAGTCGTCGAAGCGTGGGTCGCCGACGTGGAGCTCGCCGACGCCGTCGGGTTGGGCATCACCGACCGCCGTGCCGAGGATCCGTCGCAGCCGGTCGCCGAGCCCCATCGGCGCGGTCAGTCGCGGAGCTCGATCCGCTCGATCACCTGCGGCTCGACCGGCCGGTCGCCGGGGCCGGTCGGCGTCGCCTCGATCGCGTCGACCGCGTCCATGCCGTCGATCACCCGGCCGAACACCGTGTGCTTGCCGTCGAGCCACGGCGCCGCCTCGGCGGTGACGACGAAGAACTGCGAGCCGTTGGTGTTCGGCCCGGCGTTGGCCATCGCCAGCGCGCCGCGGACGACCTTGTGCTCGTTGATCTCGTCCTCGAACGTGTAGCCGGGGCCGCCGGTGCCGGTTCCCTCGGGGCAGCCGCCCTGGATCATGAAGTCCGTGATCACCCGGTGGAAGGTGAGCCCGTCGTAGAAGCCATCGGCGGCGAGCTTGCGGAAGTTCTCGACCGTCTTCGGCGCGTCGGCGTCGTGAAGCTCGACCGTCACCGGGCCGGCGTTGGTGTGCAGGACAGCCTCTGACACGTCGCGGAGGCTAGCGCACGCCGTCCGGCGGGGGCTCGGACGCGGGTCCTCCGCGACGGGCGGCGAAGAAGCCGCGCAGGAGCTCGGCCGACTCGTCGGCGAGCAGCCCACGCTCGACCCGTGGACGGTGGTTGAGGCGCGGCTCCGCGAGCACGTCGAGCACGCTGCCGGCGGCTCCCGCCTTCGGGTCCTCGGCGCCGTAGACCACTCGCGGCACTCGGGCCAGCACCACCGCCCCGGCGCACATCGCGCACGGCTCGAGGGTGACGTAGAGGACCGAGTCGGGAAGCCGCCAGCCGCCGAGCCGCTCCGCCGCCCCCCGCAGGGCGAGGATCTCGGCGTGCGCGGTCGGGTCGCCGCGGAGCTCGCGCTCGTTGCCGGCTTCGGCGAGGACGTCCGGCCCCCGGGCGACGACCGCTCCGATCGGGACGTCGCCGTGGCCGGCAGCCGTCGCCGCCAGCGCGACGGCTCGGGCCATCAGCTCGCGATCGAGCTCGGTGAACGCGCTCATGCGCGTCCAGTATGAGGGCACCGCCCGCCCGCGCGGCGTGGCAACTTCCCGGCCTCTGCGGTGTTGTCGCCTCTGAGTCCCGTGTTCCGCTCTCGTCCAAGTCCGCCCGTGATCGCGCTCGCGCTCGCGGCGACCGCCGCCGCGCTCGCGGCGGGCGCCGGGGCCGCCGGCGCGGTGCCGGAGCCGACTCGCAACGAGGCCGCGCCCCGCGGCGAGCCCGCACCCCGCGGCGAGCCCGCGGCCGGTGACGATAAGGCGTTCGTCGCCGACGAGATCGTCGTTCGGGAGCGCGGCGGCCCCGAGCGGGTGGTGAAGCTGGCGCCGGGGGTGAAGCCGGCAGCGGCGATCGCCGCGCTCGCGCGCGACCCCGAGGTCGCCTACGCGGCGCGGAACTGGATCGCCACCACCGCCGTCGATCCCCTCGACAAGGGGACGTCGGGCGAGGTTCGGGGCTGGCGGTCCGACCAGTGGAACTTCCTCGGCCGGCCCGGCGGGGTCAGGGCCCTGCCGGCGTGGCGGCGGGTCGGCGACGGCGGCCGCGGGGCCACCGTCGCGGTCGTCGACACCGGGGTCGCGTACGCCGACTACCCGGGTGCGACGCCGTTCAGGGCGAGCCCCGGATGGGGCCCCGAGACGAGCTTCGCCAGGGGCCACGACTTCGTCGACCCCGGCACCCCGCCGCTCGACGAGAACGGCCACGGCACCCACATCGCCGGGACGATCGCCGAGGCGATCACCCTCGGCGTGCCCGCGCCCGAGGGCGAAGACGACTACCTCACCGGCCTCGCGTACGGGGCGACGGTGATGCCGGTGAGGGTGCTCGACGCCGCCGGCAGCGGGACCGCCGCCGCCGTCGCGGCCGGGATCCGCTGGGCTGCCCGCCACGGCGCCGACGTGATCAACATCAGCCTCCAGCTCCGCGGCAAGGTGCGGCGCTGCAAGCAGGCGCCCGGCATCTGCCGCGCGCTTCGCCACGCTCGGCAGGCCGGCGCCCTCGTCGTCGCCGCCGCCGGCAACATCTCGGGTGGCGGGCGGCCGAAGGTCGCGTTCCCGGCCGCGGTTCGCGGCGTCCTCGCGGTCGGCGCCTCGACCGAGGGCGGGTGCCTCGCCGCCTACTCCGACCACGGTCGTCGCCTCGACCTGCTCGCGCCAGGCGGCGGGCGCGCTCGCGGGTCGGCGGCGCTGCGGCGCTGCGGCGGCGACCGGGCGCTGATCCGCCAGGTGACCCTGGAGTGCTTCCCGCGGCTTTGCGAGTCGTTCGAGGAGTTCTCGATCCGGCCGTCGATGGGGACGTCGATGGCCGCCGCCCACGCGAGCGGGGTCGCCGCCCTGGTCCGGGCGAGCCGCGCGCTCGGCCCCGACCCGCGGCCGAAGCAGCTTCGCAAGCGCCTGCGCTGCTCGGCGCGGTCGCTCGGCCGCCCCCGCCTTCACGGCGCCGGCCTGCTCGACGCCGCTCGCGCGACGCGGGCGAAGCCGCCGCGCCGCTGCCGCCGCTGAGGCCGGACCGCCCGGCCGTAAGGTCAGCGCGGAACTAGGTCGTGCGGACGATCAGCACGTCGCACGGGGCGTGATGGGAGATCTTGTTCGGCACGCTGCCGAGCAGGAACCGGCGGGCGCCGGTCATCCCCTTGTTGCCGACCACGATCAGGTCGGCGCTCATCTCCTCGGCGACGTCGAGGATCGCGTCGGCCGGATCCCCCTCGCGCGGATGGGGACGAGCCTCGACCCCGGCGCGCTCGGCCTCGCCGGTGGCCGCCCCGAGGACGACGTTGACGTCCTCGCGCGGACCGACCGCGTGGGCGACGTCGCCGGGCACCTCCTGCTCCTCCTCGCGCAACCTCCCGGTCGGCACCGGCTCGTACGCGCTGACGACCTCGAGGCTGCCGCCGGTGATGCTCGCGAGCTCGATCGCCTGACGGACGGCCTCCGCGGCCGTCTCCGAACCGTCGGTGCCCACGACTATGCGCTCGAACAAGAACCGCCCTCCTTCGCCCGGGTTGCGCGCGCATACTACCCGCCGCCCCGGCCCGGTCCGCCGCTCGAGCTCTCGATCGTGTGATCATGCTCCGGGCGTGCCCCGAAGCTGGCTCTACGCGATGATCGTGCTGGTCGTATGCCTGATCGCCTCGATGGTGATCGCGACGATCCGCCTGCTCTGATGGGCGGCCGGCCGGAGCCGATCGCCGACGGCGTCTGGCGCTGCGCCGGCGACCTCGGCGGGAAGATGAACGTCTTCCTGATCGCCGACGCGGGCGGCGTCACCCAGTTCGACGGCGGGACGAAGCGGATGACCCGGCAGGTCGCGCGGGCGGCGGCCGAGCTCGGCGGCTTGCGCCGGATCGTCCTCGGCCATGCGCATCCCGACCACCGCGGAACCGCCCCGGGCCTCGGAGTGCCGGTGCTCTGCCATCCCGACGAGGTTGCCGACGCCGAGTCCGCCGGCAACCCGGCGTACTTCGAGATCGACCGGATCCCGCACTGGTGGAGCAGGCTGCTGTACCCGTGGCTGCTCCGCCATTGGGACGGCGGGCCGGTGACGATCGACGGGACCGTCTCCGAGGGCGACCGGGTCGCGGGATTCGAGGTCGTCCACCTCCCCGGGCATGCCCCGGGGCTGATCGCCCTCTGGCGGGCTTCCGACCGCCTCGCCCTGGTCAGCGACGCCGTCTACCAGGTCGACTCGCTGCGGCTTCGGGCCCTGCCCGAGCACCGGCGCCCGGTCGTCCCCGACTCGGTCTGGGAATGGGACCACGAGCGCTCGATCGCGAGCGTGCGGAAGCTCGCCGCGCTCGAGCCGGCGACCGTCTGGACCGGCCACGAGGGCCCGCTGACCGGGGACCCGGCCGAGGTGCGCGCCCGGCTCGAGCGTGCCGCCGACGCGGCCGCCGCCGCGCTCGGCTGAGCCGGCGTCGCCGCCTCAGCTCGACCGCAGGCGCTCCGAGTAGCTCACCGGGTAGGGCTCGGGGCGCTGCGCGGCACCGGGTCTTCGGAGCGTCTCCGGTAGCGCGGCGAGCTGCTCGTGGGTCCGGGCGGCGATCCGTTCGAGCGACTCGCTCGCAACCGGCTCGCCGGCCCGCATCGCCGGCGCGAGCAGCGCCTCGCCCTCGAGATCCTCGTCGGCGGCGGCGATCACGTCAGCGGCCATGACGCCGTCGGCGTAGCGGCGGAAGACCTGCTTCGGTCCCGGGAGCGTCTGCTTGTCCGGGGACAGCTTTCGTACCCCGCGCCAGGCGGCGCCGGCGCGATCGGCGACGAGCTTGTAGACGCCGTTCACGACCGGGGAGTCGCGACTCGTCCCGAGGTCGGTGCCGACGCCGAAGACGTCGATCGGCGCTCCCGCCGCGACGAGGTCGGCGATCCTTCCCTCCTCGAGGTCGCCGCTGGCGACGATCCGGGCCGACTCCATCCCTGCCTCGTCGAGCAGCTCCCGGGCGGCGCGGGAGAGCTCGAGCAGGTCCCCCGAGTCGAGCCGCACCCCGCGCAGCTCGACCCGCGCCGCCCGCGCCGCCCGGATCGCGTTGCGGACCCCGTCGAGGGTGTCGTAGGTGTCGACGAGCAGGGTCGTGTTGGCGGGGAAGTCCTCGATGAAGGCCGCAAACGCCTCCTCCTCGTGGTCGAACGACATCACGTAGGAGTGAGCCATCGTCCCGACCGGGGTGAGGCCGTAGCGCATCGCCGCGGCGACGTTCGAGGTCCCGCCGCAGCCGGCGACCGCGGCCGAGCGGGCGACCTTCATCGCCGCGTCGACGCCGTGGTCGCGACGCGGCGAGAAGTCGACCACGCGCTCCCCGGCGCCCGGCTCGCCGCCCCCGGCGGCGAGGACGACCCGCGCGGCCTTCGTCGCCGCCATCGTCTGGAAGTTGATCTGGTTGAGCAGCAGCGTCTCGAGCAGCTGGGCCTCGATCCGCGGCGCCGTGACCCTAACCAGCGGCTCGTTGGCGAAGCAGACGGTTCCCTCCGGGATCGCGTCGACGTCGCCCGAGAAGCGGAAGCCGGCGAGGTAGTCGAGGAACGCGTCGCGGAAGCCGATCGACCCGAGGTAGGCGAGCTCGCGCGCCTCGAAGCGCAGCCTTCCGACGAGCTCGAGGGTCGGGCCGAGGCCGGCGGCGAGCAGCCAGTCGCGGTGCGGCGGCAGCCGGCGCGTGAAGAGCTCGAACATCGCGAGCTCGTTCATCCCCCGGCGGTGGTAGCTCGCAGCCATCGCGAGCTCGTACTGGTCGGTGAGCAGTGACGCCTGCGCCGGCGTCAGCAAGCCGGGATCGTTGGCGTCAGGGGTCGGTGCGGGCCCTCGCGCTCCCACGACCGGGAAGCGTATGAGGTCAGCGGAGAGGGTGGGATTCGAACCCACGAGGCGGTGTGACCCGCCCACGCGATTTCCAGTCGCGCACCTTAAGCCACTCGGTCACCTCTCCGCGCGGCTCCACGATAGCGACCGCAACCCGGGCCCCGAACGCAGAACGCGCCCCGGCCGAAAGGCCGGGGCGCGTTCGGTTCGTCCCCTTCTACGGGTTCGTCGCTAGCGCTTCTTGACCCTCAGCGTCGCCCGGGTCACAGCGGCCGCCGCGTCGGGGCTCGTCGCCCGGAAGCGCAGCTTGTACGCCTTGGGCTTCGTCTTCCTCTTCGCCTTGACGGTGAACTTGCGCAGTGCCGAGGTCCCGTCGGCGAGGACGCCGATCTGGCGGCACTTGCCGCCGGGGACCTTGAGCTTCTTCGGGGCGTTGATGCACACCCGCACGCCGGTGGCGGGGGCGTTGCCGGTGTTCCTCACCGTCGCCCTGAAGACGCGCTTCTTGCCCTGCTTCACGGCCTTGCGCTTCGGCTTCACCGAGATCGCCAGGTTCGCCGCCGGGGGCGGACCGAAGGCCCGCTCGTAGATCACGCCACCCGGGCCCATGCCCGCGTTGCGGATCGCCGTGCAGCTCTGCGGCGGGCCGCTGATCGTGGTCACCGGCGGGATGTCCTCCCAGCCGGCGACGATCGCGCCCTCGCCGCTGAGGCCGTTGACGAACGGGATCCCCTGGAACGGCTCGGTGTTCGACGTCGACAGGTTCCACTCGAACCCCTCGAAGGCGCACACCGCGCCCAGCGCCGAGGTCGTCGAGGTGACGACCATGTTGAGGGTCAGCTCGCCCGTGTCCGGGTCGAACGTCCCCGTGGTGACCTCTTCGGCCTCGGTCTCGATCGTGATGTCGAACGGCTCGGTGAGCACGACCGGCGGGAAGAAGACGCCGTCGGTCGGGATCGTGACCGCGCCCGTCGCGGGGTCGAAGTCGCCGTCGAAGACGATCGGGTTCTCGTCGTCCTCGAACACGACCGGAGCCGATGCGCCGAGCTGGCGAATCCCGCGGTTGAACTCGACGTGGAAGCCGATGCCGGCGTCGCCGGACATCCAGATTCCGCCCGGACCGCCGACGGCGCCGGTGACCTGGGCGCAGAGCGGCGACGCGCCCTCTGCCGGCGGGAGGTCATCCCAGAGGTCGACGACCGCGCCCGCGCGGGTCGGCGGCGCGAACGGGGCCGCGTCGTAGTCGTCGGGGTCACCCGGCAGCGAGCCGGTCGTCTCGAGCGGGAGCGCGACGTCCGACATCACGCACTGAGCGACCGGATTGCCGCCGCTCGTGAGGTCGATCACGATGTCGGCGACGAAGCTCGCCGAGAGGTCACCGGTGGTGGTGTCGTAGTTGCCGGTCACCGGCTGATCGATCACCCACGAGACGGTCGTGTCGATCGTCGGCAGCGGCGCATCCGTGAACGTTTGCTCGGGGAAGAAGACCCCGTCGGGCGGGATCACGAAGTCGCCGGTCGCGAGGTTGATGTCGCCGCTCATCGTCACCGGGTCGTCGCCCGGCCCGACCAGCTCACTCTCCTGGAAGCTGGCGCCGATGTTGGCGACCACCTCGTCGAACTCGAGCTCGAGCGATTGCGCTTGCGCCGCGCCGGCGGCGACCCCGGAGACCGCTAGCGCGGCAACCGTCGCCGCGCCGAGCGCAACGACCCTCCGGACCCGCTTCCAGAGCGGCTTGTGGGTTTCTGGGGTCATCGGGTTGAGGTTCCTCCTCCAGTTGGACAACGTGGTTGGATCGTTAGCTTGTGAAATCGGGTTTCGATCCGCCATCTCAGCGG
>DATHVI010000179.1:0-16763 GCA_035461385.1 Solirubrobacterales bacterium
TCACGTCGGCCGAGGATCGCCTCGGCGACGCCCAGCGCCTGCCGCGCCTCGGCGACGTCGTGGACCCGGAAGATCTCCGCGCCCTCGACGAGGGCGAGTACGCTCGAGGCGATCGTGCCACCGAGCCGCTGGTCGACGTCGAGCTGCAGAGACTGTCGATCTACACCCACCACGGCGTCTCCGACGCCGAGCGTGAGATCGGCCAGCGGCTGGAAATCGATGTCTCGTTCGACGTCCCCGATTGCGACGCGGTGCTCACCGACCGGGTCGAGGACACGATCGACTACGGCGACGTCACCGACATCGTCGCCCTCGCCGCGACCGAGCGCTCGTTTCGGACCCTGGAGCGGCTCTGCCACGTGATCGCCGAGCGGCTCGTCGAGCGCTACGGCTGCGAGACGATCCGGGTGCGCGCGGCAAAGCCCGAGCCGCCCCTCCCACTCGCGATCGAGGCCGCGGCGGTAGAGGTCGTCCGCTCGCGCCACCGCCCGGAGGAGGACGGCGAGGACCCGGAGGGGTGAGGCGGCGCGGCTACCTCGGGCTGGGCTCGAACGTCGGCGATCGCGCCGAGCACCTGCGGGCGGCGGTAGCGCTGCTCGGCGAGCACGGGGTCGAGGTCGAGGCGGCGTCGGCGACCTATGACACCGACCCGGTCGGCGAGATCCTCGATCAGCCGAGCTTCCTCAACGCCGCGGTCCGGATCTCGACCGAGCTCGAGCCCGAGGCGCTGCTCGACGCCTGCAAGGTGGTCGAGGTCGAGCGCGGGCGGATGCTCGGCGGCCCCCGCCATGGGCCGCGCCCGCTCGACGTCGACCTGCTGCTGCTCGGCGACCTCGAGCTCGAGACGGAGCGGTTGACGCTCCCCCATCCCGAGGTCACCTCGCGGCGCTTCGTACTCGTCCCGCTGCTCGAGCTCGACCCGGAGCTCGCCCTGCCCGACGGGACCCGGCTCGCGGACGCGCTTGCGCGGCTCGGCGACGGCGAGCGGGTCGACCGGGTGGGGGCGCTGTAGCCGTCGACTCGCGGGGGCGATAGAGTCCGGGCCCGGTCATGCCACTCAGGGGCCGCCGACCAGGTCTGATGCTGCTCGCCGCGCTCGCGCTCGTCGCGGGAGCGATCGGCGCGGCTACCGCGGCGCCGGCCGGCAAGCTGCGGTTCGTCGACGCCAAGGTCGACGGCGAGGGGCCGGTCACCGGCATCGAGGACGCCTACGGCGTCGCGGTCTCCGCCGACGGCAAGAACGTCTACGCGATCGGCAACACCGCCGGCCTGGCGACGTTCAAGCGCAACCGCAAGGGCAAGCTCCGGTTCGTCCGCGCGCAGTTCGACGGCGAGGGCGGGATCACCGCGATGCCGTTCCCGACCGCGATCGCGGTCAGCGGCGACGGCAGGAACGTCTACGTCACCAGCACCGGCCCCCAGTCGTCGATCCTCACCTTCAAGCGCAACCGCCGCAACGGCAGGCTGCGGTTCGTCAACGCGAGGATCGACGGCCAGGGCGGCGTCGAGGGAATCACCGACCCCTGCTGCCAGATCGCGATCTCGCCCGACGGTCGCAACGTCTACGTCCCCGGGTCGCAGGACGACGCGATCGCCACCTTCAGGCGCAAGGGGCGGAGGGGAATCCTGCGATTCGTGAACGCGAAGGTCGACGGACAGGGCGGAGTCAACGGGCTCGACGAGGCGATCGGCGTGGTCGCATCGCGCGAAGGGCGCAACGTCTACGCGATCGGCAACGGGGACAGCGCCGTGGCGACGTTCAAGCGCAACCGCAAGGGCAAGCTGCGGTTCGTAAACGCGAAGGTCGACGGCCAGGGCGGGGTGAATGGCCTCGCCGAGCCCTGTTGCAGCCTCGCGATCTCGCGCGACGGGCGCAGCGTCTACGTTCCGGGCGAGGGCGACGAGGCGCTGGCGATCTTCCGCCGCAAGCCGAGGAGTGGGAAGCTCCGCTTCCTCGGGGCGAAGGTCGATGGCATCGGTGGCGTCAGCGGGATGCAGGAACCGATCGACGTCGTAGTCTCGCGCGACGGGCGCAGCGTCTACGCGGCGAGCTACCAGGATCCGAGCGCGGTGGTCAGCTTCAAGCGCAGCAGGAAGGGACGGCTCAAGTTCGCCGGCGCGATCCGCGAGACCCTGCCCGGGGTCGAGGGCCTTGATGGGGCGTGGCGGCTCGCGCTCTCGCCCGATGACCGCAGCCTGTATGCGGCCAGCTACAACGAGAACGCGATCGCGACCTTCAGGCGCCGCACCCGCTGAGCTTCGGTCCGATCAGCGCGCGCCCCGGCCGCGGACGGCGGTCGAATCGTTCAGCGGCCGAAGCCACGCCTCTGGCAGCAGCGGCGGGATCCGGCCCGGGAACTCGGGGACGATCCGGAGCGCGAGCTCGCCGCACGGGCGCGACTCGACCGCCGGGCGGACGTCGTCGAGCGTCATCAGCAGCCGGATGCTGGTCGCGATCTGAAGGTCGGCGGCGTTCGGGTCGGGATCGCCGAGGACGCCGTCGGCGATCCAGTCGTCGATCCGGTTCAGCATCCCCGGCAGCGCCGCGAGGTCGGCCCTGACGTGGTCGTCGCTCGCCGCGTGGATCCGCACGGAGAGGGCGACGATCGGCGCCGAGGTCCTTACCGCGATACCGACCGGGATCCCGAGCCGGGCGCCGCGGGCGAAGCTGGCGAGCGCCGAGCGGTCGCGCCGGAACGCGTTCCAGACCACCCGCCGGGCGACCGGCTGGAGCTCCTTCTCACCCCAGCGCTCGGCCGCCTCGACCTCGGCGCGCAGGTTCGGGTCGCCGGGGTAGAGCGGCGGCTCGGGCACGAGGCGATCGAGCTCGCGGGCGATCTCGCGCGAGCCCTGGACCCGGCGCCCGTCGATCTTCAGCGCCGGCACCGTCGCGCCGCCGAAGCGCAGCGCCCGCACCACACCCCTCGAGATCACCGGCATCAGGTCGACGCGGCGATACTCGATCCCCTTCAGCTCGAGCGCGAGCCGCGCCTTCCACGACGGGTGCGAGCCGGGGATCACGTAGAGGGTCGTCGCCACGGCGGTGATCGTAGGCGCTGCGCGCATCGGCGGCGCCGGCGCGGCACCGGTGCCGGAGATCGCGGCCGCGGTCCATAATCCGCGCCGATGCTGCTCGCGATCGATGTCGGCAACACCCAGACTCACCTCGGCGCCTTCGACGGCGACCGGCTGGTCGAGCACTGGCGATTTCAGACCAGGGCAGGCGCGAGCGGCGACGAGCTCGCAGAGCGGATCTCGGGGCTGCTCTCGCTCAGCGGGCTCGACTTCTCCGCCCTCGACGCGGTGATCGTCTCCTCGGTCGTGCCGCCGCTCGCCGGCGAGTACGAGGCGATGACCGCCCGCTACCTCGATTCGGCCGGGTTCCTCGCCGTCGGCCCCGGGGTCCGGACCGGGATGCCGATCCGGATCGACAACCCCTACGAGGTCGGCGCCGACCGGCTCGTCAACGCGGTCGCCGCGTACGAGCGCTTCGGGGGCGCCTGTGTCGTCGTCGACTTCGGGACCGGGATCAACTTCGACGTCGTCTCCGCCGACGGGGAGTACCTCGGCGGCGCGATCGCCCCCGGGGTTGAGATCTCGCTCAGCGCGCTCGCCGAGCGCGGCGCCCGGATCCCGCGGATCGAGCTCGCCCGGCCGGATGCGGCGGTTGGGAAGTCGACGCGGGCCGCGATCCAGTCCGGGGTGATCTTCGGCTTCGCCGGCCTCGTCGACCGGATCGCCGACCGGATCGCCGCCGAGCTCGGCCCGGGGACGAGGCTGATCGCAACCGGCGGGCTCGCAAGCGCGATCGTCCCGTTCTGCAAGTCGATCGACGAGGTCGACGACCTGCTCACCCTGACCGGGCTACGGTTGATCTGGGAAAGAAACAGGAACTCCAGTGAGGCGCTTTAGCCCCGAAAGCAGCATGTAAGGCCGCCGAAGGCGGCCGCAAAGATATTCAACAGTGAGGGGCCCTAGCCCCAAAGCAGCATGTAAGGCAGCCGAAGGCTGCCGCAAAGATATTCCGACGTGAACCAACCACCGTTGACGGAGCCCTTCGAAATCGGCGGCGTCGAGATCGCGAACCGCGTCCTGCTCGCGCCGCTGGCCGGGATCGGCAACTGGTTCGTGCGCTTGCAGGCGCGCCGCCACGGCGCCGGGCTCGCGTTCTCGGAGATGGTCTCGAGCTTCGCCATCCACCACCGCAACGAGCGCACGCTGCGGGAGATGCTCAGGGTCCATCCCGACGAGCACCCGATCGCGATCCAGCTCTTCGGCTCCGACCCGGGGGTGATGCGCGAGGCCGCGGCGGTCACCGCCGCGGCCGGGCCGGAGCTGATCGACCTCAACATGGGCTGCCCGGTGCCGAAGGTCTGCAAGACGGGCGCCGGCGCCGCGCTGCTCGAGGATCCGGCCCGCGCGGTCGCGATCGCCCGGGCGGCGCGGGAGGGCTCCGGGCGGCCGGTGACGGTCAAGCTCCGGTCGGCGTTGCGGCCGGGCGAGCGCGACGGGATCGACCTCGCCGAGCGCCTCGTCGCCGACGCGGGTGTCGCCGCCGTCTGCCTCCACCCCCGACCGGCGGCCGTCCACCACAAGGGGCGCCCCGAGTACGCGCTCGTCGGCGAGCTCAAGCGCCGCGTCGAGGTGCCGGTGATCGTCTCCGGGGGCCTGAGGTCGGCCGAGCGCGCCCGCGACGCCTACGAGCGGTCGGGCGCCGACGCGGTGATGATCGCCCGCGGGGGGCTCGGCTACCCGTGGATCTTCGAGGAGCTGCTCGACGGGCGGGCTGAGCCGCCCGCGCCGAGCGAGATCGTCGCCGAGCTGCGCTGGGTGCTCGACCGGGCCGAGCGCCACTGGGGTGGGCGGGCGGCACGTAATCTGCGCAAGTTCTACCCCTGGTACCTGGAGCGGCTCGGCATCACCGGTCCGGACGCCGACGCCTACCAGCGAACCGACTCGCTCGACGAGGTCAGGGAGATGCTCGAGCGGGTCGAGATCCCGCTTGCAGTAACGGTTTGAGCGCTTCCGAAAGCGGCTCGAAAGCAGCCGAGCGGCCGTCGCTATAATCGCCCGCCCTGCCCGAAATGCGCGGCGCTGACAGGCCCGCGTCCTCGGGCCTTTTTCGATCCGGGACGGAGCGGCAACCCCGCCGACGGCCCGAGGCAAAGACAGACGAGAGGTTCAGACACTGTGGCCCGCGAATCGGTGATCACCAAGGACGGACTCGAGAAGCTCCAGCAGGAGGTCGAGTTCCTGACGACGACGAAGCGCCGTGAGATTGCGGAGCGGATCAAGGAAGCGCGCGAGTTCGGCGACATCTCGGAGAACTCCGAGTACGACGACGCCAAGAATGAGCAGGCCCTGCTCGAGCAGCGGATCGCCCAGCTCGAGGAGCGCTTGCGCCGAGCCATCGTCGTCGACCGCAACGACATCGATACCGACACCGTCGGCGTCGGCGTGCTCGTCCACGTCAAGGACCAGAAGTCGGGCGACTCGCAGAAGTTCGAGATCGTCGGCTCGACCGAGGCCGACCCGCTCCAGGGCAAGCTCTCGAACGAGGCGCCGGTCGGCAAGGCGCTCCTCGGGCGCAAGCGCGGCGACATCGTCACCGTCGACGTCCCGCGCGGCCCGAAGAAGAAGCTGAAGATCACCAAGATCGAAGCCGCGTAGGGGACTGGCTCACGACCCCCGAGCGCACGCCTGGCGGCAGCGGCGCGCGCAGGGGACGCACCCGGGGGTCATGAGACAGCCCCCGCGCCGGTGAGGCACTAGGCTCGCCCGCGGTGCCGGACGAGCCAGAGCGGACATCCGAGCCTCGCGTCCTCGCCGAGCGGCGGGAGAAGCTCGAGCGGCTGCGCGAGGGCGGGGTCGAGCCGTTCCCGCATTCGTTCGCGGGACGGGTGCCGATCGCGTCGGTGCACGAGGTGCACGACGACCTCGAGGCCGGGGAGGAGACGGGGGACGCCTACCGGGTCGCGGGGCGGATCGCCGCCCGGCGCGGGCACGGCAAGGCGGCCTTCATCGATCTCGTCGACGCCAGCGGCCGGATCCAGCTCCACTCGCGGGCCGACGTCGTCGGGGAGGACGCCCACGCGCTGCTCACCGACCTCGACCTCGGCGACATCGTCGGCGTCGACGGGGTCGCGTTCAAGACCCGCCGCGGCGAGCTCTCGCTCCGCGTCACCGGCTGGGAGCTGCTCGCGAAGAGCATGCGCCCGCCCCCCGACAAGTACCACGGGCTCGAGGACACCGAGCTGCGCTACCGCCACCGCGAGCTCGACCTGATCGCCAACCCGGAGATCCGCGACCTGTTCATGAAGCGGGCGGCGACCGTTGCCGCGGCTCGCGAGTGGCTCGACGCCGAGGGGTTCGTCGAGGTCGAGACGCCGGTGCTCCAGCCGCTCTACGGCGGGGCGCTGGCGCGCCCGTTCACAACCCACCACAACGCGCTCGATCGCGACCTCTACCTGCGGATCGCGACCGAGCTCTACCTCAAGCGCTGCGTCGTCGGCGGGATCGAGCGCGTCTACGAGCTCGGCAAGGACTTCCGCAACGAGGGGATCTCGCACAAGCACAACCCCGAGTTCACGATGCTCGAGTGGTACGAGGCCTACGCCGACTACAACGATGCCGCCGAGCGGCTCGAGCGGCTGGTCGCCCACATCGCCGAGCGCGTGCTCGGGACGACGGTGGTCGAGCGCGACGGGGCCGAGATCGACTTCGCCCCGCCGTGGCGGCGGCTGACGCTACACGATGCGATTCGCGAGCGAACCGGGATCGACGTCCTCGAGCACCCGACCCGCGAGGAGCTCGCCACGGCGATGGGCTCCGAGCCCGACGAGGCCGAGGGCTGGGGCAAGCTCGTCGACGGCCTGCTCTCGAAGCAGGTCGAGCCCGAGCTCGTCCAGCCGACGTTCATCCTCGACTATCCGGTCGAGATGTCCCCGTTCGCGAAGCGCCACCGGGCCGAGGAGGGCCTGGTCGAGCGCTGGGAGGCGTTCTGCGGCGGGATCGAGATCGCGAACGCGTTCACCGAGCTCAACGACCCCGACGACCAGCGCCGCCGGTTCGAGGCACAGGCCGAGGAGCTCCGGCGTGGCGACGAGGAGACGCAGCCGTTCGACGAAGGATTCCTCCAGGCGCTCGAGTACGGGATGCCCCCGACCGGCGGGGTCGGACTCGGGATCGACCGCCTGGTGATGCTGCTGACCGGGGCGAAGACGCTGCGGGAAGTGTTGCTGTTCCCGGCGATGCGGAGCTGACCCGCCGGGCTCGGCCCTTGCGCGCCGCGGCGCGTGGTGGTCGAATGTGCGCGTGGGCTCAGGGCAGAGCCAGCTCGCCGAGGCCGAGCGCCGCGGCGACCCGTACCTCGTCTACAGCGACGGGCACGGCGACCAGCGCGTCCTCTCGCTGCCCGACACCTGGGACCGGGTGACGATCGGGCGGGGGCTCGGCGCCGACGTCTCGCTGCCGTGGGACGGCGAGGTCTCGCGCGTGCACGCGGAGCTGGTCCGGCTCGGCGACGACTGGGTCGTCGTCGACGACGGGCTCTCCCGCAACGGGACCTTCGTCGGCCCCGAGCGCGTCAGCGGGCGCCGCCGGCTCACCGACGGCGACGAGGTGCGCGTCGGCTCGACGACGATCGCCTACCGGGACCCGTTCGAGGCCCCCGACCCGACCCGGGCCGTCCCCAGCGCCTAGCGGGGCGTCACCCACCCCCACTAGCGCCGCCCGGTGCTCGGCGAGCCGATTCGGCGCCCGGGTTCCCGCAACTTGCGGCGTGGCCGGTCCGTGCGTGGGGACCCGTGCGGGGATCGCGACGGCCGCCGATATACTTTCGCTTCGCTGTAGTCGACAGACCGGAGGTTCAATCCTCGGCACCGAGTAGCCGAAAGATGGATGAACCCCCGGCGATCTTGCGTCCCTTCGCACGGTCTCCGGGGAATGACCACCGGGTTGGCAATACTGAGGACATGAGCCAGGGCATCGAGCTGAAACGCAGGAGCAGCCACTAGAGACACGAGGCGGAGCAGTTTGTTCGAGCGATTCACAGAGCGCGCAAGACAGGTCGTCGTCCTCGCCCAGGAAGAGGCGCGGACCCTGAAGCACAACTACATCGGCACCGAGCACATCCTGCTCGGGCTGCTGCGTGAGGAGGAGGGCCTCGCCGCACGCGTGCTCGAGTCGCTCGACATCACCGTCGAGCGCGTCCGCGCCCAGGTGGTGCGCATCGTCGGCTCCGGCGAGGAGGTCACCTCAGGCCAGATCCCGTTCACGCCGCGGGCGAAGAAGGTGCTCGAGCTGGCGCTCCGCGAGGCGCTTTCGCTCGGCCACAACTACATCGGCACCGAGCACATCCTGCTCGGGCTCGTGCGTGAGAACGAGGGCGTCGCCGCCCGGATCCTGCTCGACTTCGACGCCGACTCGGAGAAGATCCGCAACGAGGTGATCCGGATGCTCTCCGGCCCGGGCGGCCGCCGCCAGGGCGCGGGCGCCGGCGCCGGTGAGGGCAAGAAGTCGTCGAAGCTGCTCGACCAGTTCGGCCGCAACCTGACCAAGCTCGCCTCGGAGTCGAAGCTCGATCCGGTGATCGGGCGCGAGGTCGAGATCGAGCGGATCATGCAGATCCTCTCGCGCCGCCAGAAGAACAACCCGGTGCTGCTCGGCGAGCCGGGCGTCGGCAAGACGGCGATCGTCGAGGGGCTCGCGGCGCGGATCACCAGCGGCGAGGTGCCCGAGCTGCTGCGCAACAAGCAGATCTACACGCTCGACCTCGCGGCACTCGTCGCCGGCTCGAAGTACCGGGGCGAGTTCGAGGAGCGGCTGAAGAAGGTGATGAAGGAGATCACCCAGCGCGGCGACATCGTCCTGTTCATCGACGAGCTCCACAACCTCGTCGGCGCCGGCGCCGCCGAGGGCGCGATCGACGCCGCCTCGATCCTGAAGCCGGCGCTAGCCCGCGGCGAGCTGCAGACGATCGGCGCGACGACGCTCGACGAGTACCGCAAGTACCTCGAGCGCGACTCGGCGCTCGAGCGACGCTTCCAGCAGATCAAGGTCGACGAGCCCTCGACCGAGAACACGGTCAAGATCCTCGAGGGCCTCCGCGAGCGCTACGAGGACCACCACAAGGTCGAGATCACCGACGACGCGTTGAAGGCCTCGGCCGAGCTCGCCGACCGCTACATCTCCGACCGCTACCTGCCCGACAAGGCGATCGACCTGATCGACGAGGCGGCGTCGCGGATGCGGATCAAGTCGATGTCGCAGCCGCCGGTCTACCGCGACCTCGAGGAGGAGATCGAGGAGACCCGGCGCGCGAAGGAGGCGGCGATCGAGGCGCAGGAGTTCGAGAAGGCGACGAACCTCCGCGACACCGAGCGCAAGCTGACGAATCGCAAGCGCGAGCTCGAGGACCAGTGGAACGCCGGCGATGGCGGCGAGCGGCCGTCGGTCGGCGAGGAGGAGATCGCCGACATCGTCTCGATGTGGACCGGGATCCCGGTCTTCAAGCTGACCGAGGCCGAGACCAAGAAGCTCGTCCGGATGGAGGAGGAGCTCCACAAGCGGGTGATCGGCCAGGAGGTCGCGATCGAGGCGGTCTCGAAGGCGATCCGCCGCTCACGCGCCGGGATCAAGGACCCGAAGCGCCCGGCCGGCTCGTTCGTCTTCCTCGGCCCCTCCGGGGTCGGGAAGACCGAGCTCGCCCGGACGCTCGCCGAGTTCCTGTTCGGCGACGAGGACGCGATGGTCCGGATCGACATGTCCGAGTACATGGAGAAGCACGCGGTCTCGCGCCTGGTCGGATCGCCGCCCGGCTACGTCGGCTACGACGAGGGCGGCCAACTCACCGAGGCGGTGCGCCGCAAGCCGTACTCGGTTCTGCTCCTCGACGAGATCGAGAAGGCGCACCCGGACGTGTTCAACATCCTGCTCCAGATCCTCGAGGACGGGCGGCTCACCGATGCCCAGGGTCACACGGTCGACTTCCGTAACGCGATCGTGATCATGACCTCGAACATCGGCGCGAAGGACATCGCCCGCAACGTCTCGTTCGGGTTCGGCGCCTCCGACGAGGAGACCGGGACCTCCTACGAGGACATGAAGGAGCGGATCATGGGCGAGCTGAAGAAGGTCTTCCGCCCCGAGTTCCTGAACCGGATCGACGAGGTGATCGTCTTCCACAAGCTGACCAAGGACGAGATCAAGGAGATCATCGACCTGATGATCACCCGGGTCCGCGCCCAGGTCGCCGAGCACGAGCTCCAGCTCGAGCTCACCGACCCGGCCAAGGATCTGCTCGCCGAAAAGGGCTGGGACCCGGCGATGGGCGCCCGCCCGCTGCGGCGCGCGATCCAGCGCTACATCGAGGACCCGCTCGCCGACGAGGTCCTGCGCCAGGGCCCGGACTCGATCGAGACCGGCACCTCGGTCGTCGTCGACCGCGACGAGGCTGGCGACGCCGACGATCGCCCACTGTCGCTGAAGCTGATCAAGCCGCGTAAGCGCAAGTCGGCGAAGAAGAAGGACGACGGCGAGAAGCAGCCGGTCGGAGTCGGCGCGAAGAAGGACGACGGCGGCGGCGCGCCGGCGCCCGAGCCCCCCGCGCCCGCATCCGACGGGCCGGCGGAGCCCGAGCCGTCGGAGTAAACGGCGCCGGCTCGGGCCGGCTCGGCGTACCACCGCGGCCGCGTGTAGCGCGGGGCGTTCAAGGAGGCAACGAGGGCGGCGGCCCGAAGGCCTCGGGTCGCTCCGGCGCGCTGCGGCCGACGAAGGCTACGTTTTCCCCGACTACCGGGGCCAAGGTTACGTTTGGTGCCTCCGTTGTACTCAACGTTCCTCTCGAGCTCGCGGCCTCGCAGGCCGCTCGGCTTTCGGCCCGATCCCGTTACTGATCCTTCGAGGGGCGCGGTGGCGTCGGGCGGGGTTCGTAGTCTCGCGGCATGCCGAGAGCCCAGTCCGTCTACGTCTGCCAATCGTGCGGCCACGAGGCGCTCGCGTGGTCGGGGCGCTGTGGCGGCTGCGGCGAGTGGAACACGCTCGTCGAGAGCCGGCGCGACTCGGGCTCCGCGGCCGGGGCGGCGCGCGGCGCCTCCGGGCGTTCCCGCCGGCGCAGGATCGAGGCGCCGCGGGCGGTGCCGCTGCGCGACGTCTCCGCCCCGCGCACGCAGCGACTGCGGACCGGGATCGCCGAGCTCGACCGGGTGCTCGGCGGCGGGCTCGTGCCCGGTTCGCTGATCCTCCTCGGGGGCGAGCCGGGGATCGGGAAGTCGACGCTCACCGGGATGGCGCTCGGGAACCTGGTCGCGGCGGAGGCGAAGGTGCTCTACGTCTCGGGCGAGGAGTCTGCGGCGCAGGTCCGGCTGCGGGCGGAGCGGCTCGGCGAGGCTGCGCTCGCGGTGCCGGCGATCGCCGAGACCTCGCTCGAGGCGGTCGTCGCGGCGCTCGAGGCCGAGCGGCCGGCGGCGTGCGTGATCGATTCGATCCAGACGCTCAACGCCGAGGGGATGAGCGGGGCGCCCGGCTCGGTCGGCCAGGTGCGCGAGGCGGCGAACGCGATCGCCGAGGTCGCGAAGCGGATCGACTGCGCCGTCGTCCTCGTCGGCCACGTGACCAAGGAGGGCGCGGTCGCCGGGCCCCGGGTGCTCGAGCACCTGGTCGACTGCGTGCTCCTGTTCGAGGGCGAGCGCGAACGCAGCTTCCGGGTCTTACGCGCGCTCAAGAACCGCTTCGGCGCGACGAGCGAGGTCGGCGTGTTCGAGATGCGCTCGGGCGGCCTGGTCGAGGTCGCCGACCCCTCGGCGCGGTTCGTCGGCGAGGCAAGCGCGGCGCCCGGGTCGGTGGTGCTCGCGTCGATGGAGGGAACGAGGCCGCTGCTGGTCGAGGTCCAGGCGCTGGTCGCGCCGACCGAGATCGTCCCGCCGCGGCGGGTCGCGACCGGAATCGACCGCAACCGGCTGGCGATGGTGCTCGCCGTGCTCGCGCGCCACGGCGGCCCTGCGCTCGGGTCGGCGGACGTGTTCGTGAACGTCGCCGGCGGGATCCGGGTCGACGAGCCCGGCGCCGACCTCGCCGTCGCCCTCGCCGTCGTCTCCGCCCACCGGGGCGAGCCGCTCGCCGGCCCCGGCGACAGGCCGCTGTGCTGCTTCGGCGAGGTCGGGTTGACCGGGGAGCTCCGGCCCGTCGCCCACGCCGAGCGCCGCAGCGCCGAGGCGCTCAAGTTCGGCCTCGGTCCAGTCCTCGCGCCGCCCGCGGCGGAGCGGATCGAGGGGCTGGCGCCGCAACCGACCCTCGCGCGCGCCCTTGGCGCCGCGCGCCCGCGGCCGCGACGCGCCGCCGCCTGAGCCCGCCGACTGAGCACCGTGCGAGGTCGGCGCCGAGGCCGCGACGGGTCGGGCTTGACAACCCCGAATCCGAGCTATCCACACGGGATTGACCTCAGCGCGCGGCCACCGGGCGATTTGCCATCATGGCTCGCGTTGTGGCTTCGGAGTCCGGGAACGATCTAAGCGAGCTCGAAGCCCGGCAAGATCCCCGCCTCCTCCGCGCCCTCGACATGGTCGCCCCGGGGACGCCGCTTCGCGAGGGGATCGACAACATCATCCACGCCCGCACCGGCGGGCTGATCCTGATCGCCGACGCCGAGGACGTCTCGTTCCTGTTCTCCGGCGGGATCAAGCTCGATATCGACTACACCCCGGCGCTCCTGTACCAGGTCGCGAAGATGGACGGCGCGATCGTCCTCGACGCCGGGAGCCGCAAGATCAGCTGGGCGAACGTCCAGCTGATGCCCGACCCGACGATCCTCTCGATGGAGACCGGAACGCGCCACCGTACCGCCGAGCGCGTCTCGAAGCAGGCGAAGGCGCTCGTCGTCGCGATCTCGCAGCGCCGCGACGTGGTCTCGCTCTACGTCGAGGGGATCAAGTACATCCTCGAGGACATCCCGACGGTGCTCTCGAAGGCGAACCAGGGGCTGGCGACGCTGGAGAAGTACCGCGACCGCCTCGACCAGGTCGCCGCCCGGCTGAGCGCCCGTGAGCTCAACGGGATGGTCGCCCTCTACGACGCGCTGACGGTGATCCAGCGCGCCGAGCTGGTGACGCGGATGGCGGCCGAGGTCGAGCGCTACATCATCGAGCTCGGCGCCGAGGGGAGGCTGATCGAGATGCAGCTCGAGGAGACCGTGGTCGGGGTGATGGCCGAGCGCGCAGCAGGAGCGCGCGACTACATCGTCGTCGACTCCGAGCCCGCGGTCGAGCGGGCGCTCTCCGAGCTCGGGTCGCTCGAGCACCAGGAGCTGCTCGACTTCGGGCGCCTCGCGGAGCTGCTCGGGTACGACCGCAAGACGCACACGATCGACTTCCCGGTCTCGCCGCGCGGCTACCGGGCGCTCGCCAGCGTCCCGCGCCTGCCGCGACTGGTCGCCCAGAAGGTCGTCCACCGCTTCGGCGATCTGGCGGCGATCCTCGCCGCGACCGACCAGGAGCTCGAGGCGGTCGACGGGGTGGGCGAGATGCACGCGAAGGAGATCCGCGAGGGTCTGCGCAGGCTTGAGGTCGACGAGGTCGACCGCTACCGATGAGTGCCCTGGAAACCGACGGCCGCCCGCGGGTGCCCGTCACGATCGAAGGAGGCGAACATTCCCGAGACAGCAGTTGAGGAGACGGCCGAGACCGCCGTCGACCTGGAGCCCGTCGTGTGCGAGTTCGAGGTCGGCGACAACGTGGTCTACCCCCATCACGGCGCGGGAGTCGTGCTCAAGAAGGAGACGAAGGAGATCCTCGATGAGCGGCGCGACTACCTGACGATCAAGATCCTCCACAACGAGATGACCGTGATGGTGCCGTGCGAGAACGCCCACCGCGCCGGCCTCCGAAGGGTGATCAACGGGGAGCAGGTGAAGCGAGTGATCGACGTCCTCACCGGTGAGCTCTCCGAGATGCCGAAGAACTGGAACCGGCGGTTCAAGTACAACCGGGAGAAGATCAAGACCGGCGACGTCTTCGAGCTCGCCGAGGTCGTCCGCAACCTCGCGATCCGCGAGTGGGAGAAGGGCCTGTCGACGGGCGAGAAGCAGATGTACACGCGGGCGAAGAAGATCCTCGCCTCGGAGTTCATGTACGCGCTCGACAAAGACTCCGAGGGCGCCGAGCTGTACATCGATGGGCTGCTCGAGGAGCGCTTCGGCGCGAAGGTCACTGCCTAGGGTCCGTCATCGAGCAACATGGCGGGCCTGGGACGTCCGATGAGCGGCGCTGCTGGGCCCGATCTGAGCGCAACCGCCGTGATCGCGGCCGCCGGCTCCGGGGAGCGCCTCGGAGCCGGCGGCCCGAAGGCGCTGGTCGAGGTCGCGGGTAGGCCGCTGCTCGCCTGGTCCCTCGGCGCGTTCGCAGCGGCGGCGTCCGTCGATCGCGCGATCGTCGCCGCGCCGCCGGGGCGGGAGGGCGACGTCGCCCGTGCCGCCGAGGCCGCGATCGCCGGCGACGGGCTCGAGCTCGCGGTCGTGGCCGGCGGCACCGAGCGCTCGGAGTCGGTTGCGGCGGCGCTCGGGCGGGTCGAGGGCGACCTGGTCGCGATCCACGACGCGGCCCGGCCGCTGGTCACGCCGGAGCTGATCGACGCCGTGCTCGCGAAGCTCGCCAGCCGGCCCGACGCCGCCGGCGTGATCGCCGCGGCACCGATCACCGACACCGTCAAGCGCGCCCGTGAGCCGCGGGGGCGCGCCGGCGAGGCGGAGCGGGAGGGCCCAGCGGTCGAGCGGACCGAGAGCCGCGATTACCTCTGGGCGGCGCAGACGCCGCAGGCGTTCCGGGCTGCGGCTTTGCGCGGGGCGCACGCCGCCGATGCCGATCGCGTCGCCGCCGCCACCGACGACGCGATGCTCGTCGAGGCCACCGGCGGCAAGGTCCTGATCGAACCGGCCCCGGCCGCCAACCTGAAGGTGACCACGGCCGCCGACCTCGCGCTCGCGACGCTGATGCTCACTGAGCGCCGGCGAGGGTTCGTGCCTAGCTGACGATCACGGCGACGACCGCGATCGCGAACGCGATCTGGCCGAGGGTGAGCGCGGTTCCCATGTTCGCGGCCCCGGCGAGCGCCGCGATCGCGCTCACGGCCACGAACGTGCCGAGGATGATCGCGAGGTCACGGGCGGTGCGAGTCATCGCGACGGAAGCTAGCGGACGCGCGCTTGCGGGCGGCGCGCAACGCAGCGCCGCGGGTCTGCCCGAGCGGCAGCCCGGCGAGGGTGCGGGCGGCGTCGTCCAGGTGGGCGATCCGGCGGCGGGCGTAGACCAGGCGCTGGACGACCAGCGTCCCGATCGCCGCGACGAGCAGCCCGGTGAGGTTGGCGACGAGCTGGAGCTGAGCCCCGCGCCAGGTCGACCAGTCCGCGTACGCCGCGGCGACGCCGATGTTCGCGGCGGCGGGGATCGTCGCGACCGAGATCAGTACCCCCATCAGCGCCGAGGACTTCTGCGCCGTCAGCGACAGCACGCCGGCCGAGCCGGCGAGCATCGCGACGATGACCGAGAACGCGTCGGGGTGGGCGATGAAGCGGAGGAACGTCGCGTCGGTGACCTGCGGAGCGCCGGGGGCGAGGTCGGTGAGCCTGAGCGCGAGGCAGAACACGAACGCAGCCGTGATCCCGACCGGGAAGCCGATCGCGAGCGCGACCAGGGAGCGCCTGGCGAACTCCCGCCTGCGGCTGACGATCGCGACGCTCAGCCCCGCGATCGGCCCGAAGTCCGGGCCGACGACCATCGCCCCGATGATCAGGATTGGCGAGTCGAGCAGGATCGCGACCGTCGCGATCATGCAGGCGAGGGACATGAACGCGAGGAAGTTGACCGAGAGCTCGGTGCTCTCCGACGTCCGCGACTCGACCTCCTCCCAGACGACGGCGTCGCCGGGCAGGCCTCCGGCCGCGCGCTCGGCGGCGGCCGCGGCGGCCGAGATCTCCGAATCGATCTCCTCGATCGCGATCGACCCCTCGGTGTCGACGTTGAGCTCGCGGAGGTCGGAGATGATCACGCTCGCGTCCTCACGGGCGACGTCGCAGAGGATCACGTCGCCCTGCGGTCGCTGCGCGGCCCGCTCGAGGTAGATCAGGTTGCAGACCGAAGGCGTGTTGTCGAGCAACCCGAGCGCGTGCTCGGCCTGGTAGCTCGGCACGACAATGCGCAGATGGATCATCCGCGGCTAGCGTACCTGGGCGATGCTGACGGACTATCACGTTCACCTCCGCCCCGACGACGCCGACGCGACGACGGAGCGGTACTTCACGAGCGAGAACGTCGATCGCTACCTCGAGGCGGCCCGGGCGGCCGGAGTCGAGGAGCTCGGAGTCTCCGAGCACGTCCACCGGTTCACCGACGCGCTCGAGGTCTGGGACCACCCGTTCTGGCAGGAGAGCGCAACCGACGACCTCGGGGCCTACTGCGAGTTCGTCACCTCGACCCCGTTGCGGCTCGGGATCGAGATGGACTTCGTCCACGGACGCGAGGACCGGATCGCGAGCCTGCTCGACCGCCACGAGTGGGATTACGTCGTCGGCTCGGTGCACTTCATCGGCGACGGCGCGGTCGACTTCCGGATCTTCGACGCCTGGGAGGGCGGTCCCGAGCCGGAGCGCCTCTGGCGCCGCTACTTCGAGCTCCTCGCCGAGGCGGCCCGCAGCGGCCTCTACGACATCCTCGCCCACCCGGACCTGATCAAGTACTGGGGCGACGACGACCGGCGTCCGCGGGGCGACCTGCGCT
>DATHVI010000180.1:0-42888 GCA_035461385.1 Solirubrobacterales bacterium
CGGCCGGCGATCTCCGACATCGGCGCCAGCAGCGGCAGCCGGCCGTCGGCGTCCTCGACCGTCTCGTAGGCGATCGCAACGCAGCCGGAGTCGACCAGCGCGTCGGTCAGCGGCCGGTCGGCCGCGAGGTGGAGGTAGGTGAAGAGGACGAGATCGTCGCGAAGGAAGCCGTATTCGGAGGCGATCGGCTCCTTTACCTTGACCACGAGCTCGCTCTCAGCCCATGCCTCCGCCTGCGAGCACAGCGCCGCCCCGGCGCGCTCGTAGTCGGCGTCGGCGAATCCCGAGCCCTCGCCCGCCCCCGCCTGGACCAAGACCTCGTGGCCGTCGGCGGTGAGCTCGCGGGCGCCGGCGGGCGTCAGCGCAACCCGCCGCTCGGCCGGCTTTACCTCGCGCGGGACCCCGACCCTCACGCCGGGCCCCCGTTGACGGCAGAGCCGATCCCGATCTGCTCGGCGGCAGCGACGAGGGTCGCGCGCATCGCCTCGACGACCTCGTCAAGCACTCCCTCGTCGGCGATCAGCGGCGGGGCGATCTGGAGCACCGGGTCGCCGCGGTCGTCGGCGCGGGCGATCAGCCCCGCCTCGGCGAGCAGCGGCGGGATCACCTGGCGGACGAGCCGGGTGACGCCCCCCGGCTCGAACCGCCCCTCGCCACCGTCGGGGGTGAGCTCGGCGGCGAAGAAGAAGCCGTCGCCGCGGACGTCGCCGACGATCGGCAGCGGCGCCACCTCCTCGTCGAGGCGCCGGCGCAGGTAGGGCTCCAGCCTGCGGACGTTCTCGAGCACCCCGTCGCGCTCGAAGATCTCGATGTTGCGGAGCGCGAGCGCGGCGGCGAGCGGGTGCCCGCCGAAGGTGATCCCGTGGAGCAGCACCGCGCCGGGGCGGTAGAGCGGCTCGGCGACCCGCTCGGAGGCGAGCACCGCGCCCATCGGCGCGTAGGCGGAGGTGAGGCCCTTGGCGATCGTGATCAGGTCGGGGCTCGTGCCGTAGCGCTCGACCGCGAACCACTCGCCGAGCCGGCCGCAGCCGGAGATCACCTCGTCGGCGACGAGCAGGATCCCGTGGCGATCGCAGATCTCCCGCAGCCCGGGCCAGTAGCCCGGCGGCGGGACGAGGCAGCCGCCGGCGTTCTGGATCGGCTCCGCGATCACCATCGCCACCGTCTCCGGGCCCTCCTCGGCGATCGTCCGCTCGATCTCTGAGAGCAGCGCCGCGGTCAGCTCCTCGCCCTCGAGCTCGGAGCGGAACGGGTTCGTGTTCGAGACGTGGCGGGTTTCGATCGCCGGGTTGCCGAACGGCGCCTTGAACCGCTCGACCCCGGTCAGCGAGAGCGCCCCGAGGGTCACCCCGTGGTAGGCGATGTCGCGCGCGATCGCCTTCGTCCGCTCGGGCTGCCCGTTGGCGACGTGGTACTGGCGGACGAGCTTCCACGCCGCCTCGACCGCCTCCGAGCCGCCGCTGGTGAAGAAAACGCGCTCGATCCCGTCGGGGGCGAGGCCGGCGAGCCGCTCGGCGAGCTCGAGCGCGGGTGGGTGTGCTGTGGCCCAGTTGGTGTTGAACGAAAGCTTCGTCAGCTGCTCGGCCGCAGCCGCCGCCATCTCCTCGCCGTAGCTGTAGCCGATCTGGCAGCAGAACAGGCTCGAGAGCCCGTCGACGTAGCGGCGCCCGTCGGTGTCGAAGACGTACGGCCCCTCGCCGCGCTCGAGCACGAGCAGCTTCGAGCCCTCGGGACCGTAGGCCCCGTTGGCGGCGAAGTGGAGCAGCAGGTGGTCGTCTCTCACGCCCACTTCGACGTCACCACCTTCTTGCGGGTGTAGAAGTCGACCGCGTCGGTGCCGTTCGCGTGCAGGTCGCCGTCGATCGAGTCCTTCCAGCCCGAGAACGGGAACCACGCCACCGGCGCCGGGACGCCGACGTTGACGCCGACCATCCCCGCCCCGATCCCGTAGCGGTAGGCGCGCGCCGCGGCCCCCGAGGAGGTGAAGATCGCGCCGGCGTTGCCGTAGCGGCTGCGGTTGACGAGCCCGATCGCGGTCTCGAGGTCGGGCGCGCGGAGCACCGTCAGCACCGGGCCGAAGAGCTCATCGCGGACGACGCGCGACTCGGGCGCTGCACGGTCGATGATCGTCGGCCCGAGCTCGGCGCCGCCGGCGCCGCCGTCGCCGCGGCCGTCGAGCACCAGCGAGGCGCCCTCGGCGAGCGCGGCGTCGATCTCGCGCTCGATCCGCTCGCGGACCTCGGGCGAGACCAGCGGGCAGACGTCGGTCTCGGGCTCTGAGCCGGCGCCGACGCGGAGCTCGCGCGCCCCGGCGACGACGCGACCGAGCGAGGCGTCCTGCTCGGTCTCGTCGCCGACCAGCACCAGCAGCGAGCCGGCGAGGCAGCGCTGCCCGGCGGCGCCGAACGCCGAGCCGAGGACGCCGCTGACCATCAGCTCGGGGTCGGCGTCGGGCATCACGATCAGCGCGTTCTTCGCCCCGCCGAGCGCCTGGACGCGCTTGCCGCGCTCGGCGGCCTTGGTCGCGATCAGCCGCGCGGTCGACGCCTGGCCGACGAACGAGATCGCGTCGACGCCGGGGTGCTCCCAGATCGACTCGACCGCCTCGCGGCCGCCGTGGACGAGGTTCAAGACCCCGGCCGGGATCTCGTCGACGCGGTCGATCAGGTCGAAGATCAGCTCCGAGGGACGCGGGTCGCGCTCGGAGGGCTTGAGGACGAAGCTGTTGCCGGTGGCGATCGCGTAGGGCAGGAACCAGAGCGGGATCATCGCCGGGAAGTTGAACGGGGTGATCGCGGCGACGACCCCGACCGGCTGGCGGACCATCTCGACGTCGAGGCCGCGGGCGACGCCCTCGAGGTTCTCCCCCTTGAGCAGGTGGGGGATCGCCGCGGCCGACTCGACCGACTCGATCCCGCGCGCGACCTCGCCCTCGGCGTCGGCGAGCGTCTTGCCCATGTCGGCGGTGACGAGCTCGGCGATCTCGCGCTGGTGGGAGACGAGCGCGTCGCGGAGGGCGAGCACGGCGCGCGCGCGCCGCTGCGGCGCGACGGCGCGCCACGCGGGCTGCGCCTCGCGGGCGGCGCGGACCGCGGCGTCGATGTCGTCGGCGCCCGACATCGGCACCCTCGCGACGACCTCCCCGCTCGCCGGGTCGCGGTCGTCGATCGTCTCCGTGGCCCGCGGCTCCGCCCAACTGCCGTCGATGTAGTTGGGCAGGGTCCTGGTCGCGGTCGCGAGCGTTTCGGGCATTCGGCGCCTCCTGCGGTGGTTGCGGATCGGTCCAACTCGATTGTGGAGGCCGCGGGCGCAAATCGGACGCGACGGCCGGCCACAAGTTCGCGCCTGTTGTTTGTCGAATCGTCAGATAACCGGCCGCCGAAGGTGGCCCGGGGGCGACGACATGTCATGATCGCCTACGAGATGGCCGGAAACGGCGACGGCGAGGCGCAGCACTTCCCGGTCACCGTCCGCGAGGTCCTCGAGCTGCCGGTGATCGTTCGCGGCGTGCCCGAGGTCGTCGCCGGAGCAGACGGCCTCGACCGCCCGGTCCGCTGGGTCCACTCGGGCGAGGTCCCCTACATGGCCGAGATGCTGAAGGGCGGCGAGATGCTGCTGATGACCGGGATCGGGATCGGCCAGACCGAGCGCGAGCAGCGCCGCTTCGTCGCCGACCTCGACGAGCTCGGGATCGCGGCGCTGGTGATCGAGCTCGGCGCCCGGTTCCGCCGCCTGCCGAAGGCGCTCTCGGGCGAGGCGACGCGTCGCGGGCTGCCGCTGATCGCGCTCCACCACGAGATCCGCTTCGTCGAGGTCACCGAGGCGGTCCACCGCGAGATCGTCAACCGACAGGTCGAGTTGATGCGCCGCGGCGACGAGCTCCACCGCCGGTTCACCTCGCTGATGCTCGAGGGCGCCGGGATCCCGGAGGTCTTGAGCGAGCTCGCCGGGGCGATCGGCAACCCGGTCGTGCTCGAGAAGGCCGACCAGGGGGTGATCTACCACGCGACCGCCGAAGCCGGCGACGCCGCCGTGCTCGCCGCCTGGGATGCGTTCGCGCGCCGGCTCCCCGGCGCGCCCGCGGCGGTCGAGCAGCCGGTGCCGACCGGGGGCGAGGAGCGCTGGGGGCGGCTGGTCGCGCTCGCTGTCGACGGGCCGCTCGACCGCCGGGCCGAGATCGCGGTCGAGCGGGCGGTCGGCCTGATCGCGCTGGCGCTGCTTCGCGACCGCGCCGAGGAGGCGACCTCACGCCGCGAGCGCGGGAACTTCCTCGTCGGCCTGCTCGACGGAGAGGTCGACGAGGCAGAGACGCGCCAGCGCGCCGCCGACCTCGGCTTCACCCGCCGCGGCGCGGTGATGCTGCCGCTCGCCGTCGCCCCGGCGCTGACGCCTTCGCTCGGCGGCGCCCGCGCCCGCGCCGAAGCCTGGTCACCGGTCTGGCGCGACCTCCGCAGCGAGCTCGACGACCGCAAGGTCCCGGTGATCGCGGGGACCCGGTCGGGCGAGGCGGAGCTCCTCGTCGTCGTCGGCCTGCGCGATGAGACGGGCCGCGACGAGATGGCCGACCAGCTCGCGGCGCTGCTCGCCGGCGCCGCCGGGCGCCACCTCGGCGACGGCGCCGCCCCGGTGCTCAGCGTCGGTCCGGTCGCCCGGAGCTGGCGCGCGGTCGGCGCCGGCCTGCGGATGGCGGCCGACGAGCTCGGCGCCGCGATCCACGCCCGCCCCCGCCCGTGGCACGACGCGGCCAGCCCCGACCTCGACGGCCTGCTGTGGTCGCTTCGCAACCGCCCCGAGCTTCGCCGCTTCGCCGACTCGCGGCTCGCCTCGCTGGTCGAGCACGACCGCCGCCGCCGCTCGAAGCTCCTCCCCACCCTCGCCGCCTACTGCGAGCACGGGGGCCGCAAGGCCGAGACAGCGCGCGCGCTCTACATCGAGCGGCAGTCGCTCTACCACCGCCTCGCGCGGATCGAGGACCTGCTCGGCGTCGACCTCTCCGACGGCGAGACCCTGCTCGCGTTGCACCTTGCGGTCAGGGCGCGGGCGCAGATCGAGCCGGGGGGCGCCGCGAACGGCGAGGGGGGCGGATCGCCCCGACCTTGACGGCTTCGAACCGACCGGCTACCCTCCGCCGGCCACCAGGGAGAATCACCGGATCGGCGTCGTCCGGAGAGCGACCGCCGGGGAAGGACCCACCACAGCATGAATCACCACCACTCGCGGGGACGCAGGCTCCCCTTGCTCGTTGCCATCGGCGCTGCGATCGCGGTCGGCGGAGCGGCGATCGCCTGGGCCGCCCCGGTCACGATCCCCGTCAGCTCCAGCAACGACCTCAACCTCGAGTCGAAGGGCGACGGTCACTTCGACGTCAGTCAGCCGCCCGACCAGTTCAACGACGACTGCGCGCTCGGCGACCTCGGTGGCGACCCTTCCGACGACGTCGGCTACACGCCCGCGAACGACGCCAGGTCAGAAGGCGGCGATACCGACACCTTCGACGGCGGCCTGGTGCTCGCCGTGGCCCGCCCGGGTGGCACTCCGAAGGTCTTCGAGGACCCGGACGGAATCGGCAACAAGGTCGGCGAGCAGATCACGGTCGGCCCGGCGAAGATGCTCGGGCTCCGGGTGGCCCGCACCGAGCGCGCGTTCTCCAACACCCCGACGCTGCGCTCGCTGATCAAGCTCCGCAACACGAAGCGCAAGAGCGTGCGGCGGAAGCTGATCTGGGACTCCGACCTCGGTGCCGATGACAGCGAGGTGGTGATCGCTTCGAGCACCAACGACCTCGTGCTCTCCAATGCCGACCGCTGGATGATCTTCGACGAGAGCGACGGCAGCGACCCGTTGGGGACGTTCATCCTCTACGGCAAGGGCAAGCGGGTGAAGAGGACGAAGGTCTTCAACCCGGTCGTGGACGCGGACAGCTGTATCTCGTTTCAGATCACCTTGAAGATCCCGAAGCGCAGCACGCGCTACCTCCTGTTCTTCACCCAGGTGCACGACTCCGATGCGCCTGGCGCGGCGTCCCTCGCGGCGAGGAGGTTCGACCGCCGCAAGCCGAAGGGCGTACTCGGCGGGCTCAGCAAGGCGGTGAAGAAGAAGATCGTGAACTGGGATCTTGCCGGCCGCTAGTTGAGCGGCGCATAAACGTTTGCGAACGGCTGAAGAGCCCTCCGCCGACAGGCGCGGGTGAGTCGCCGGCAGCCGGGCGCGGAGGGTTCAGGCCGCAGGCGGGCGGCCCTCTCGCCCCTCCTCGAGCTCGCGCTTGAGACTGCTCCAGATCGTCCGCGCCTGGCGCCTTGCGATCGGGCCGAGCAGCGGGCGCAGCAGGCGAAGAGCGCCCTGGGGGCGGACCTCCCAGACCCAGCGCATCGACGTTCCCTCCGGCACCGGCTCGAAGTCGAGCGCCGAGTCGATCTCGATCCCCGCAGCCCGGGTGGTCGAGGCGAGCCGGCGCGGACGCTCGTAGGTCCTTAGCTCGACGAGCATCGGCACGACTCGCCCGCCGAATCCTCTCGTCTCGCTGCGAAACCGGGTTCCCCCTCCCACCGGACCGTCGGTGAGCTTCTCGGCCGAGACGATCCGCGGGTCGTAGACGTTGCGCTCGTCGGCGACGAAGTCGAAGACCTCCTCGACCGGACGCTCGATCACGATCTGACCCCGGACATACGCCATTTCACTCGCGTCGCCCGCGACCCTACTCGCCCTCCGGCCGCGAGCGGGTTCGCGCGGCGGCCGAACGGTTGACCGCCGGAGATCGAGCGACTACCCTCCCGCCGACCACTCGGCGAGGCTGGATCGACGGGCGCCGCGGCGCCGGTCGGGGAAGGAACACCGCAGCATGCCGCGCCGCCCGCGAATCGACGGCCGGGAATGAGGGAGCCGCGCGCCGGCGCCGTCCTGCGGGCGACGCTCTCGAACCCGCCGCTTCGCCGGGTCGCGCTCGCGTTCGCGGGCTTCCACGCCGCCGAGTACGGCGTCTGGGTCGCGATCCTCGTCTACGCCTACGACCAGGGCGGCGCGACCGCAGCCGGCCTGGTCGCGGTCGCCCAGCTCCTCCCGGCCGCTGTCTGCGCGCCGCTCGCCTCCGGCTTCGCCGACCGCCACCCGCCGGGCCGGGTGCTCGCGCTCGGCTACGCGCTCCAGACGCTGACGATCGGCGCGACGGCGACGCTCGTCGCGCTCGACGCCCCGCCGGGGGCCGTCTACGCCGGCGCGATCGTCGCCGCCTCGGCGATCACCCTCACCCGCCCGGCGCAGGCGGCGTTGCTCCCCACTCTGGTCGCGGGGCCGGCAGAGCTGACCGGGGCGAACGCGCTCACCGGCTGGCTCGAGAGCGCGAGCATCCTCGCCGGGCCCGCGATCGCCGGGGTGATGCTCGGGGTCGGCGGGGTCGAGGCGGCCGTCGGCGTCTTCGCCGGCTTCGTCGCCGTCTCGACCCTGCTCGCGCTCGGCGTCCCCGGCTCCGCCGCGGCGCCCGCGGCCCAGGGCGAGCACGACGCCGAGGGGATCGTCGCCGCGGCCGCGGGCGGGCTGCGGACGGTGGCCTCCCTCCCCGGCTCGGGAAGCCTCGTCGGGCTGCTCGCGCTCCAGTTCGTGCTGATCGGCGCCCTCGACGTCCTCGCCGTCGTGCTCGCGCTCGGGGTGCTCGATCTCGGCGAGTCCGGCGCCGGCTATCTGTCGGCGAGCTTCGGCGCCGGCGGCCTGCTCGGCGCCGCGCTGGCGCTGTCGCTGGTCGGCCGCCGTGGCCTCGTCGCGCCGATGCTCGTCGCCGCGCTCGCCTGGAGCATCGCCTTCTCCCTCGTCGGCGTGTGGGAGACGGTCGCCGGCGCATTCGTGCTGATCGCCGCCGCCGGCGTCGCGCGGACGCTGCTCGACGTCGCCGGCCGGACGCTGCTCCAGCGCGCGGCGCCGGCCGAGGCGCTCGCCCGGGTGTTCGGGCTGCTCGAGGGGATGCTGATGCTGGCGCTCGCGGCCGGGTCGATCCTCGCCCCGGTGCTCGTCAACAACTTCAGCGCCGGAGTCGCGTTCGCGGTCTGCGGGCTGCTGATGCCGGTGGTGGCGTTGCTGCGCCTGCGGGCGCTGCGGCGGATCGACTCGACCGTCCACGCCCCGGTCGCCGAGCTCGCCGCGCTCCGCCGCTGCGCGATCTTCGCCCCGCTCCCCGCCCCCGAGCTCGAGGGGCTTGCGACCAGCCTCGAGCCGGTCGAGGCCACGGCCGGCACCGCGGTGATCCGCCGGGGAGACGTCGGCGACCGCTTCTACCTCGTCGAGGAGGGCTCACTCACCGCCCACGCCGACGGCGTCGAGCTCGCCGAGCTCGGCCCCGGCGACTCGTTCGGCGAGATCGCGCTGCTCCGCGACGTCGCGCGGACGGCGACGGTCGAGGCGGCCACCGACGTCAGGCTCTGGGCGCTCGGCCGGGCGCCGTTCCTCGCCGCGGTCACGAACCACGTCGGCGCCCGGGCGGCGGCCGACGCGGTCACCGACGAGCGGCTCGGGCGCGAGCTGGTCGGCTGAGCGGCGGCCGCTCGGCGGCCGAGCGGCGCGGATGCGATCCTTAGGCGATGTCGCTCGAACGCCAGAAGACGACCCCGATCCGCTCGATCCTCGACCACCACCGCCTCGACCCGGACTGTCCCGAGTGCGGGGCGACGACGGAGCTCACCGTCGGCGAGGCGCGCAAGAACCCGACCCGGACCTGCCCGAACGGGCACGAGTTCACGATCGACTCGAAGCGCTTCGAGCGCGCCGCGCTCGACATCCAGCGCCAGGTCGACGACCTGCTCGGGTAGCGGAACGGATGATGCCCGAGAAGCTCACGCGCGTTCTCGTCGTCGCCCACAAGACCGCCGCGACCCCGAGGCTGCTCGAGGCGGTTCGCGCCCGGGCCGAGCGCTCCCCGTGCGCGTTCACCCTGCTGGTTCCGCGGCCGTACTGGGATCCCGACACCGAGGCCGCTGAGACGACGCTCGAGCTCGCGATCCCGCTCCTCGACGAGGCGGCGGGCGGGAGCGTCGAAGGGGTGTTCGGCGACGGCGACCCGCTGAGTGCGGTCAAGGACGCCGTCGCAGAGGGCGACTTCGATGAGATCATCATCTCGACGCTCCCGGCTCGGATCTCACGCTGGCTCGGCCTCGACCTCCCGCACCGGGTCGAGGCGCTCGGCCTCCCGGTCACGGTCGTCACCGCGAAGCAGTCGGCGCGGACCTTCTCCGAGCCTGGCTAGAGCGTCGGCCGGCGACGGGGGCCGGGTGCGGCGGTGGGCTGACGCAGCGTGCGAAGCAGCCCGGCGCCAACCGGCCCGAGCCAGCCCGCGATCGCGCCGATCGGCCCGGCCAGCGCCGCGCCGGCGGCGGCCAGGGCGCCGGTCGCCTTCAGGAGGTCGGTCACCCGCTCGAGGCTGTGCAGGACCTGGCGCCGATCGGCGACCGCCGAGTCGAGCTCCAGCTCCAGGACACGGAGCTCGCGACCGGCGAGGTCGCGCTCCGCCGGTGTCAGCTCCGCGGCGCTCAGCGCAGCCCTCAAGTCCCATAGCGCGGCGAGCGCGTCGCGGGAACCGAGGACGGTCGCCGCCGGGATGTCGCGCCCGGCCTGTTGCACGCTGCCGTGGACCGTGCCGCTGATCGTGTTCTGCACCTCTCCCATTCGATCCTCCTTGATCAGAAACCGCGCGCGGGCGGCCAATGGTCGCGCTCTCGCCGGGACCTGGCCGCCCCCGAGATGCCGAGCCCGACCGACGCGAGCACCCCGCCGCCGAAGAACGCGGCGAAGGCCACCGTCGGAGCCGGGAGGCCGAAGACCCGCGCGTCGAGCGGGTTCTGGGCGGGGTCGCTGAGCTCGAAGCCCTGGAAGATGATGTACATCCAGCCTCCGAACCCGGCAAGCGCGACGAGCAACCCGACGATCATCAGCAGCCGCCCGAACCCGCGGCCCCGGAACAGCTCGTCGATCACGTACGAGAGGTCGAGCCGGACGTAGCTCCACCAGTGGTTGTTGATCTCGCGCCCCGCCTGCTGCGCGCTGCCGTGGACCGTGCCGGCGATCTCGTTCCCGATCCCCCGGGCGCCGGCGACGTCGTCGTCGCCGGCGCCCGTCACCCGTCGGGCGGGGTCGCTGTGGTGCGTCACGGTCGGCTCCCTGGACGTCTTCGCACTCATGCCTCCTCCTCCGAGGCGACGGCAGCCGAGCCATCCGCTCGGGCGCCGTTCGTACGTCTCATCGGCACCGTCTCACCTGCGCGTCGGCCCGGTGGTGAGACCTGTCACATATCGCCCGACGCCGCCTCGACCACCCGACACGCAAAGCGCCCCGGCCGGGTGGCCGGGGCGCTTGCCCGGTGGCGTGCTGCCGGTCGGCGCCGCCGAGCGGCGGAGGCGGCGGCTAGGGCCCGGCGTCGAACAGCAGGTCGCCCGGGTGGCAGTGGTGCGGGGAGAAGAACTCGCTCCCCGCGACGCAGCGCCACATGCTCGGGTTCGTCCAGCTCGGGGCGAGCCGGACCTTCGTCGCCTGCTCGTAGGCGTAGCCCGCGGCGAGCAGCTCGTCCTCGGCGAAGGCGCCGGCGACGAAGTTGACGCCGATCGGGTTTCGGCCCTGGTTGCCGGTTCCGAAGCCGGCCGGGACGGTCAGCACCGGATAGCCGGCTCGGTCGGCGATCCCGACGAGTGAGTCGCCGCTCGGGACGACGATGACGTCGAAGTCGTCATCGGGGTCGCCGGGCGTCCCGTTGTCGAGGATCTCGTCGATCAGCGCCTGGCTCGACGCCCGGCCGGCCTCTAGGTCGGCCTCGTAGGCCGCCTTCGTCGCCGGGTCGGAGAGATCGACCGACTCGGCCTCGACGAGCTCGTCCTGGCCGAACTTGAGCCCCTCGACCTCGTGCGCCTGGTTGTAGGCGATGATCTCAGCCAGCGATCCGGCTCCGGGGCCGCGGAGGCCGGCGAGGTATGCGTCGAGGTCGCGCTCGAACTCGCGCCCGACGATGCTCGGCGGGTTCGGGGCAGGCGTCCCGACCGTCTTCACCACCGTCGTCGTGCCGAGGCGATCGAGCGCCGCGACGACGTCGGGGTACGGGCCCGCGGAGCTGGCGACGACCGCCACCCGCTTGCCCGCGAGCGCGTCGGGGTCGAGCCCGGCGAGGTAGTCGGGAACCGGCGGGGCGTCGGCGGTCCCCGGGTCGGCTCGGTCCTCGCCGGCGATCGCCCCGAGCTGCGCCGCCGCGTCGGCGACCGTCTGGGCGATCGGTCCCGGCGAATCCTGCGAGCGGGCGACCGGCATCACGCCGTTGCGGCTGACCCGGCCGACCGTCGGCTTCAGGCCGACGACGCCGTTCACCCCCGCCGGCGCGATCAGCTGCGCGGTGTCGGTCGACGTCTCGATCCCAACCGCCATCGCCGCCATCCCCGACGCCGTCGCTGCCGCAGCGCCGGTCGACGAGCCGGGCGTCGGCTTGATCGTGTCCGCCGGCAGCAGGACCTTGCCGCCGAGCGACGAGTAGCCGTCGGGCATGTTCGAGCTGAAGATCCCGTTGAGCTCGGAGACGTTGGCCTTGCCGAGGATGATCGCGCCGGCGTCTGCGAGCTTGGCGGCGATCGTCGAGTCCCGCACCGGCTTCGAGCCCTGGAGCGCGATCGAGCCGCCGGTGCTCGGCAGGCCCTTGGCGTCGATCCCGTCGTCGAGCAGCACCGGGATCCCGTGCAGCGGGCCGCGGACCTTGCCGCGCTTGCGTTCGGCGTCGAGGCGGTTCGCGTCGCCGACCGCGCCCGTGTTGACCTCGCGCACGGCCTGGATCGCCGGGCCCTGGGCGTTCGCGACCGCGATCCGCGCCAGGTAGGCCCTCGTCAGCTCGGCCGAGGTCAGCGTCCCCGCCGCGAGCCGCTCCTCGAGGTCCTCGACGCTCTCGGTCTCGAGCGCGAACGGGAGCTCGGGAGCGGTCCTTGCGAACTGAGCGAGGCTCTTGTAGTCGGGGTTGCAGGCGCCGCGCTCCGCGTAGGGCGGGCGCGGGGTGGTCCGCGCGCACCGGTACATGCTCGGGTTGAGCTCGCTCGGCGCGATCCGCTTCTTCGTTCCCTGCTCGATCACGTAGGCGATCCCGAGCAGGTCGCGCTCGCTGTAGGCGGTGCCGTTGACCGAGACGAAGGTCGCGCGCCGCGTGCTCTCGGTGTAGCCCATCGGGATCCTGATCGCGGGGTAGCCAGCGAGGGGACCGTTCGGCACGCTGCCGAGGATCGCGATGAAGTCGTCGCTGGGATCGTCGGGCGTGTCGTTGGCGAGCATCCGCTCGATCCCAGACCAGGCGATCTGCTTGCGAACCGGGAGGATCGAGCTGAACTGCTCGTACCAGGGCGTATCGAAGCCCCACTCGACGTTGCTCGCGTTCAGGTGGCTGTTGTGCCCGAACTTCAGCGCCTCGTGCTCGTTCGCCTGGTTGTCGGCGATCTCCTCGGCGAGCGACTTGATCGGCGCGTCGGGGCCGAGGCGCTCGTAGTAGCGGTCGATCGCCATGTGCTGCTCGCCCTGTCCGGGGAGCGCCGGGAGCGAGCCCGGGTTGATCGTCGGGCGCTCGACGAGGATCGCGCCCGCTTCCTCGAGCACCTCCTTCGCCTCCATCACCTCGGCGGAGGTGCCGTTGTAGCCGATCCGCTTGCCCTCGACGAAGTCGAGGTCGAGTGCCGACATGTAGTCGGGGAGCTCGTCGGGAAGCGGCGGGACGACGTCGGCGGGATCGATCCCCGGACCCCAGTACTGCTCGTAGTAGGCGTCGTTGATCGGGTCGCCGCCGGCGATCGCGGTCAGGGTCAGCGCCGCGTTCGCGACCGTCCGGTCCATCGGACCGGCGGTGTCCTGGGAGAGGCGGATCGGGGCGACGCCGTAGCCGGGGACGAGCCCGACCGTCGGCCGCAGCCCGACGAGGCTCTGGGCGCCGGACGGGCTGAGGATCGATCCGGACGTCTCGGTTCCGATCGTCAGCATCGAGAGCGCGGCGCCGCCCGCGGTGCCGGTGCCCGATGAGGAGCCGCTCGGGCTCTGGGCGGTGTCGTTGGCATTCAGGACCTGGCCGGTGAGGTTGCCGAAGCCCGAGGGTTGGCTGCCGAAGCTGTTCGCGTACTCGGAGAGGCCGGTCTTGCCGAGGATCACAACCCCGTTCTCGCGCAGCTTCTTCGCGACGCCGGAGTCGGTTCCGGGGAACGAGCTGCGAAGCGAGAAGTTGCCGGCCGACGTGTACATCCCCTCGACGTCGATCAGGTCCTTGAGCAGGATCGGCAGGCCGTGCGCCGGGCTCAGGACCTCGCCCTGGTCTCGCATCCGGTCGAGTCGCGCGGCGTCGGCGAGCGCCTCGGGGTTGAGCTGGGTAACGGCGTTGAGGCCGGGGCCGCTCTTGTTCAGCGCCTCGATTCGCTCGATGTAGGCGCGGGTGAGCTGGACCGAGGTGAGGCGGCCCTGCTCCATCATCTTGATCGCGGTCGGCCCGTCGAGCCGCTCGAGATCGAGGGTCGGGCCGGCCGCGGCGGGCGCAGCCGGGAGGACGAGCAGGGCGACGAGGGTTGCGGCGCAGGCGAGCAGGCGCCGCCGGAGCACGGGGATCGACATCCGGTCCTTCTCCTGTTGTCTGAATGGTTCGACCGCGAGGCGGGTCCGATCCCCGGCAGTCCGGAACGGTGAGCACCGTACGGGCGCACCGACCCGCCGGCAATGGACCGCCGGTCGGGACCTCGGCGCCGCTTACCCGACCGGCGGTCGAGGAGCGGACTTACCTCATCTGAGTCCAGTCGGACCAGGGAACGATCCCGAGATCGGCCCGGGGCGGCGTGTCGAGCATGGCGAGATACTCGAGGAGGTGTCCGTCGGGGTCGCGAAAGTAGACCGCCGCGGCGGGCATCCATGCGACCACAGAGGGCTCGTCGGTCTCTTCGCCGAAGAACGAGAGCGGCGTGACGCCGAGCGCCCTGAGACGGCGGGGCGAATCGAGCAGGTCGTCGAGGTCGACGTCAAACGCGATATGCAGACTCATGCCCATCGGCATCGAGCCGAGCGACCAAAGCCCGATCATCGCCTCGCCTGGCGTTCCGCACCAGAAGAACGCTGCACCACGCTCGGGCGCCTCGAGCGCCGGCGCCAGGCCGACGACGTCGCGATAGAAGGCGACCGATCGCTCGAGGTCGGCGACGGTCAGATGCGACTCGAACAGGCCCCGAACCGGGACCGCTCGCCCGACCATCGCGCTGCTCTCTCCGATCTGGCGACCAGCATGCTCGTCCCCGGTGGAGTCGTCTTCAACACCGGAAGTTTCGCACCGTCAGGGCGGTGAGGCCCGGACGCGCGCCATGCTCGATCTGCCTTAGACGCCGCGGGCGGCGGCGGCGATCGAGGCGGCGGAGCGCTTGACGTCGTCGGCGGAGGTCTGCCAGTTGACGATCGAGATCCGCATCGCCCGCCGGCCTCGCCAGGTCGTCCCGGCGACCCAGCAGACGCCGTCGTCCTGCACCGCCTCGATCACCGCCTCGGTCGTGGCGTCATCGTCGTCGAAGCGGACGAGCACCTGGTTCAGCGTCACCTCGTTGAGGATCTCCGCGCCGGGGACGTCGGCGAGGATGCCCGCGATCTCGGCGGCGCGCTCGCAGCAGGAGTCGACGATGCCCGCGACCCCGTCGCGGCCGAGCGATCTCAACGCCGCGTAGACGGGAAACGCCCGGGCGCGCCGTGAGAGCTCGGGGACCCACTCCGCCGGCCAGCGCTCCTCGCCCGAGCGCGGGAGGTAGGAGGCGGTGACCGCCATCGCGGCGCGATGGGGCTCGGGGTCGCGGACGATCGCGAAGCTCGAGTCGTAGGGGACGTTGAGCCACTTGTGGGCGTCGGCAACCCACGAGTCGGCGCGCTCGATCCCCGCCGTCTGCTCGCGACGCGCCGGGCTCGCCGCCGCCCAGAGGCCGAAGGCGCCGTCGACGTGGCACCAGGCTTCATGGCGGCGTGCGATCTCCGCGATCTCGCCGACCGGGTCGATCGCGCCGGTATCGACGTTCCCGACCTGGGCGCAGACGATCGTCGGGCCGTCCGAGCGCGAAAGCGCCGCCTCGAGGGCCTCCGGGCGCATCCGGCCCTGCCCGTCGGCACCGACCCGTTCAGCCGACCCGGCGCCGAGGCCGAGCAGCCGGAGGGCGACGACGACCGTCACGTGGGCCTCCTCCCCGACCAGGACGCGAATCGGCGGGGCGCCGCCGAGGCCGCGCTCCTCGACGTCCCAGCCGACCCGCCCGAGCACCGCGTGCCGGGCCGCGGCCAGGGCGGTGAAGTTGCCCATCTGCCCACCGGTGACGAAGCCGACGCTCGATCGCTCGGGGAGGCCGAAGAGCTCGACGATCCAGCGCGCGCAGACCTCTTCGGCGACGCACGCCGCGGGCGCGGCGGCATAGAGCGCGGTGTTCTGATCCCAGGTCGACGTCAGCCAATCCGCCGCCAGCGCCGCGGGCACGCTGCCGCCGATCACGAAGCCGAAGTAGCGAGGGCCCGCCGAAGCCACCAGTCCCGCAGCGACCGCGCGGGCGAGCTCGTCGATCGCCGTCTCGGGATCGACGCCGGAGGACGGCAGCGGCATCTCGAGCGCGCTGCGAAGCTCCGCCGCCGAGGCCTGTGCCCCGACGTGCCGCTCGTCGAGACCGGCGAGGTAGTCGCGCGCGATCCTTGCGGTGCGGTCGAGCAGGTCGGGCTCGGGCATCGACGAACCGACTATACGCGGGAAGCAAGCGCGGAACGATCGCCGCTGATCAGCGCGGCTACGGCTCGAGAGCATCCGCGAGCCGCCGCGGCAGCTCGTCGCGGTTCTGGCGTGTGAGGCGGACGATCTCGGCATCCGGCCGACCCTTGACCCGATCGGTGAACGGATGGCGGTACGCGTGGACGGTGGCGACCACCGGTGTCGTCCCGTCGAGCAATCGCGTCACCGCGTCGACGAAAGCCTCGGATCCGAGCTCCATCTTCCCCAGCTCGTCGATCAGCACGACGTCGGCCGGCGCCGCGAGCGCCGGGAGGGCGAGGCGCTCGAACTGCTCGAGGTCGACGCCGTAGCGGCCCACCTTCGGCGGCCCCGGAAGGCGGACGTGGGCGAGCGTCCCGCGCCCACCGTCGAACGTCACGATCGCGAACCCCAACCGCTTGCCGCGCTCGCGGATCTCCTCGGTGACGAACCCGGCGAGCGCGGCGCCGCGGTCGGCGAGCAGCTCGGCGAGCCGCCGCGTCGCGGTCGTCTTCCCGGCGCCCGGACGGGCCTCGATCAGCGTCACCATGCCGGGAGTGCTACCGAACCCCCGGCGAAACCGCCCCCGCCCGCGCCGATGACCGACGTCGGGATCGACGTCGGCGGCTCGCGGAAGGGCTTCCACACGGTCGCCCTCGAAGGCCCCCGCGTCGTCGAGGGACCGGAGCGAATCCCCGACGCTCCGTCGGTGCTCGCCTGGGTCGAGCGCGTTCGGCCGCGCATCGTCGCCGTCGACAGCCCGAAGGCCTGCGCGCCACCGGGCGCGAGCTCGAGGTCCGGCGAGCGAGGGCTTGCGAAGGCGATCTGCGGGATCAGGTTCACCCCGGACCGGGCAACGGTCGAGGGGAGCGCCTACTACGAGTGGATCCGGTGCGGCCTCGGCCTCTTCGAGGAGCTCGAGCAACACCCGGGGCGTCGGTGGGAGGCGATCGAGGTCTTCCCGACCGCTTCGTGGACCGTGTGGTTCGGCCCCCGCGGGGCGCGATCGCGGGCGAGCTGGACCCGCGACGCGCTGGGGAGGATGAACCTCCGCGGCCTTCCGGACCGTCGTCTGAGCCAGGACGATCGCGACGCGATCGCCGCCGCCGTAACCGCCTGCCTGCATGCCGAGTGCGGGACGCGGAGGTTCGGCGAGATCGCGGTCCCGTCGGAGCCCTGGCCGGCGGGCCGGGAGTGACCGCCAGCTCCCCGCTCTCAACGGGTGGCTGGCCCGCCATGCAGATCCCCGGTTGACGGGACCGCGGGGGTCAGTCGATGGTCACCGTCTGCTTGCGGTAGTTGTTCGCGTGACCGTTCGGGTCGTACCCGGCCTCGACGTTGCCCGCGGCGTCGACGGAGAACCAGTGGACCGTGGTCGACCCAGGTTCGAGCGGAATCGCCGCCGCACCCTCGCGCAGACCCGCCGAGCTCACCGTCGGCGACTCGTAGGTCGGGCGACTGCCGTCGAGCGTGTAGTGGATCGTCACCGGCTCGGACGCCTCGAAGGTGATGCCGCCGTCGGTGACCACCAGCTCCGTCTTCGGCGGGGTGGCGTCCGAGCCGTAGGCCCGAGCCACCTCGAACAGCCCGATCAGGCCACTCGCGAACTCCATCGCCTCCTCGAAGCCCTCCTCGAACGGGGGCTGGAAGCCGACGGCGTCCCAGTCGCCCTCCTCCGGGTCCCAGAGGTCGGCGCCGACCTCGAAGTCCCAGCCGAAGATGCCGCGGTTGTACCAGTGCTCGTCGGCCGAGTTTCCGGCCGCCGAGTAGAGCACGTCGATCACCGGTCCGGTTCGCCCGGGCCAGACCGCGGTGCCCCGCCACGACTGCACCGCCGAGAGGATGTGGCTCGAGGCGGCCCAGAAATAGTTCTCCTCGCCGAGCGTCGGGCGCGGCAGCGGCACCCGCCCGTCCTCCACGTACGCACCCGGGGGCCACATGAAGTAGCCGCCGTAGGAGTGGACGTTCATTCCGAACCTGATGTTCGGGAACTGCTCCGTGAGCCAGACCTCGTTGCGCGCCTCAGGCTCGGAGAGCTCAGCGGGTCCCGAGTAGACGTCGCTGACGCACAACCCGGATGCGCCGAAGTACCCGTCGAACCTCGAACCGACGCTGAAGTTGCGGTTCACGTCGACGCCCCAGGCGCCGCGCGCGAGCGGGTCGCCGAACTCGGGCCCGCAGTAATTGGTCATGTTCCGGCGCTGGAAGGCGCGATCGTAGAACGAGTAGTGGCCGCCATCCGGGTTGATCGACGGGATGATGAAGAGATCGAGGCTGTCGACCAGCTTCCTGGTCGCCGCATCGGTGCGGTAGTTGCGCAGCAGCCGCTCGGCCGCCTCGATCGCGACCAGCGGCGTCACCCACTCCCGCGCGTGCTCCTGCGAGTACGCCAGGACGCCGGTCTTGGAGCCGTCGCGGTGCTTGCCGATCCGGATCGCCCGGACGGTGAACGGCTCCCGCGAGATCGACTCCGGGGCGCTGAGGAAGTCCGAGAGCTGCTCGCTCCCGACCTCGGCGACGCCGTTGCCGGCGTTGCCGCGGAACGTCGCCGCGGACACCAGCGCCGACGCCGCGGGCGAGGCGTTGATCGCAGCGACGACCTGCGCGGCGGTGCTGATCAGCTCGCCGTCGTCGTCGGTGGCGAGCGACACCGCGATCGTGTCGTCCTCGACGCTCACCGTCAGCGGGCTGTCGGGAGCGCCCGGGTCACGCGTCTCGAGCCGCAGGTCGTTGCCGCCCTCGTGGCCCCAGGCGTGCGAGGTGACGTAGAAAGCGGTGTTGGTGAAGGTCCCGATCAGCGCCTGGGCGTGCCGGCGATAGCCGTTGGTCTCGTACGGAAGCTCGACGATCTCGGCGAGGGCGGGGAACTCGGCGGCCAGCTCCTCGATCCGCTCGTCCGCCTCGGTCGGGTCCATGTAGTGGTCGACGAACCCGGTCGCATAATGCGGGCCGTCGGCCTTGCGCGGCTCGCCGAGCCACTCGGTCACCGGCGCGGTGACCTCTCCGCCCATGCTGCTCGAGATCGTCACCTCCTCGGGGACCTCGTCGACCTGGATCGGCTCCTCGAAGCGGTGGTAGAGGTACTGTCCGGCGTCCACGAAGCGGTCCATCGTGTGGCTGTCGCCGTCCCAGCTCACCGTCAGCACGGTCTCGCTGTCGGCGCCCGCCGAGCTCTTCACCTCGACGTTGATGTAGGTCTCGCCGCCGACGCTCTCGAACCACTCCGACCGCAGCACGGTCAGGGTGTCGGTGGCGAGCGTCGAGATCTGATCGAGCCGGTCGAGCGTCGCTTCGCGCTCGGCGACCGCCGCCTCGACCTCCTCGGTTTCGATCACCGGCTCACCGACCATGAAGCCGAGGGCGCGCAGATCGTCCTGCTCCTGCTCGGTGGCGACCACGTGAACCTCGAGGCGGCCGGCGGCCGGCTTCGCGTACTCGGTCACGTCTGCGCCGGCCGCGATCAGGTCGAGGACGGCGTCTTGGTCGGCAACGTAGACCTTGACGAGCTCCGCAGGCCCGCCCCCGCCGAGGGGCTCGACCGCAACGCCCTCGGTCCCGGACTCAGCCCCCGCGAGACCGGGAATGCCGCCGAGGAGAAGAACCGCAACCAGAAAGGCAAACCGTCGACGCGCCCCCCGGGCGAGTGACCTCATGCTCTCCTCCTCCTAGCCGTCCAAGCGGCCGGATTGTAAACCCCCAGCCGGGCTCGTTGCCGCGCGGCCAGAGACGTTCGCCTCGCCGGGCTAGGGGCGGATCTGAGAGACCCAGTACTCGGCGGCCTCTGGCCCGGGAATTCCGAAGCGGGCGTTGACCAGCGCCAGCCGGCTCCCCGCTCTTGCGAGCGTGGTCGGCACGTCGAAGCTCGGATGCGTCGCGCGATCGACGATCGTGCCGGAACGGAGGTCGCGATCGAGCTGGACCGAGGTGAGCAGGTTGTCGCGGTTCTGCACCACCCAGAGTCGGCGGTTGGCCTCGAGGAGGATCCCGTCCCCGTTCGTCAGCGTCTCGCCTCCGAGGTCGATCTCCGAGGTGCCGCCGGTCACAGGATCGACCTCGAACAGCTCGCCGGTGTTGCTCTGCACCAGAACCAGCGACTTGCCGTTCGGCGTCGCGTCGATGCCGTTCGCGTTGAAGCCCTGCTCGTAGACCAGGTCCCCGGTGAGCGGGATCACCTCGACGTCCCCGAACGCCCTCGCGCCGTCGAGTGGCACCTTGTAGAGGACGGGGTTGACCGAATCCGTGAAGTAGGCGGCGTCATGGGTGGCGACCACGTCGTTGACGAACGTCTCCTGCGTGGTGAGCTCGAAACGCGCGAGCTCAGCCCCCGTACGTGCGTCGTAAGCCGCCGCTTCGCCCGTCGCGCCGCCGGCGACGAACAGGACCCCCCGACGCAGGGAGAGACCGATCGCGCTCCGGCCCTCCTCGCCCGGCACCAGGATCGATCCCTCACCCGTCCTCAGGTTGCCTCGGTAGATCGCTCCGGTCGGGATCGAGCCGACGTAGAACGAGTTTCCGCGCGTGGCGATGCCCTCGGGCTGAAAGCCGTTCGGGAGCGGGATGACCTCCGGCCGATCGCCGGGCGCGGCGTCGGTTCGCGCCCCGCCGAGCGTGACGAGCGCCGCGACCAGCAGCCCGAGCACAGCCGCTCCCGCGGCGCGGTGGATTCGCCAACCTGCAGTGCCGTTACGTCCCGCCATCACGTCCTCCTCCGTACGGTTGCCACCCGGGTATATGCCCCCGCCAGCGGGCCGCGAAACGCGCCGCGCTGAGCTGCGCGAGCAACCCGACCACTGTCAGAGGCCCGGCGGCCGCTCCGACCAGACCATGGGCACCGCGCGCGGTGCCCGCATCTGGAGCGTCGAAAGGAGAGGGAAGATGAGCGTGAAGCTTGTGGTGGCGGCGGTCGTCGTCGCGATCGGCGCCGCGTCCGTGCTCGCGGCGACTGCGATCAGCGGGAGCGGCGAGAAGGCGGCGGTCGGCCCACCGGTCGGCAAGGCGGTGGAACGCGCGACGGCGGCGGAAGCGCGCATCGCCGGCGCAACGATCGCCGCTCGCGCGCGAAGGACGCGATTCAGTTTCTTCCGGGCGACGACGCCGACGGTCGTGCCCGCCGATGGGGTCACCCCGATCACCGTCCTGCGCTGCCCGCGCCGCCAGCGCGCGGTCGCGGGCTTCTACCGAACCGATCGAGCGATCGCCCTCGACTACTTCCAAGCCTCCGGCGGCCGGCAGTGGCGGTTCGGCTTCGTCGACCTCGCCGGTCTCCCCGGGCTCGCGTACGAGGGGATCGTCTGCGCCCGCTGAGCGCCGGGTCCCCGATCGAAGCAATGGAGGTGAATCGATGAGACGACCGCGCTGGAGGAAGATGACCTGGGTCCTGATCCTGTTCACGCTGGTGATGTTCGCGTGGATGATCGGCGGCGGGATCAGCGCCGGGAGCGAGTGCCCCGACTTGGCGACCGAGGCCGAGCGGACGGGCTGCGAGGCCGGGACGGGGATCGGCGTGGCGCTGATCTTCACCCTCTGGGCGATCGGGTTCGTGGCCCTCGGGCTGGTCTGGTTCATGACCCGGCCGCGGGGCCGCGTCTGCCCCGCCTGCGGCGAGAGCGTCAAGCGCGGCCAAACGGCCTGTCCGAGTTGCGGCTTCGACCTCGCCGCGGCGGCGCGCGGGGATGCGCAGCCGGCGGTCGGAGACGGCGCCGGCGAGAGGAGGTGAGCGCGAGCATCGGGGCGCCGAGCTCGACCGGCGCGAGGCCGGCTCGACGAGCTACTGGGCGAAGCTGCAGCGATCCAAGCGGCGAGTGGAGGGCGGATCGACAGCTAGCGCGGGAGCCGCGGGCGTGGCGTCAACTATGTGGGCACCCGACCGGCTATGCGCCGGCTTCGTCGACCGCCAGCGCCGTCGGGTCGCCGTGGAGCGGGAGGTAGCGGCGGGGCCCGAGAGCGCGCCCGAGCTTCTCCCCCAGCGCCTCGGCCTCGTCGAGCAGCGCCGGCTCGTCGATTGACAGCAGCTGCCCGCCGTCGACCACGAGGCGGCCGGCGACGACGACGCTCTCGACGTCGGTGCCGGTCGCGTAGCGGACGAGCGTCCCGACCGGGTCGTAGGTGGGCGTCAGCCTGGTGTTCTCGGCGTCGACCACGACCACGTCGGCGGCCTTCCCCGGCTCGAGCGAGCCGATCTCGTGATCCCAGCGCAGGGCGCGCGCGGCATCGATCGTCGCCATCTCCATCGCATCCGCGGTCGTGAAGCCGGTCGGGTCGTACATCGGGATCCCGCCGGCCTGGCCGTGCATCACGAAGGCGATCCTCATCACCTTCAGCAGGTCGTTGATCACCGTGTCGCAGCCGAGACCGACCGTGACCCCCGAGGCGCGCATCGTCACGACCTTGGTCACCGCGGAGACGATGTCGGTGCAGACGATCGGGGCGTGGGCGACCTTCGCCCCCGCGTCGGCGAGGAGGCCGATCTCGCGGTCGGTGGTCAGCATCGCGTGGATCGCGAGGAAGCGGTCGTCGAGGGCGCCGATCGCCGCCAGATGCTCGAGCGGGCGGCGGCCGAAAAGCGAGATCGAGAGCTCGATCTCCTCGCGGTCGCGGTTGATGTGGCACATCACCCCGGTGTCGTACTCGCCGGCGAGGTCGCGGGTGGCGAGGAAGCGCTCGTCAGAGCACGACGGCAGGCCGAGGTTGTGGATGTAGGGGCGCAGCCTGCCCTCGCCCTCTACCGCCCAGCGGTCGAGCCACTCGCGCGTCACCGCGAGGTCCTCGCGCAGTACCCCGGGATCGTCGCTGTAAGTCGAGCGGCCGTCGATCTGCTCGTAGTTCGACGCCAGCCGCGAGGTCCGATCGCCGATCCCCCGCGCCATCGCGCAGCGGATCCCGGTCTCGATCACGGTCCGCGCGATCGGCTCCTCGTGCTCGGCGGTGCAGGTCGTCTCGGCGACCGTGGTCACACCGGCGCGGAGGAGCTGGGCGATCCCGTAGCGGGCGCTGACGGCGGCGTCGTCGGGGGTCATCGCCATCTCACACGGGATGTAGACGCGGTAGATGTTCGGGTAGTCCTCGAGCGCGTACTCGCGGACCAGCGGCTGGGCGAGGTGGTTGTGGCAGTCGATCAGGCCCGGGATCACGATCCGGCGCCGGCCCCCGAGGACGCGGTCGGCGCTGTAGCCGGCGCGGATCGTCTCGGCGTCGTCGACGGCGGCGATCCGGCCGTCCTTGACGGCGACGGCGCCGTCGCGGATCACGCGGCGCTCGGGCGCCATCGTCACCACGGTTCCCTCGATCAGGAAGTCGGCGGTTTCAGTCAACGTGGGTCTCCTCTTGGTCGATGGATTCGCTTCGCTCGCGGTCGAGGCGGGTCCTTCGCGCGACCTGCCCGCGCCGGAAGACGACCCGGTCCTCGGTGGTCGTCGCCAACGCCTCCTGCAGCGAGGCGGCCGCGACAGCGACGAGGTCGGCGGGCGCCCCGGGCGCGATCGCGCCCTGCGGCAGTCCGATCACCGCCCGCGCCCCCTCGCTCACGAGCCGGTAGGCCCGGGGGATGTCGAGCTGGCCGGCTAGGACGAGGAGCGACGCCGTCTGGAGGGCATCGCCGCAGCCGAGCGGGTGGAAGAAGTCCTGGACGTTGTCGCCGCCGCCGGCGACGGTCACCCCGGCCTCGAGCAGGGCCGCGAGCGCGGTCATCCCCCGCGGCGTCGCCGTGCGCTCGCCGCGCGCCTGGAGGTGGAGGTTGGTGGCCGGACAGGTGACGACCGAGATCCCGGCCCGGGCGACGTCCTCCGCCGTCCGGCGCTGCACCTCCGGGCTCTGAAGCCCGAGGCTGACGCAGTGGCTGGCGGTGATCGGCTGCGGGAAGCCGTCGGCGGCGAGCCTGGCGAGGTCGACGAGATCGACGCCGGAGACGTCCATGTGCTCGTCCATGTGGAGGTCGACCGGCCGCTCGTACTCGCGCGCGAGGTCGAGGCAGAACTCGATCTGCCCGACTGGATCGGGATCGATGTGCGGCGCGCCGCCGACGACGTCGACGCCGAGCTCCATCGCCGCGCGCATCAGCTCGCGATTCTGGGCCCCCTCCCCAGTCCCTGTCAGCGGGTAGCTGAGCGCCACGATCTGGATGTCGACCAGCGGCCGCAGGCGCTCACGGACCTCGATCAGAGCCTCGGCCGCCCGCAGCTCGATCCCCTCGCCGACGTCGACGTGGGTGCGGATCGCGGTCACGCCGCGCTCGAGCGAGATCAGCGCCGCCGCCTCGGCGCGCCCGCTGATCTCCTCGACGTCGAGCCCGCGGCGCTCGGCGTGCCAGGCCTCGATCGCCGCCTCGAGATCGCTCGGCTGGACGGTCACCCGCTTGCTGCTCAGCGCCTTGTCGAGATGGGCGTGCGGCTCGGCGGGTGCCGGCAGCAGCACGTAGCCCGAGAGGTCGAGGGCGTCCGCGCCCCCGGCATCGATTCCGGACCCGACCTCGGCGACCGACTCGCCTTCGAGCCGGACGCCGGCCCGCGATCCGTCGGCGAGGGTGGCGTTTTCGATCAGGAACATCTCGTGAGCAAGCAACTGAGGCGAGCGGGCTGGGCGGCGGGCCCGCCGCCCGACAGGCGGCGGGCCCTCGCCCGCGTGTGGATCCCGGACTAGCTCCTAGGCCTCCGGGACGTAGGGGACCTCGAACTCGCCGTTCTGGATCTCCTCCCTGACCTGCTCCATCTCCTGCATCACGTCATCGGGGATCTCCGTGACGTTGTAGTCGGGATTGAGCAGCAGGTCGGTGCCGCCGTCCGCGAGACCGAACGAGTAGGTTCCGGCGGGCCGGAACTCATCGTTTCGCACGTCCTCGACCACGGCGCCGAAGTACGGCTCGAGGTTGTACATCACCGAGCCGACCAGGTGCTCCGGCGCCTCGGCGCTCTGGTCACCGACGTAGCCGAAGCCGCTGATGTCGTTCTCCTGGATCGCCTGGATCATCCCGCTGGCGGGGCCACCGCCACAGGCGATGACGACATCAGCGTCCTGATCGATCAGCGACTCGGTCACCTGCTTGCCGAGCGCGGCGTCGTTCCACTCGCCGAGGTAGTTGTCGACGAACTCGACGTTCTTGTTCGTCCGCCCCGCGCCCTCGGCGAACGCCTCGAGCTCGGCGCGGCACAGCGGCACGTCCTGGCCCGCAAGCCCGCCGACGACGTCGGTCTCGGTGATCCCCCCGGCGATCATGCCGGCGAGGTACGCGGCCTCGTGGATCGGCTCCTCGAGGATCGCGACCTGCTCATGGGGCTCGAACGAGTAGGTGGCGATGTTCGCGTCGGGGAACTGATCCGCGGTCGCGAACGCCGCGTCCTGCCAGGTCGAGTGGGCGAGCAGCAGCTCGGTGCCACCCTGGGCGTACTGGCTCAGCACCCGGGTCACGCCCGCGGTGTCCTGCGGGGCGTTGGTCGTGATCTCGAGCTCGATCTCGCCCTCCTCCTCGAGCGCGACTGCGGCGTCGTGGCCCTGCTTGCACCACGCGTCGCTGATCGGGCACGGGAGGACGATCGCCGTGCTCACCGGCTCGGCCGACCCATTCGTCTCCTCGGCCGCGCCGTCGCCGTTGCCGTTGCCGTCGCCGTCGTCGTCGCCTCCGCAGCTCGCCAGCGCGAGTGCGAAGACGAGCGCCGCCAGGGCGACCAGCGGCAGCCTCCAACTCCTTGCTCTCATCGTCTTCCTCCTTCTGGAACCTGGTTGGCTATCGATTGTTGAGCGGTCTCATGCACCTTCCACACCTCTCCTCTCGTGCTCGGTTTCTGTCTGCGTCGTAAGCTCTCGCCCTCGCGGGCAGTTGCGCTCCGGCATCACTACGCACCCGCCTCCTTCCTGAACGGGACGCCGAGCGCGGCCGGCATCGCGTCGCGACGCGCCAGCACGGTCGCCGCGACCATCACCGCGAGCGTGACCAGGTAGGGGAGCGCGGCGAAGACCTCGTACGGGAAGCTCGAGCTGATCCCTCCGCTGACCGCCTGGACCCTGATCTGGAGCGCGTTCGTGAACCCGAACAGGAACGCGCCGCCGAGGACGAGCAGCGGGTTCCAGCGTCCGAAGATGACGAGCGCGATCGCTATCCATCCGCGCCCGCCGGAGACGTTGGTCTCGAACAGGTTGAGCTGGCCGAGCACGAGGACGGCTCCGCCGAGCCCGGCCATCCCGCCGCAGATCAACAGCGCCATCCACCTGATCCGACCGACCGAGACGGCCATCGCGTCGGCGGCCGCCGGGCTCTCTCCGACGGCCCTGACCGCGAGCCCGAAGCGGGTCCGTGCGAGCAGGATCGCGACCCCGATCGCGAGCGCGAACGAGACGTAGAAGAGGACGTTCTGGTCGAAGAGGATCTCGCCGATGCCGGGGATCGAGGCGAGCAGCGGGATCTCGACGTCGGAGAGGCCGGTGATCGTCGGCCGTTGCTCGCCGCCGAAGATCTTCTCGAACAGGAACGCGGTGAGGCCCGTTGCGAGCAGGACGATCGCGATCCCGTTGATGATCTGCTCGGTCTTGAGCGTGACGCTGAGGAACGCCATCAGCGCCCCGAGCACGACGCCGATCGCGATCCCCGCCGCCGTTCCGAGCGCGACGCTGCCGACGTAGTAGGCGACGACGAAGGCGACGAACGCGCCCGAGAGAAGCATCCCCTCGAGCCCGAGGTTGAGCACCCCAGAGCGTTCTGCGACCGTCTCGCCGACGGCGGCAAGCGCCATCGGCATCGCGAACGCGACGCCGCTGCTGATCAGCACGACGAGGGCGCCCGGGCCGATGACCTCCGACCAGTCCACTTCAGCCCCGCGCCAGCCGGTCGGCGATCAGCAGAAAGACGACGAACACCCCGGGGATCGCGAGGACGATCGCGTACGGCAGGCCCTCGATCACGCTCATCGCCTGCCCGCCCGACTGCAGGATCGCGACGAACACAGCGGCGAGCAGGACCCCGATCGCGCTCAGCCGGCCGAGCAGCGCGACGACGATCGCGGTGAACCCGTAGCCCTGCGAGATCCCCGGGTCGAGACGCCCGGCGACGCCGAGGATCTGGAACGCCCCAGCCAGCCCGGCGAGACCGCCGGAGATCAGCATCAGCTGGATGATCATCCGCCGCGAGCGCACCCCGGCCGTCTGCGCCGCCTCCGCGTTGTAGCCGAGCATCGAGACCCGGAAGCCGAAGCTCGTCCGCCCGATCACCCAGGCGGCGATCGGCACCAGGGCGATCGCGGCGAAGATCCCGATGTGGATGTAGAGGTCGGGGATCGTCGGCAGCGCCGCCGACTCCTGGATCGCCCGCCCCTGGAGGTCGGGGGCTCCGGGCTCGCGCAGCGGGCGGCGGACGACGTAGGTGAAGCCGAGGATCGCGACGAAGTTGAGGAGCAGCGAGGTGATCACCTCGTTCACCCCCCAGCGCGCCCGCAGCACGCCGACGATCGATCCCCACGCCGCGCCGCCGAGGACCCCGGCGGCGATCGCGAGCGCGATCAGCAGCGGGCCGAACCCGACCGGCAGGAGGATCGCGAGCGCGCCGCCGGCGAGCGCGCCCATGAACATCTGGCCCTCGGCGCCGATGTTATAGACGCGCCCTCGGAACGCGAGCGCGAGCCCGAGGCCGATGATCGTGAACGGGACGACGAGCTTGAGCGTCTGGCCGAGCGCCGCCGGCGAGCCGATCGCCCCGTCGATCAGGGCGCCGTAGGCGGAGATCGGCTCCCCGCCCGCGATCATCATCAGCAGGCCGCCGACGATCAGCGCCAGCAGGACCGCAGCCAGCGACGCGGCGATCGCCTTCACGCGCCGGCTCTCGAGCGGGAGCCTGCCGACCGCGGCGGCCGCCGCCGTCACCAGTGGTACCTCCCACGGCGTTGCACGACTAGCCGACCTCCTCGGTGCGAGCCCGCTCTCGGTCGCGATTCGCGGCGCCGTTCGCCGCTCCACCCATCGCCAGCCCGAGCTGCTCGTGATCGAGCTCCTCGCGCGCCCAGGAGGCGACGAAGCGGCCGCGGTAGATCACCGAGCAACGGTCGGCGAGGCTGATCACCTCGTCGAGGTCGGTCGAGATCAGGACGATCGCGACGCCGCGATCGCGGGCAGCCGCGAGCTGCTCCCAGACGAACTCGATCGCGCCGACGTCGAGGCCCCGCGTCGGCTGGGCGGCGATCAGGCAACGGAGCTCGCGGCTCAGGGTGCGCGCGAGGACGAGGCGCTGGGCGTTGCCCCCCGAGAGCGTCCCGGCGCGCTGCTCGGGACCGGAGACCTGAATCGAGTACTTGCTGATCAGCGCTCTGGCGTGCTCTGAGACGGCGCTGCGGTCGATGCCGCGCCGGGTCGAGAACGGCGGGTCGCCGATCCGGTCGAGGACGAGGTTCTCGGCCACGGTGAGGTCGCGGATGACGCCGCGGCGGTAGCGATCGGAAGGCACGAGCGCGAGCCCCGCACGCAGACGCTCATCCGGCTCGGCACGCGTCAGGTCCCGACCCTCGAGCTCGACCGTGCCTGCCTTTGCGTGGCGAAGCCCGAACAGCGCCTCCTCGAGCTCGGGCTGCCCGTTGCCCTCGACGCCGGCGATCGCGAGGATCTCTCCGGCGGCGACCGAGAAGCTCAAGTCGCGCAGCGCCGGGACGCCGCGGTCGCCGCGCGCGTTGAGGCCGTCGACCGCAAGCACCTCGCGGATCCCGCCGTCGGTCGCCGGCTTGCCGGCCGCCGGCGCGCCTTCATCGTCATCGGCCAGGATCCGCTCGCCGGCGACAACCCGCATCAGGGTCACGTCCCGGCCGACCATCATCCGCGCGAGCTCCGGTGTCGTCGTCTCGCGGGGCGCCAAGGTTCCAACTCGCTCCCCGTGGCGCAGCACGGTGATCCGGTCGGCCCATCGAACCACCTCCTCGAGGTGATGGGTGATGAAGACGATCGAGGCGCCTTCGTCGGCGAGCAGGCGCAGCTTCGGGAACATGCGCTCGATCTCGATCGGCGTCAGGGTCGCGGTCGGCTCGTCGAGGATCAGGATCTTCGCCTTCCGGTAAAGGGCGCGCAGGATCTCGACCCGCTGCTGCTCTCCGACCGAGAGCTGCCAGACCCGCGCCCGTGGATCGACCTCGAGCCCGTAGCGCTCCCCGAGCTCGGAGAGCTGGGCCGAGATCGACGCCAGCCGCCGGCGGGAGAGCATCGGTCCCCCGCGCTCGCCGAGGACCATGTTCTCGGCCACCGTCAGCGTCGGCACGAGCTTGAAGTGCTGGTGGACCATCCCGACGCCGGCCTCGATCGCGTCCTCGGGGTTGCGGGGGCGGATCGGGCTGCCGCCGATCGAGATCGACCCCGCGTCGGGCCGGATCAGCCCGTAGAGGACGTTCATCAACGTCGTCTTGCCGGCGCCGTTCTCCCCGAGCAGCGCGTGGATCTCGTTCTCCTCGAGGTCGAAGTCGACGCCGGCCAGGGCCACGGTCCGCCCGAACCGCTTCTCGACGCCGTGCATCTCGACGCGGCCGGTCCTCGACTCGGGGGGCGCTGCGGGCTCCGCGATCCCCATCACTCCTCCTACCTGCTCGCGAACCGTGGATCGGGCTTCGCCCGGCGGTCACCACTCCCTCGTTCCGGCTCCGCGCGTGCGGCGGCCGCCTCGGCGCTCGGTGCCCGCGCGACCTCGGCGATGAAGCGCTCGATCGTCTCGGCGGCGTCGCCGCCAGGCGGCGCGAACGGGACGATCGCCACCTGAGAGATCTCGGGGAATGCCCGCAGCAAGGACTCGAGCCGCTCGCGGCACTGATCCGGCGGCCCGGCGATGCCGAAGCGGTTGACGACCTCCGGCGGAAGCGTCCGTCCGGCGCGCGAGACCGACTCGCGCGCGAGGCTCCATTCGCTCGCCTCCATCTCGCGGCGGAACGCCGCCGGCATCTCGATCCCGAGCCGATCGAGCACCGGTCGGCTGGTGACCAGCGACGTCGCCGCCATCGGACGGATCGCGTCGAGCGCCGCCTCGCCGTCGTCGGCGACACAGGCGTACACCCAGGCGACGAGTGCGAGCTGATCGAGGTCGCGGCCGGCCCGCGCGGCGCCCTTCGAGACGCGCTCGAGCGCGTAGCGCCAGCCGTCCTCGCCGGCGACGTTGCCGACGATGACGCCGTCGGCGAGCTCGCCGGCGAGCTCGAGCACCTTCGGTCCCCGGGCGCCGATGTAGATCGGCAGCCCCTCGCGCGCCTCGAAGCCAAGCGTCGCCGAGGTCGCGCGGACGACGCGACCCTCGACGGTGACCGTCGCCCCCGCGAGCAGTCCCCGGATCACCTCGAGCGCTTCGCGCAGGGCGACGACGGGCGCCTCGCGCTCGATCCCGAGCGCGCGGTGGTTGGTGCCTCCGGCGCCGATCCCCAGGACCGCCCGCCCCCCCGAGAGCTCGTCGAGGGTTGCCGCGGCGGTCGCCAGCAGCGCCGGGTGGCGGCTGTAGGGATTCGTCACCCCCGGACCGAGGCGCAAGCGGCTGGTACGCATCGCAATCGCGGCAAGGACCGTGGAGGGGTCGCGCTCGAGCCGCTCGTCGTTCACCCAGACGTAGTCGTAACCAAGCCGCTCGGCGCCCTCGGCGAGTTCGACCAGGTCCGGGACCGGCGCCTCGGGCGGCAGTCCGACTCCGTACGCGACCGGCGACATCGCTAGTCCCCCAATTCGATCCTCAGGTTGAGGAGCCCGTCGACCCACAACCGGTGACCGGGGTGGACGAGGACGGTGGTGTCGTCCGCCTCGACGATCGCCGGGCCGGCGAGCTCGTTTCCGGGCCGAAGCCGCTCGGCGCTGTAGGTGCCGACCTCGACCTGGCCCGAGGCGGCGCCGAGATGGACCGGCCGCGAGCCGGTGGCGGCCGCGGAGGCATCGGTCCCCTCGTCGGGAAGCGGGTCGGGCCACGGCAGCGGGAGCTCTGCCACCCCCTCGACGACGAACGTGGTCGCCTCGACCCCCGCCTGGCGGTACGCCGAGCCGCGACCGTAGTTCGACTCGTAGAGCTCGGTGAAGCGGTCGATCACCCGCTCGCCACCGTCGTCGGCATCGAGGTCCGCGTCCTCGACCGGGACGCGGACGGCGTGGACCTGGCCGCGGAACTGGAGCTCGACGAACCAGCTGGTGGCGAGGTCCCCGGCCGGCAACCGCTCGTTCTCGAACTCGCCTGCGAGCGAATCCTCGAGCTCGCGGAACCGCGCCCGCCAGCGGGCGAGGTCGAACGGGGCCCGGGAGGGATCCGAGGCGATCGCGACCCGCTTTACGTCCGAGAGCGCGATCCCGAAGGCGGAGAAGACGGCCGCGGTCCGGGGGACGACGAGGTGCCGGCAGCCGAGCTTGCGCGCGTAGGCGCCGGCGTGGAGGCCGGCCGCACCGCCGTAGGCGAAGACGGTGAACCGTGCCGGGTCGCGCCCGCGCTCGATCGTCACCTTGCGGATCAGATCGGCCATCTGCGAGTCGGCGATCTCGACGATCATCGCCGCCGCGTCTTCGAGCTCGAGCCCGAGCGGGTCGGCGATCCGGGTCCTGATCGCCTCCGCGGCGAGCTCGCGGTCGAGCCGCATCCGTCCCGCGAGGAAGCGGTCGGGGTCGATGCGCCCGAGGGTCACGTTGGCGTCGGTCACCGTCGGCTCAGTGCCGCCGGCGCCGTAGCAGACGGGCCCGGGGGACGCGCCCGCGCTGCGCGGGCCGACCTTGAGCACGCCGGTCTCGGCTTCGAGCCAGGCGATGCTGCCGCCGCCGGCGCCGATCGAGGTGACGTCGATGATCGGCACCGCGACCGGGTACTTGGCGAACACCGGCGCCTCCGCGTATCCGGGCTCGCCGTCGACGATCGCGCCGACGTCGAAGCTGGTTCCGCCGACGTCGGTGGCGATCACCTCGTCGAGCCCGAGGCGCTGCGCGAGCGCCCGCGCGCCCAGCATCCCACCCGCCGGGCCCGAGGAGAGCAGCGTCACCCCGCGCTCGCCCGCCTCCTCGAGCGACGAGACCCCGCCGGCGGAGTGCATCACCGAGATCGCGCCTCGGTGGCCGTTCTCGCGAAGCCGCTCGCCCATCCGGCCGAGGTAGCCGTGCACGCCCGGCGTCAGGTACGCGTTCAGGACCGTGGTCGTGGTGCGCTCGTACTCGCGGATCACCGGGACCAGGTCGCTCGAGGCGGTGACGAACCAGTGCGGGGCGCCGTTGCCGTTCCCGCCACCCTGGGCGCGCAGCCAGTCGCGCACCTGCCGCTCGTGGTCGGGGTTGAGGAACGACCACAGGAAGCTCACCGCCACCGACTCGACGCCGTCGGAGCGCAGCTGCTCGCCGAGCTCCTCGAGGCGCTCGAGCTGGAGCGGCGCGACCACCGAGCCGTTGCGGTCGACGCGCTCGTCGACCCCGTGGATGTTCGCCCGCGGCACAAGCGGATCGGCCTTCTCCAGCCGCGCGACGTTGACGATCTCGGCCTCGGAGAGCCCGGCGACCTTCTGCACCGTCCGCCCGATGATCGTCGCGTCCTCGTGCCCGCGGGTCGTGAGCAGCGCGGTCCGCGGGCCGGTGCGGGTGATGAGGATGTTCGTCGCCACGGTCGTCCCGTGGGCGAAGACGTCGGTCTCCCCCAGGAGCTCGTCGAGCGGTCGGCCGAGGCGGGCCGCGGCCTCGCTCACCGCCGCCAGCACGCCGTCCTCGAATCGCGGCGGGGTCGAGGGCGCCTTCGCCCGCGCGATCCCACCGGCCTGGTCGACGACGACGCAGTCGCTGAAGGTACCCCCGCTGTCGACGGCGACGATGTAGCTCATCCTCAGGCCACCCCCGCCGCATCGCGCTGCTTGATCGCGGCGAGCCAGGTCGTCGACAGCCGGGTGTCGTCGAGCACGGGATCGTCGGGGCGGGCGATCTCGACCTCGAGCAGGGTGAAGCAGGCCGGGCAGTAGAACTCGCGCAGCTCGAACCGGGCGCCCCCGATCCGGTACGGGTTCACCTCCGGGCCGATCTCCTGAACGGGGAACCGCGCCTGCGCCGCGAGCCGCTTGTGGGACTCCTCGGCAGGGCCGAGGACGTGACCGCAGCGGCACCGCAGCGCCGGCTCGTCGGTCGAGAGGTCGCAGAAGAGCGCCTCGGTCATCCGGATCCCGTCGGCGTCCGGCTCCCAGGGCCGCGGCTCGCCGTCGGGCGCCTCAACGCCGGCCGCCTGGCGCCGGCGCTCGCGCAGCTCCGCCCGGCGGACCGAGGTCCGATCGCGGTCGACCGTGCCGTCGGCGGTCAGCACCACGCCCCAGGTCCGCTCCGCCCACACCGGGGTGACGAGCCGGCGCTCGACATCGCGCGCGACGAGCTCAGGATCTCGGTCGAGCGGGTCGCCGTAGCCGCCGCCGCCCATCGACACCGCCCGGTAGACGTCTCCCGGCCGCATCGAGGTCACCGAGTACGCGCCGTGGACCTCGAACTCGCCGGCGAGCTCGGTCAGCACCTGCGGGACCTCGCCGGCAGCGAAGCGCTCGCGGACGTCGGAGTCGCGGACGATCGCGAACTGGTTCGTGGTCGAGGGGTACCCGCCGCAGAGGCCCGGCGACTCCGGCTGCTCGACGCCGAACGTGTGCAGGATCTTCGTCGCGATCTCGTCGACCCCGTGCGCCGTGTACATGAGGCTGATCCCGGCGCCGCCGCGGAACGCTCCCGGGCCGCCGGAGTCGGGCGTCTGGCGCCGGTACAGGTAGAGGATCGGGTAGCGGAGCTCGTAGCTTTCGACGTTCGCGATCGTCGCCCGCAGCGAGCTCGTGTGCCCTCCGGTGTCGATCCCGTCGCGGCCCGGCATCGCGCCCCCGCCTCCGGCCATCCCGTCGAGCAGCGGGCCGCCGAAGCGCTCGCCGCCCGGCTCCTCGCCGAAGAGCTCCTCGAGCGCTTTCACCCCCTGCCAGCCGGCCATCGCCCGGTCGCGGTGGCGCTCGCTCGCCGCGAGCATCTTCGCGACCGTGATGCTGGCGAGGTTGCGGACCTCCCAGATCGCCGTCGTCGTCGACTTCGAGACGCCGGCCGGGTGCTCGGCGTGGACGATCGTCCCGGGTCGCGACTCGATCTCGAGCGTCCGCAGGACACCCGCCGGCGACCACGGCATGTCCCAGCAGAGGTACACCATCACCGCCGCGAGGACCCCGCCCACGAGGCCCGGGTAGGCGCAGTTGATCACCGCCGGGGCCTGGTCGGCCGACTCGGAGAAGTCGAACCGCAGCTCCTCGCCCTCCTTGGTCAGGACGACGTGGCAGTCGTAGATCTCGTCGCCGAACTCGATGTAGCCGCGATGGCGCCAGGTGCCGTCGGGCAGCTCGCCGATCCGGGCGCGGAGCCGCCGCTCCGTGTAGTCGATGACGTCCTCCATCGCCTCGAGGACGGTCTCGCGCCCGAACTCGTCGAAAGCCTCGAGCAACCGCCGGCGGATCACCTGGACCGCGGCCGTCTTCGCGCGCAGATCGAGCCCGAGCAGCTCGGGCAGGCGCGAGTTGCGCAGGTAGGTCCGCTCGACGTCCTTGCGGAACCGGCCGTCCTCGAAGACCTTGATCGGCCCGATCAGCGGCTGCTCCCCGTAGATGTCGGCCGCATCGACCTGGACCTGTCCCGCGGTCGGCCCGCCGACGTCGATCGCGTGCAGGGACGCCCCCGCCCAGGCGACGAGCTCATCGTCGGCGAAGATCGGACCGGCGACGCCGACGCAGTTCTGGTGACAGACCGAGACGTAGGGGTCGTTGCAGAGGAAGATGTCCTCCGGCCCGAAGCCGGGGCTCTCCGAGTACTCGGAGAGCAGCTCCTTGACCAGCGGCGAGAGCGTGGTCGCCTGCGCGCAGATGAAGTTGTCGATGTAGACGAGGTCGCCCCCGGCGGTCATCAGCCCGGCGTTCATGTCGAACACCTCCGTCGCGACCGGTGATCCCGACAGCCGGCTGATCGTCAGCGCGCCCTCGTCGTTGATGTACCACAGCCGATGGCTGACGATCTCGAACGTCGCCGGGTCGAGCCGCAGCCCGACATCGACCGGCGCGGCGGTGGCGGTCATACCGGCGCCTCCGCGAGGGTTGCGGCGACGCCGCGGCGGCCGGGGATGATCGCCGCCGGGAGGTCGTCGAGGGCGACGACGGCGCCGAAGTAGGTCTCGACCTTCGCCAGCGTGTCGTCGTGGAAGTGCTTCCGCGGACCGGCGACGCAGTCGCTGACGACGATCACGTCCATGTCGCGGTAGTAGCCGTCGCGGATCGTCGTCTCGACGCAGAAGTCCGTGTTGCAGCCGGAGATGATGATCTGCTCGGCGCCGAGCATTCGCAGCTTCGTGTCGAGCGTCGTCTCGAAGAACACCGAGGCCCGATGCTTCTCGACGATCAGGTCCTCGGGGCGGATCGCCTCGGCGACTTCGTCGACGAAGTCGACCTCCCACGTCCCGCGCAGGCACGGCGCCCAGTGCTGCTTGTCGATGTGCGACGGGATCCGCCGGCGGCGCCGGGTGACGTCACCGGGGTAGTGGATCTGCTGCGACCAGAGCACCGGGATCTCGAGCTCGCGAGCCAGGTCGACGAGCTTCAGAACGTCGGGGAGGATCGCGCGCTGGTTCTCGGTCCCGATCCCCGCCTTCTCCATCTGACTCTCGGGATCGCAGAATCCCTTCTGCATGTCGATCACGAGCAGCGCCGTGCAGCTCGGGTCGATGTAGGGCTCGTTCGGGCTTGAATCGGCCATCTGCGTCAACCTCGCTTGTCGTCGTTGGGCTCGAGCAGCGACCGCTCGAGGTCGCGCTCGACGCTGGTCAGGTGCTGGAGCACGCTGTCGCGCGCCAGCTTCGGGTCTCGGTCCCGAATCGCTTCATAGATCGCGCGGTGCTCTGCCAGCGAGCGCTTGGGACGGTCGGGCAGGTCCCAGGTCGCCCCCCGCTCGCGCATCAGTTGCTCGCCGAGCGCATCCGCGAACTCGGTCAGCGCGGGATTTCCGGACGCCGCGCAGACGGCATGGTGGAACGCGGCGTCGGCCTGGACGAGCGCGGTGACGTTCGGGCGGCTCACCACCGGCTCCATCTGCGCGAGCGCGTCCTCCATCGCCTCGAGGTCCTCCGGCTGCACTCGTTCCGCGGCGAGCTCGGCGGCGAACGGCTCGAGGCCCCTGCGGATCTCGAGCAGGTCGCGGATCCGCTCGGAGTGGCGGATCGTCCACTCGCGCCACTCGCCTCGAAGCTTGCCGGGATCGGCGGCGAGGCGGACGAAGGTGCCGGCGCCGTGGCGAATCTCGACCAGGCCGACCGCCTGCAGGAACTGGACCGCCTCACGGACCGTCCCCCGGCTCACCTGGAGCTCCTCGCTCAGCTCGCGCTCGCTCGGGAGCTGGTCGCCCGGGTGGAGGTCGCCATCCTCGATCAGCCGCGTCAGCTGGCTGATCACGCGCTCCTTCAAGGCGAGCGGGCGGACCGGCTCGAGCTCGACCACCGCGGCGCGCGTGCGCGAGCGCTTGCGGCGATCAGCGCGGCCGCCGGCGACCCTCGCGCTCATCGCCCGTCGCCTCCGGATGGGCCGGCGCTCTGGTCGCGAAGTCGGCACGCCCGCGCGGCGAGGACGTCGATGGCGGCCCGGGCCCCGACCCGAGCGGTGAACCCGGACGGGTCGAGGAACGGTGCGATCTCGACGCAGTCGACCGCCAGAACCGGCCCGGAGGCGACGATCTCGAGCGCCTTGACGAGCTCGCGGCCGGTCATCCCGCCGATCTCAGGGCCGCAGGTCCCCCAGGCATAGGCCCCGTCGAGCACGTCGATGTCGATCGAGAGGTAGAGCCCGTCGGTCCCCTCGCAGGCGAGCTCGAGCGCCCGCCGAGCGACGGCCTCGATTCCGAGCCGGTCGATGTCGCGGACGGTGAAGACGTGGATCCCGTTCTCCGCCGCGACGTCGAGCTCGAGCTTCGGGTTCGCGGCTCCGTGCGCGCCGATGATCACCATGTTCGACCCCTCGACGTTCGGCAGGTCGAGGACGCGATGGGCCGGGCAGCAATGCGACAGCGGCTCACCGTCGATCTCCGGCGCGGTGTCGAGATGAGTGTCGAACATGACGAACCCCATCCGCCCGCTGACCTGCCGGGACAGAGCTCGCGCGCCCGGGATCGTGGTCCCGTGATCGCCGCCGAGCAGGACCGGGAAGCAGCCGGCGGCGTAGATCTCGTCGAGGGCCCGCTCGGCGCGGGCGTAGGTCTCCTCGGCGCGCCCCGGGGATCCGTCGACGTCGCCGCAGTCGACCAGCTTCAGGTGGTCGGAGATCGTGACGTCGTAGTCCGAGTGGTACCCGCCGCCGAACGAGTAGTGCGACGAGGCGTCGCGGATCGCCCGCGGTCCGTGGCTCGCCCCGGGGCGGGTGACGGTGGTGCTGTCGTAAGGCAGGCCGAGCACCGCGGCGGTCGCCTCCTCGGCCTCGATCGCGCTCCGCTCGGTGGCGACCGGCGGAGCCCCCAGAAACGTCGCGATGCCGGCGTGCAGGATCGCCATCTCAGCCCTCCTCGGTCGCTCGTATCTCTCGCATCCGGCCGGCCGCGTCGCGGACCGCATCGACGATGTTCTTGTAGCCCGTGCACCGGCAGAGGTTCCCGGAGAGCGCCTCGCGAATCTCGGCCTCGTCGTCGAGGTCGGGGCGCTCGCGGAGGAGGTACAGGGCCGTGAGCAGGAACCCGGGGGTGCAGAACCCGCACTGCAGCGCGTGGTGATCGCTGAACGCCTGCTGCAGAGGGTGCAGGTTCCCGTCGTCGGCGAGGCCCTCGACCGTCTCGACTTCGGCGCCATCCGCCTGAACGGCGAGCATCAGGCACGACCGCACCGGCTCCCCGTCGACGAGCACCGTGCAGGCTCCGCAGACGCCGTGCTCGCATCCGAGGTGCGTCCCGTAGAGGCTTGCGTCCTCGCGCAGGAAGTCGGCGAGCAGGCGCCGCGGCTCGGCCTCCAACTCGAACGGCCGGCCATTCACGATCATCTTCACCCGGCGGTTCATGCGACCTCGTTCCGGCTGCGCTCCGCGGCGGCGGCGAGCGCACGAGCGGTGAGGACGCTCGCCGCTCGCCGGCGGTAGTCGGCGCTCCCGTGGATGTCGTCGTACGGCTTGATCTCGGTCCCGACGCGGGCGCCGACCCGTTCGAACAGCGACGCGTCCGGGGCCTCCCCCACAACCACCTCGTCGAGCCACTCGGGCACGTAAGGAATCGACCCCACCCCGGTCAGGCCGAGTCCGGCGGCCGCAATCGCGCCGTCGGCTCCGAGCCGCACCGTTGCCCCGGCGGCGGTGAGGGCGAACGCGCCGTGCGTCCGCGCGACCTCGAGGAACGCGGATCCCGTGCCGGGGGGCGAGGGGTCGACCTCGACCGCGACCAGCAGCTCGCCGTGGTCGAGCGCCGACATCAGCGGCCCGAGGAAGAAATCGGTCGCCGCCACCGCCCGCTCCCCGTCCGGGCCGCGGACGACGAGCCGGCCGTCCAGAGCGGCCACGGCCGCGGGGAGCTCGGCGGCAGGATCGGCGTGGGCGAGGCTTCCGCCGACCGTGCCGCGGGTGCGGATCGCGACGTGGGCGATGTGGCGAGCCGCATCGAACAGCAGCGGGACCCGCGCGCGGAGCTCGGCGTCCGTCTCGAGTCGCCGCTGGCGGACCATCGCGCCGATCCGCACCCGCCCGTCGTCGGCTTCGACCGCGTCGAGGCCCTCGACGCCGTTGAGGTCGACGATGACGCTCGGCTTCGCCATCCGCATGTTGAGCAGCGGGACGAGGCTCTGACCGCCGGCGATCGGCGTCGCGTCCTCCTCGCGACCGAGGATCTCGAGCGCCTCGTCGACCGAGGTCGGAGCCGAGTACTCGAATCGCGGCGGCTTCACGCGCCCGCGACCACCTTCTCGCGCCGCTGCGCGGCGGCGTCGGCGATCAACTCGAGGATCGTCGCGGGGGTGACGGGGGTCGCGTTGATCCGGACGGCGAACGGCGAGAGCGCGTCCTCGATCGCCGCGACGACCGCCGCCGGCGAGCCGATCGCGCCGGCCTCGCCGACCCCCTTCATGCCGCCCGGGATGTTGGGGGAGGGCGTGTGCTGGTGCTCGATCACGACGCTCGGAAGCTCGGCGGCGGTCGGGAGGACGTATTGCATGAAGGTCGCGAACAGGGGCTGGCCCGCCTCGTCGTAGGGCAGCGACTCGAACAGCGCGGCGCCGATCCCCTGCGCGACGCCGCCCTGGATCTGCCCCTCGACGATCGTCGGGTTGATGATCGTCCCGCAGTCGTGGACGTAGATGTAGTCGAGCAGCGACACCTCCCCGGTTTCGACGTCGACCTCGGCGACGACGATGTTCGCTCCGTAGGGCCAGGCGAACTGCGGCGGATCGAAGGCCCGGATCTCCTCGATCCCCGGGTCCTCGCCCTCCGGGAGCTCGATCGCCCGGATGTAGGCGGCGCGTCCGACGTCCGCCATCGTCACCGCCGGCTCCGGCGCCCCCTTGACGTGGATCCTGCCGGACTCGATCACCAGGTCGTGCTCGTTGGCCTCGAGCATGTGCGCGGCGATCCGCAGCACCTTCGCGCGAACCGCCGTCGCCGCCCTCGCCACCGCCGCCCCGCCTACGGCGGCGCCGCGGCTGGCGCCGGTTCCGTAGCCGGTGTACGGGACCTGGCTAGTGTCGCCGGTGACGACGGTGATCTGATCCGGGTCGATCCCGAGGGTGTCGGCGCAGATCTGCGCGAGCGCATTCGTGATCCCCTGACCCATCTCGCAGATCCCCGTGTAGACCGTCACCTCGCCTCCGGGCTCGACCCGGACGCGGGCGATGTCGTAGCCGCCCTGCTGGACGCCGCCCTCGTTGAGCATCCGCGACGGGCCGAGGGCGGAGTTCTCGGTGTAGAAGGAGATCCCGATCCCGACGTAACGGCCGCTCGCCCGGAGCTCCGCCTGGCGCTGCCGCCAGCCGCGCTCGGCGAGAAGCTCGAGCGCGCGGTCGAGGCAGGCACGGTAGTCGCCGCTGTCGAGCGTGTGATGGAGGCTCTTGCGCGGCAGCCGCTCGGGCGGAATGAAGTTGCGCCGCCGCAGGTCCTCGCGCTCGATCCCGAGCTCCCGGGCGAGCCGGTCGACGGTGCGCTCGACGATGAAGTTCGCCTGCGGCTGCCCCCAGCCCCGATAGGAGCCGAGCGGTGTCTTGTTCGTGACCACCGCTCGAGCGCGCACCCGCGCGCTGGGGATCTCGTAGACGTTGGTCAGCATCACCGACGTCAGCCAGAGCGGGCCGTAGCCGACGGTGTGCATCGCCGCCCCCATGTCGCCGACGATCTCCCCCTTCACGCCCGTGATCGTCCCGTCGGCGAGCGCCGCCATGCTGATCTCGGCCCGCTGCTCGCGCGCATGCACGGTCGCCAGGAACGACTCCATCCGGTCCTCGACCCAGCGCACCGGTCGGCCCGACGCGCGGGCGGCGAGCGCGATCGCGGTCTCCTCCGGATAGAAGTGGAACTTGGCTCCGAACCCGCCGCCGATCCGCGGGACCAGGACGCGGATCCGATGCTCGGGCAGCCCCAGCACCTGCGCGAGCAGGTCGCGGGCGATGTGAAGGATCTGGGACGACGTCCAGAGGGTGAGCTCGTTGACGTTGGCGTCCCACTCGGCGAGGACGCCTCGGGTTTCGAGCGAGCACGCGAACTGACGTTGGATCCGGTACCGCTCGGTGACGACGAGGTCGGCCTCCTCGAACGCCCGGTCGACATCGCCGATCTCCTTCTCGAACGTCGCGCAGACGTTGTCGGGCCAGTCGAGATCGTCGTAGACGACCGGCGCACCGTCGTCGAGGGCGCGATCGACGTCTCCGACGGATGGCAGCGGTTCCCAGTCGACGACGATCTCGTCACGGGCGTCCTCGGCGATGTAAGGCGAGTCGGCGACGACGACCGCGACCGGCTCGCCGGTGTAGCGGACGCGCCCGCGGGCGAGCGCGTAGTAGGGAGTCTCGCGCTCCCCGAACAGGTGCGTGTTCGGCTGCGGGGCGAGGTCGGCGGGGAGGTCGTCGCCGGTGAGCACCGCGTGGACACCGGGCATCGCGGTCGCCGCCGAGACGTCGATCGAGTCGATCCGGGCGTTCGGGAATGGACTCCGCAGGAAGGCCGCGTGGGCCATCCCAGGACGACTGAGATCGCCCACGAACCGGCCCTGGCCGGTCAGCAACTCTCCATCCTCGCGCCGCCGCATCCGGCGGCCAACCCACGACACTGGTCGGACCTCCTACGTCTGACGACAGTCATATCTCCTTTCCGCCGCCGTGTCAACCACTGGGCGGAAGGGCCGGGGCGGAAGGCGCTCCGTGCTCTGCGGAACGTGCTCCGTGCTTCGGCTCGCGAACCCGGGACGCGCGGACTACTCGGGGGCGTCCATCGTCACGATCGGACCCCGCGGGCCGCGTTCGGTCGCGGTGTCGCCGAATCCCGGCCGGGGCTCGTCCTCCGGGGCGAGCGGCGAGCAGTGAAAGTGCCAGATCTTCCACTCACGGCCGCCGCGCCCGTCGTCGCGGCGGAACACCGACGTCTCGCGGAACCGGAACCGGACCGTGTCGCCGCGGCGCTCGTAATGCGGTGCCGCCGCATCCATGATCGCCGAGCCGGACCCCTCGCTGGAGGCGATCACCACCGGCAGGATGCCCTCGGCCGTCAGGTAGGCCATGTCGCCGTCGACGACGACCCTGATGTCCCAGAGCTCCGGCGGCTCGGTCGGGACCATGTGCTGCTTGTAGTGGCGGAAGAGGTGCTCCTTCTCCGCGAGGCTGTAGTAGGGATGCCCGTTGAGGTTCCACATCAGGTAGTCGGGCGCGAAGCACTCGCGCATCCGCTCGACATCGAGGCCGCGGTTCGACGCCCACCACTGCCGGTGCACGCGGCGGATCTCCGCGACGTCGCTTTCAGGTCCCCGGTCCACGCCGTGCCTCCTCCTCCAGCTCGTAGCTCGCTTCCTCACCCTCTCCCCGCAAGTAGTCGAGGACGACCGGATCGATTCGATCCGCCCCCCGGACTCGCTCTTCCAGATTGACGATTCCCGCCCACGTCTCGAGATCGGCCGCGAGGTCTCCGCTCGCATGACCCAGCGCCCCCAAGCGGTCGACGAGCTCGCCCCGCAGGCCGTCGTCAACCGGGATCCACCGATCCTCGGGCGTCGAGCCGAAGTAGAGCTCGTGGAGCTCGAACAGCCGCTCGAGCTCGGCGACGGGCTCGGGGTGGTCGTCGACACGGAGATCGACGGCGATGTCGGCGCCGCCGTAGCCCCGGCCGGCGCCGACCACCAGCAGCGCCGCGGCCTGCTTGCCCCTCCGGTCCCCGCCGGCGGCGTCGCCTGCCGCGAGGGCGCGCATCAAGCGATCGCCAAGCGAAAGCTCCGGAGTCGACTCGAACGTCTCGGCGAGGGCGGTGATCGTCTCCCCGGATGCGAGCATGTTGCCCTGGACCGCGTAGCCCTCGCCGGTGCGGTCGCCGGCCCACCCGATGCACCGGTCACCGGTATGGGTCGCGGTGCGCCCCTCCCGATCGATGAGGGCGAGCTGTCGCTGAGCCTCGCCCTCGTCGGCCGCGAGCAGGCGCTCGAGCGCCTCCGGAGCGGAGAGGCCCTCCGACATCAACCCCAGCCCGTGCTCCCCGTGGGACGCCTTGATCCACGATTGGGTCGCGACCGCTCCCACCTCCGCCTGGGCCCAGGCGCAGAGCGCGCCCACGGCCAAGAATCGGGAGGCGACCGCGACGCCCCACTCGCCGCGTTCGAGGTCGCAGGCGACGATCGAGAAGGTGTGGACCGGCATCGCGCTCATCCTGGTCGGATCGTGCTCAGCCGCTCGACTCGCGCCGCTCGTCGCACATTGCCATCCAGGAGTGCTACCGGATATCCGCTCGTCTTGAGGCCTTCGATCGTCAGCCCGGTGTGCTCGGGGCCACGGCTGATCCGGTGACTGACCCATGGTGGGGTGGGCGCTCCCTCACTCGCGACAATCTTGCCGCTAGTGGGCGTACTAATATATCAGTCTCCGAATCAGTCAGTCTCGAATCAGTGGATCGACAATGACCCGCTACACCCCCGCCACCGACGACGACCGGGCGGCGATGCTCGCCGCGATCGGCGTCACCTCGATCGACGCCCTGTTCGAGCAGATCCCGGCCCCGCTGCGCCTCGAGCGCCCGCTCGACCTCCCCGCCGGGCTC
>DATHVI010000181.1:0-6289 GCA_035461385.1 Solirubrobacterales bacterium
CAGGGCCGCATCGTCTCGCTCGGGCCCGACGTCGAGGCACGTCCGGGCGACGAGGTGGTGTCGGGTGACGGGCTCGCGGTCGTGCCCGGCCTGGTGAACGGGCACACGCACGCGGCGATGACGCTGTTCCGGGGCTACGGCGACGACCTGCCGCTCATGGAGTGGCTGGAGACCCGGATCTGGCCGGTCGAGGCCCTCCTCACCGCCAACGACGTGTACTGGGGCACCCGGCTCGCGTGCGTCGAGATGATCCGCAGCGGCACGGTGCGCTTCTGGGACATGTACTGGCACCCCGGGGCCGTCGCCCGCGCCGTGCGCGACGCCGGGCTGCGGGCGATCGTCGGCGCGCCGCTGATCGACGGCGGGGATGCGACTGCGGCGCCGGCGCTGCGCGAGGCGGCGCTGCGAAGCCTCGACGAGATCGCCGCCGAGGGCGGCGGAGCGGCGATCCCGTCGCTCGCTCCCCACGCGATCTACACGGTCAGCGAGGAGTCGCTCCGCTGGATCGCGGAGACCGCCGCCGAGCGCGCCCTGCCGGTCCAGATCCACCTCTCCGAGACCGCGGGCGAGGTCGAGCGCTGCGTCGCCGAGCGCGGCGTGCGGCCCGCCGCCTACCTCGACCGCGTCGGGCTGCTCGGGCCCCGGACGGTGCTCGCGCACGGCGTCTGGCTCGACGAGGCCGAGCTCGAGCTGGTCGCCGAGCGGGGGGCGACTGTGGTGACGAACCCGGTCGCGAACATGAAGCTGGGAGTCGGGGCCGTGTTCCCGTATCGGGTCGCCCGCAGGCACGGGGTCAACCTCGGTCTCGGCACCGACGGCGCCGGATCGAACAACTCGCTCGACCTGCTCGCCGACGTCAAGGCCTTCGCGCTGATCCAGAAGCACGCCGCCGGCGACCCGGCGGCGGTGACGGCGCACGAGGCGTGGGAGGTCGCGACCGGCCGTCGCTCGCCGCTGATCGCCGAGCGCGGGGCGCCGCCCGGGGACGAGACCTTCCTGCTCGTCCGCGGCGGCTCCCCCGAGCTCAGCCTCGGCGAGCTCGAGGCCGGGCTGGTCTACGCGGCATCGGGGTCGGTCGTCGACACCACCGTGGTCGGCGGCCGCGAGCTGCTGCGCGGCGGGGCCGTCGCCGGCGCCGACGAGGTCGTGGCGAAGGCCCGCGAGCGGGCGGCGCGGCTCGGCCTCGCCACCGGCCGCTGATCAGGGCCGCGAATCGGAGCGCTCGAGCTCCGCGGCGAGCTCGACGAACCAGTCGAGCGCCTCGGGGTTTGCGAGCGAGTCCTTCGACGCCGCCTGCTCGGGCGGCGTGCCGGTGAGGATCCGCTTCACCGGCACCTCGAGCGCCTTGCCCGAGAGCGTGCGCGGGACCGCTTCGATCCGGTAGAGGGCGTCGGGGACGTGGCGCGGCGAGCAGCGCTCGCGGACCCGGCGCCTGATCTCGGCGACGAGCTCCGGGTCGAGCTCGGCGCCCTCGCGGAGGACGACGAACAGCGGCATCCAGCCCTCGGTGCCGGGCTTCGGGATGTCGATCACGAGCGCGTCGAGGATCGCGTCGATCTCCTGCACGGCACGGTAGATCTCGCTCGTCCCCATCCGCACGCCCAGGCGGTTGATCGTCGAGTCCGAGCGGCCGTAGATCACCGCGGTGCCGCGCGACGTGATCTCGATCCAGTCGCCGTGGCGCCAGACGCCCGGGTAGTGCTCGAAGTAGCTCGCGCGGTAGCGCGAGCCGTCCTCGTCGCCCCAGAGGAAGAGCGGCATCGAGGGCATCGGCTCGGTGATCACCAGCTCGCCGACCTCGTCGATCACCGGGTTGCCCTCCTCGTCCCAGGCCTCGATCGCCGCGCCGAGCGATCGGCCCTGGAGCTCGCCGCGGTAGACCGGCAGGGTGGGCACGCCGCCGACGAACGCGGTGCAGACGTCGGTTCCGCCGGAGGTCGAGAACAACCAGGTGTCGGCGCCGACGTGGTCGTAGATCCACTGGAAGCCCTCGGGTGCAAGCGGCGAGCCCGTCGACCCAACGGCGCGAAGCCGCGAGAGGTCGCGGCCGGACGCGGGCTCGACCCCGGCCTTGATGCAGGCGGCGACGTAGCTCGCGCTGGTGCCGAAGGTGGTGATCCCGGCGTCTGCGGCGAGATCCCAGAGGACGCCGGTGTCGGGATGGCCGGGGCTGCCGTCGTAAAGGACGATCGTCGCGTCCGTGAGCAGGCCGCCGACGAGGAAGTTCCACATCATCCAGCCGGTGGTCGTGAACCAGAAGATCCGGTCGCCCTCGTGGGCGTCGACGTGCAGGTGGAGCTTCTTCGCCAGCTCGAGCAGGATCCCGCCGTGGCCGTGGACGATCGCCTTCGGCAGGCCGGTCGTCCCGGACGAGTAGAGCACCCAGAGCGGGTGGTCGAACGGGACCTGCTCGAAGTCGAGGCCGGCGCCGGCGCCGCTCGCGAGCAGCTCGTCCCAGGTGAGCGGGTCGCGGAGCGCGCCGATCGCCCGGTCGCGATCGAGGTAGGGGAGGACCACCGTTCGCTCGACGGTCGGTAGGTCGGCGAGGATGCCGGCGATCACCTCGGTGCGGTCGAAGTGCCGACCGCCGTAGCTGTAGCCGTCGACGCAGAGCAGCACCTTCGGCTCGATCTGGGAGAACCGGTCGACGACCGAGCCGGGCCCGAAGTCCGGCGAGCAGCTCGACCAGATCGCGCCGATCGACGCCGTCGCGCAGAAGGCGACGATCGTCTCGGGGATGTTCGGCATGTAGGCGGCGACTCGATCGCCGGGCCCGACTCCGAGCTCTCGCAGCCCGGCGGCGACGCTGGCGATCTGGTCACCGAGCTCGCTCCAGTCGAGCTCGCCGAGCTCGCGCAGCTCCGACGCGTGGACGATCGCAGTGCGCTCGGCCGGCTTGCCGGCGAGCAGGTTCTCGGCGACGTTGAGCTCCGCGCCCTCGAACCACCTCGCGCCGGGCATCGTGCGCTCGGCGAGAACGCGCTCGTACGGCTTCGACGCGCGGAGCTCGAAGTAGTCCCAGATCGACTCCCAGAAGTCCTCGATCTGCTCGACCGACCAGCGCCAGAGAGCGTGGTAGTCGCCGCCGGTCTCGATCTCGCGCTCGGCGGCGAGCCAGCGCATGTAGGCGGTCAGGTGCGAGTGCTCGACGCTCGCCGCCGACGGCGTCCACAGCAGCTCCCCGCGCTCGGTTCCTGCCTTCTCCTCGGGCACCGCGGTCTTTGTATCACCGGCTCGGGCCGGCGGGCGCCCCCGCTGACGCCCGCCGGGTGGCATCGCGATCGAGCAGCCGGATCAGGTCGAGCGCGAACCCATGCGCACGCTCGACCGCCGAGGGGTCGATCCGGTCGGACGTGTCCGAGGGGAGGCGCCGATCGGGGACGTTGCCATCCTCCCCGGCGCAGCCGATCCCGAGCGAGCGATAGCGGCGAAGCCGCGGCGGAAGCGAGTCGCCGGCGGTCCCGCGGGCGACCGGGCCGGCGCGGTAGCGGTCGTCGGCGTCGCGGTCGGCGGCGGCTACCGCATCGGCGAGGGAGATGAGGCCGCGGTCGAGGTAATAGCTCACGGCCCACCCCGCGGACGTCTCGTAGCGGACATCGCCGAAGCCGACCGCATCGATGCAGAGGAACGCGATTCGCTCGCGGTCGAGCTCGCGGCGGTGGGCGCGCAGGTAGGCGCGCATGCCCTCCTGGAGACACTCCTCGGCGCCGGTGAGCAGGACCCATACGTCGAGGCTCTGCGGCGGTTCGCGGTCGAGCTCGTCGGCCAGCGAGAGCACGGTCGCGACGCCGGAGGCGTTGTCGTTGGCGCCGGGCACGATCGGCGAGAGCTCGATCTCGGCGAGCGCGAAGGCGCCGACGAGGAGGATGATCGTCGGCACGAGCTGGACGATCCCGAGCGCCGCGAAGTCGGCCCCGGCCACCCGGGCGCCGAGCAGCGGCACGAGCAGGGCGAGCGACCAGAACAGGACCCGGAACGCGCCGACCGGCACCGGCAGGCGGCGCGCGAGCAGTCGAGCGGCGCTTGCCTTGCGGGGGGCGAAGGCGGCTCCGGTGCGCGCCGCGTCGTAGTGCGCGCAGAGCACGAGGCGGAGGGGGGCTTCGGGGCGGGGACCGGGGGAGACGACGTTCTGGGAGGCGCGGCGGAAGAACAGCGACCGGACCAGGTGGAGGCGACCGTTGAGGTCGAGGTACATCGACGTCGCCGCGGCGAGCACGAGCACGAAGCCGGCGACCGGCACCGCGACGGCGAGCAGGCTGCCGGCGAAGCCGAGCGCGCAGTGGACCGCGTGGACGAGCCCGTATTGCGGATGGACGTAGGTCGGCTCGACCTCGGCCCGCCGGCCCTGAGCGCGGAGCCGCTTGGCGAGCCAGTTCGCCGCCCGGCGCTCGGCGTCGGTGCCGGCGCGCCGCCCATCGAACGAGCACAGCCCGCGGATCAGCTCGATGCGCCCGTCGGAGTCCACGCCGCGGGGATTATCGTCGGGTAGCTCTCAACGAGCCTGAGTGCGGCGGGTGGGACTCGAACCCACATGCCCTTGCGGGCACGGCGTTTTGAGCGCCGCGTGTCAACCAGTTGCACCACCGCCGCTGGCCGACTCCATTCTGACGAGTCGAGCGCGAGATCCGCGCGCTTGGCTAGCCTCGAAGCGGGATGTGCGGCCGCTACACGCTCAGCAACCCCGACCCGGCGCAGCTTCGGGCCCGGTTCCAGATCACCGAGTCGGCCGAGATCGCCGCCGACGAGGAGCCGCGGTTCAACATCGCCCCGACTGACCCGGTCCTCGCCGTGCGCCGGCGCGCCGACGGCGGCCGGGACCTTGGGCGCCTGCGGTGGGGCCTCGTTCCGGGGCGCTGGGCCGAGAAGCGCTCGGGCCGTCCGCTGATCAACGCCCGCGCCGAGTCGCTCGAGCGCCAGCCGGCGTTCGCGGAGTCGTTTCGCGAGCGCCGCTGCCTGATCCCAGCCGACGGCTTCTACGAGTGGCGCTCGGACGAGAACGGCAAGGTCCCGCTGTGGATCAGCCGTCCGGACGGCGACCTGTTCGCGTTCGCCGGGATCTGGGCCGAGCTCCGGCGCCGCGACTCCGACGAGGTCCTCCACAGCTGCGCGATCGTCACCTGCGCGCCGAACGAGCTGATCCGTCCGATCCACGACCGGATGCCCGCGATGCTCCCGCCCGACGCCGAAGCGGCGTGGATCGATCCCGACACCGGCGTCGACGAGCTCCGGGCGCTGCTCGCCTCCGCCGCCGACGACGCGCTGGTGCTGCGCGAGGTCGCCGATGCGGTCAACGACGTCCGCCGCGACGGGCCCGACCTGATCGCGCCGCGCGAGGAGCAGCAAGGGGCGCTCTTCTAGCCTCCGTCTAGCTCGCCTGGGGCTGGGGAAGGTCGTCGCCGGGTGCTCCGTCCTCGCCCTCGCCGGCGAGCGGCGTGCCACCGACCGGCCGCTCCTCCTCGACGTGCCAGTTCTGGTTGAACGCGACCATCGCGACGATCACGAGCAGGAGCTGGACGGGGACGAGGACGAGCGTCAACAGCCCGAGCAGGTCCTCGGGGAGCGCCGGCGAGCTGAGCCCGTCACGTCCCCGGTCGAACCACGCCGGCGCGGCGACCGCGGCGAAGATCGCGAGCACGACCGCGAGCGCCGACGCGACCGGGAGCACTCCCCGGTTCCAGCGCGCGACCAGGTACGCGAACAGCACGTAGAGCCCCGCCCACAGCAGCGACATCGCGATCACCGCCGACCCCTGGAGGCGCTCCCAACCGCCGAAGGTGATCACCGCGATCAGCCCGGCGCTGATCAGGAGCACAAGCGCGACCAGGGCCTTGGTCATCCTCGACTCGGCCTTCTGCCGATTCGGCCGCCAGAGCTCATAGCCCGGCCGGACGGTCGTGACCTCCATGGGGCAAGTCTAGATTCTTCCCGCGGCGCCGGTGACGGTTCCGGGCCGATCGCGCCGGGCCGGCAGCTAGCGCCGGACCCGCAACCGCACCCCGGCGCTCCGGCTCGCGAAGCCGGCGCCCTGGGCGGTGAAGCGGATCCGAGTCGCCTTGCCGCGCGCCTTGCGCTTGAGCTTGAGCTTGAACGGCTGCTGCGCCGATCCGCCGGGGTCGAGGCCCGGGGGCAGGCGGCAGGATGCGCCGACCACCTGCACGCGCTTGCGCGGCGCCTTCGCGCAGAGCCGGAGCGCGCCGGTCGGAGCGTCGCCGATGTTGGTCGCCCGCACGCGATAGGAGACCCGCTTCTTCTTCGCCCCGACGCGGCGGATCGGGGGGCGGGCCTGGAT
>DATHVI010000182.1:0-20241 GCA_035461385.1 Solirubrobacterales bacterium
AGCGGATCCTCGGCGACATCGTGACGATGGGCAAGCAGGCCGGCGCCCTCGTCTCACAGGCGAAGCGGGCGTTCTCCGAGCGCAACGTCGAGCTCGCCCGCGACCTCGTCCGCCAGGACGACGTGGTCGACGACCTGAACCGCGAGATCTTCCAGATCGCGCTCGAGATCGGCGATGACCACGATCGTCGCGAGTGGGCGATGACGATGATCCTCGTCGCCCGGGCGATCGAGCGGATCGGGGACAACGCCGTCGACATCGGCGAGCAGGTCGCGTTCGTCGTCACCGGCCTGTTCCGCGAGTTCGAGGACTCCTCGCACCCAGGTGAGCCGGTGGTGACCCCGGGCGACGCCACCGCGCGCTGATCCTCGGCCGCCTCGCCGGCGATGAGCGCGATCGTCGACGGCTCGGGCGCGGAAGCGATCGGGCTCGCGGCCGGCGGCGGCCTCGGCATCCTGCTGCTGGCGTCGATCACCGTTCGCGCATGGGCCGAAGCCGATGTCGCCCGCGTCGACGGGAAGAGGCTTCAGGCCGTCGCTTGGACCGCGATCGCGCTCGCCGCCGCCGCCTCGGCGCTCGCCGCGATCGCAATCGCCTTGGTGCTGATGGCGACCGCCTAGTCACCTGAGTCGTTAGTCCGCAGGCACAGGCGATCCGGCGTCGAAGTCGTCGTCAAGAAAGGCGACGATTGGAGGCGGTCATGCCGGTTCGTGCGGAAGTCGTGCTCACTGACGAAGAGCGAGAGGTGCTGGAGCGATGGGCGCGGCGCCCGATGAGCTCGCAGGCGCTGGCGCTGCGCTGCCGGATCGTTCTCGCCGCAGCCGACGGGGAACAAAGCAAGGAGATCGCGGCCCGACTGGGTTGCAACAAGGGGACGGTCGGCAAGTGGCGCGGCCGCTTCGCGCGCCGCGGCCTCGACGGGCTGCACGACGAGCCGCGCCCCGGTCGGCCGCGCAAGATCGGCGATGACGACGTCGAGCGGGTGATCGTCAAGACGCTCGAGGAGCAGCCCCCCAACTCAACCCACTGGTCGACCCGCTCGATGGCGGCCGCCACGGGAATGAGCCAGACCGCGGTCAGCCGCATCTGGCGTGCCTTCGGGCTCAAGCCCCACCAGACCGAGGCCTTCAAGCTCTCGCCCGACCCGCAGTTCATCGACAAGGTCCGCGACATCGTCGGGCTCTACCTCAACCCGCCCGACGCCGCGGTCGTCCTCTGCGTCGACGAGAAGTCCCAGATCCAGGCGCTCGACCGCTCGGCGCCAGTGCTCCCGTTGATGCCGGGGGTGCCGGAGCGCCGCACCCACGACTACGTGCGCCACGGCACCACCAACCTCTACGCGGCGCTCGACGTCGCCTCCGGACAGGTGATCGCCGACACCCCCCCCGCGGCACCGAGCCGAGGAGTTTCGGCGCTTCCTCAACCTGATCGAGAAGTCGGTGCCCGAGCGCCTCGACGTCCACGTCGTCCTCGACAACTCCTCGACCCACAAGACCCCGGCGATCCAGCGCTGGCTGCAGCGCCACCCGCGCTTCACGCTGCACTTCACGCCCACCTACAGCTCGTGGCTCAACCTGGTCGAGCGCTGGTTCGCCGAGCTGACCACCAAATGGCTCCAACGCTCGGCCCACCGCTCGGTCCCAGACCTGGTCGCATCCATCAGCGCCTGGACGACCAACTGGAACCAGGACCCCAAGCCCTACGTCTGGCACAGGACCGCCGACGAGATCCTCGACGGCCTCGCCTCCTACTGCCAGCGGATCTCTGACTCAGGTGACTAGCCGCTAGCGCACTTCCGGAACGAGCTCGTCGACCAGCGACCGCACGCGGGTTGCGATCTCATCGCGGATCCGACGTACGCCTTCGAGGTCGGTCTCGCTCGGGTCGTCGAGCTCCCAGTCCTGGTAGCGCTTGCCCGGGTAGATCGGGCAGGCGTCGCCGCAACCCATGGTGATCACGACGTCGGCCGCGCGCACGGCGTCGTCGGTGATCGGCTTCGGGAACTCCTTCGAGATGTCGATGCCGACCTCGTCCATCGCCGCGATCACATCGGGGTTGACCTCGTCGGCGGGCGCGCTGCCGGCCGAGCGGACGCGGACGCGGCCGTCGACGTAGCTGTCGAGCATGGCCGCCGCCATCTGGCTGCGCCCGGCGTTGTGGACACAGACGAACAGCACCTCGGGGATGTCGGCGGTCGGCTCGTTCACCTCGTCTCGACGATACCGGCGGCACTCAGCGGGAGCCGAGTAGCGACGCCGCCCGCGCCGCGAGCGCCGATGCACGCGGCCGGTACGGCGGGTGGACCTCGAGCACGAGCGGCGCCCGGTGGCCGGCGAGGAGCGGCGCGAGCCGGTCCCACGGAGCCGTTCCCCGCCCCGGGGGCAGGTGGAGGTCGAGGCGCAGCGGGTCGACGCCGCGCTCGGCTTCGGGCCGGCGCCGGCGCCGGGCGCCGAGGTTGTCGTGGACGTGGAAGACCGAGACCGAGTCGAGCACCGGCTCGATCAGGCGTTCGACCGAGGTGTGGCGGAGGTCGGCGGTGACGTGGGCGTGGCCGATATCGGCGCAGAGGCGGATTCCCGCCGAGCCGATCCGCCGCGCGAGGTCGCGGAGCGTCGCCGGCGTCGCCGAGAGCAGCTCGGACCCGGGGTAGAGCGGGCACAGGTTCTCGATCGCGATCGTCAGCTCGAGCCGCTCGGCGACGGCGGCGAGTGCGACGAGCGCCCGGGCCTCGAATCGCTGCGCGTCGCCGCTACGCGGCGCGTCGGGGAGCGCGAGCGCGTGGTAGACGACCTGGGAGGCGCCGACCTCGGCGGCGTACGAGAGCAGGCCCTCGAGCGCCCGATCTCCGGCTGGGGTCCCGGCGCGGAGATCGCCGGGGGCGTGGATCAGGGCTTCGAGGCCGGTGGTCTCGAGCGCCGCCCGGGCCGCGCGGCTGTGCGCGGTGCACAGGCGTGGGTCGCGGAGCACCGAGGCCGGGGGCGAGTGGAGCTGGACCCAGGCGAAGCCGGCGGCTTCGTACGACTTCAGCAGCGGCGCGGAGGCCCACCACTGGTTGGGGACGCTGAGCCCGAGCCGGCCATCGAGACGTCCGCGAATCGAGCCGGGCGCGGTCTCGGGCGCGGTCGCCTCGCGGGTCGGAGCTTCGCTCGCCGGCATCGACCCCAACGTTGGCCGCTGTACCCGGGGAACTCGTGAACGATCTGTCAACCACCTGTGAAGTGGCTGTGACCGAAGGCCGAAATTCGCTTGCCCATCCGCCGTTTGTGCCAACATCGGCGGCGGTGCTGTGCGCGGCGATCGACATCGGATCGAACACGACCCGCGTCCTCCTCGCGGAGCCACAGGAGGGCCAGCTCCGCAAGGTGATGGAGCAGCGCGCCTACACGCGCATCGACAGATCGTCGAAGCGCAAGGGGAAGATCAAGGCGGAGAAGATCGCCGAGCTCGCTGAAGTCGTCGCGACCCAGGTCCGCCTCGCCCAGGAGCTCGGCGCCGAGGCGACCCGAATCGTCGCCACCGCCGCGATCCGCGAGGCGAAGAACACCGACGAGATCGTCGCCGAGATCAGCCGCGCCTGCGGGTCGGAGGTCGACGTCCTCAGCGAGGAGGAGGAGGGGCGGCTCGCGTTCATCGGTGCGACGAAGACGCTCGGCCATCCGGTCAGCGGCGACATCGGCGTCGTCGACGTCGGCGGCGGCTCGTCCGAGATCGTGATCGGGTCGATCGAGGAGGGCGTGCGATCGGTGCGCTCGTTCAAGATCGGCTCCGGCAGCCTCGCCGACGAGTTCCTCGTAAACGACCCGCCCTCGGCGGCCGAGATCCGCGCCCTGCGCGACTGCATCGCCGACTTCTTCGACGGGATCGAGGTCGAGCGCCCGGCGCAGGCGGTGGCGGTCGGCGGCAGCGCCACGTCGCTGCGGTCGCTGGTTGGCTCGCTGCTCGAGTACGAGACGCTCGAGCGCGGCGTCCGCGTCCTCAGCGGCGACCCGATCACCGACGTCGCCCGCCGGTTCGAGCTCGACCCGCGCCGGGTGAAGATCCTCCCGGCCGGCGTCCTGCTGCTGGAGAAGCTCTCCGAGCTCCTCGGACAGCCGCTCCAGATCGGAAAGGGCGGCCTCCGCGAGGGCATCATCCTCGACCTCCTCAACGGCAGCGCCGACGACACCCGCCACGAAGCCCTCGCGGCGTAGGGCGCGGGGCGCGGTCGGCCGCGGCGGCTGCGGCGATCCCCCGTGGCCGCGGGTGTGGCCGGGAGCGCCTCAAGCAGTAACAGGGAGGGTGGATCAGTCGTGGGCCGCAAGCCTCCGGCGCCACCCGGCGACGCCGACGGGCGTGGCCTGGCCGGAACTCGCCCATATGGGTGTCGTCAATCCCCATCTCGTGCCGTCCGCACTCTGCGAATACGCCCATTGACGTTGGATGACAACGTCGATCCCCCATTCGTCGCATCCGACGCTCGCGGTTGGGGGATTCACGACCTCCGTAGCCCATCCGAGCGACTCAAACCCTCCGAAAGACCGCCGCGTTCCGCTCCCCTACCTGTAAATCAACGGCTGAAACGCCACCAAACGCAGCACGCCAGCCCGACCACCCGTCGTCAGCCAGAGCCCCGGGTCCGAACCCCGATTGACCCCGGATCACCGTTACCCTCCGGGGTGTTGGGCCGAGACACAGAGTGTCTCGGCAGTCGCAGTAAGGCGGCAAAGCCGCCGCAGGAGATTGATGGCCCGGGCGCGCCCGATCGACGGCCTCAGCGAGGAGCTTGCATATGCCGCGGCTGCGGCGAAGGTGGTCGCCGTCCGCGGGCGCGAGCTGACTGAGCACGCGGCCGGGGTCCTCGATACCTCGGACATCGAGCGGGTCCACGACATGCGGGTCGCGACCAGGCGCCTGCGGGCGGCGCTCGAGGTGTTCGAAGCGTGCTTTCCCCGCAAGCGCTTCCGGGCGACGCTGAAGGAGGTCAAGCGGCTCGCCGACGCACTCGGGGAGCGGCGCGACCGCGACGTCCACATCGCCGCGATGGAGCAGGTGGCGGTGGCGATGAGCGCTCCCGACCGGCCGGGGATCGAGAGCCTGATCGGGCGCCTGCGCGCCGAGCAGGCGGACGCGAACGACGCCCTCGCCGCGTTCGTCGCCCCGGAGCGGCTGGCGGCACTCGGCGAGCAGCTCGACGACCTCGTCCGGGCGGCGCAGGAGGCGGCGCGGTGAAGGCGCGGCGGGTGAAGAAGCTCGACCCGGCGGGGCCGCTGGTCGAGAACGCGGCGCGGATCATCAAGACCCGGGTCGACGAGCTGCGATCGTTCGCCCCCGCAGCGCTCGAGCCGGCGGCCGAGCGCGAGCAGCACGACATGCGGATCGCCGCGAAGCGGCTCCGCTATGTGCTCGAGGCGACGGAGGAGCTCTTCGGCAGGCCGGCGAAGACGGCGCGGCGGCGGGCCCGCGATCTCCAGGAGATCCTCGGCGAAGTCCACGACTGCGACGTGATGCTGCCGCGGGTCGACACGCACCGCGCGGAGCTGCGCGCACGCGATGTCGCCGCGGTTCGCGGGCGAGCCGCCGGCGCCGCCGACCTCGACCCCCAGCTCGCCTCGCGCGCGCCCCGGCGCACCGCCTACCGCGGCCTCGAGACCCTCGCCGTCTACCTCGCGGCTCGCCGCCGGGTGCTGTTCGAGCGCTTCGTCGGCTTCTGGGCCGAGCAGGAGAGCGCCGGGACCTGGGAGCGACTCGAGCGCGCGGCGGACCGAAAGCTCCGCGAGGCGCGCGAGCGCCGACGCGCCGCCGAACGCGCGGCTGAGGCCCAGCGGCGCCTCGCCGAGGCCGAGCGGGCCGAGCGCGAGGCGGCGGACCGGGCCCGCCAGGCCGCCGCCCAGCTCGCCGAGGCCCGCCGCGCGCAGGACGGGTCCACCGACCCTATCCCGTCTCGCGAAGCCTGACCTCGCGATCGGCCGGGTCGACCGACCACTCGCCTCGGACCCAGCGGATCCGGGTGCCGTCGGCGAGGCGCGCCGTCGCCAGCCCGGACCGCGGGCGCCCCCACAGGGTCGCCTCGAGCGGACGCTCATGCTCACGAACCTCGCCGAGGCCGCTCGCCACCGTCTCGGCGGGGTAGGTGGGGACGATCGCTCCCCGCCGGATCCAGACCGGGATCCGCTCCCGCGGCGCCGGGGCGATCGCGTCGCGTCCGCCGACCACCGGCTCCCCGGTCCAATAGTCGATCCACTCGCCGCGGGGTAGGTGGATGCGACGTTCGCTCGCCCCCTCGGCCAGCACCGGGGCGACCCAGAGCGAGGGGCCGAAGCCGTAGGCGTCGGCCAGCGTCCAGCCGGCCGGGTCGCGGGGGTCGGTGAGCGCGAGCGGACGGATGATCGGCAGCCCGGACCGGGCCGCGGTCGCGGCGGCGGCGCGGATGTAGGGGACGAGGCGCTCGTGGAGGAGGACGTAGTCGCGGTAGATGCGAAGCGTGGTTTCGTCATAGCGCCAGGCCTCCTGGGGGAACCGGCCGTGAGCCTGCATCAGCGGCGTGAAGCAGCCGAACTGGATCCAGCGCAGGAGCAGCTCGCGCGGGCAACGCTCGACCAGCCGGCGTCCGAGATAGCCGCCGACGTCATGCGACCAGTTCGAATACCCGCTCGCCGCCGCGGTCAGCGTCGCGACGACCAAGGTGCGAAGCGACCAGAAGTCCGACACCTGGTCGCCACCCCAGGTGACGCCGATCGCCTGCTGGCCGGTCCACCCCGAGCGCCCGAACAGCACCCCGGCGCCGGGGTGGACCTCGTCGAGTGCCTCCTGCATCGTTCGCCGGTAGAGCTCGCCGTACGCCCACGCCGCCCCGGCGCCGTCGCGACCGTCGGCGAACCGGGCGTCGGGCGGCAGGTAATACCCCTCGCCGTCGTCGGCCTTGATCCCCTCGACGCCGAGCTCGAGCACCTCGCGCGCCTGCTCGCGCCACCATCGGCGGGCGGCGGGAGAGGTGAAGTCGACGATCGACCCGGTGCCCATCCACCAGCGGCCGACGTGCGGACTGCCGTCGGGTTCGCCGACGAAGTGCCCGCCCTCGACCCCGGCGTCATAGTTCGAGGCCGGCGCGCGGTGGAGCGCCTCCGACTCCGGCCCGGGTGGCCGCTGCCCATCGCCGGACTCGACGTTCACCCACGGGGTCACCCAGACGACCGTCCGGACCCCGTCGGCTCGCATCCGCGCGATCATGCCCTCCGGGTCGGGGAACTGGTGGGGGTTGAAGCGCCAGGTGTTGTACTGGGTCTCCCAGGGCGAGTCGATGACGATCGCGTCGAGCGGGATCCGGTTCTCGCGGTAGCCGTCGAGGTCATCGAGCACGTCGCGCTGGTGCTCGTAGACGTCGCGGCTCTTCCAGTGGCCGTAGGCCCACTCCGGCAGCAGCGCCGGCATCCCGGTCAGCCGGAGGTACCGACGGAGCCGGGCGACCGGGGTCGGGTCGCAGATCAGGTGGAGGCGGAGCTCCCCGGCCGCGGCCCGCTGCGAGATCGCGACCCGGTCGCCGAGGCCGACCTCGAGCCCGGGGCCGGACGTCTCGACCCAGGCGGCCCAGCCGCCGCTCGAGAGCAGCCAGGGCACCGGGACGTAGTCGCCCTGCGGGACCCCCCCGAGCTCGAGAATGTCCGGCGGGCAGTCGGGACCCGTGTAGCGCCGGTCGGCGCCGAGGCGGACGGTGCGGCCGCGCTGGTCGACGACCTCGCAGTGGCGGGCGCCGAGCCCAGTGAAGCGCTCCCCGTCCCGCGCCGGCCAGTCGAGGCCGAGCCGGAACGGCCCCCCACCGGCCTCGAGCCGCAGCAGGACCCGCTCTGGGGCTGGCAGCGCGACCTCGATCTCGAATCCGCGGCCGCGGTCGCCGACGCCGGCAAGCACGACCCCGGTCCCGTTCGCCTCGGCGAACTCGGCCCGCCTGACGGGCTCGGCGTCGCCGAGCGATTCCTCGACGAGCACGCCTTCGGTGAGGTGGATCAGGCGGTCGCCGCCGTCGCCGTCGCGGGCGAACGGGATGATCCCGGCGACCAGCTCCACACTCGCGCGCTCGACGCGCACCGCGAACGGGTCGAGGCTGATCTCGGCGCCGAGCGGCCCCCGCGCCAGCCTCACCGTGCCGGTCCCTTGCTCGAGCGTCACCGGCGGCACGGGGAAAGACTCGCGCCGCGGCTCCCGGCGCGAGTATCCAACCGGTTAACGCCCGGGCACGAGCGGATCGCCGTTCACTCGAGATTCACCCGCCGTTCCCCGCCTCTTAACCGGTCCGTACCGCCGGGCGGGGATCTTGAAGGTGGAAATAGCAGGCGAAAGAGGGAGCAGCGATGATTCCCAGGGGGTCAGAGGAGACGAATGGGCGGTCCGCGAGGGCCGACATGCACTGCCACTCGACGGCCTCCGAGGAGGCGAAGCTCGGGGTCCAGCGGACCGTCGGACTTCCCGAGTGCGCGACGCCGCCGGAGGAGGTCTACGAGCTGGCGAAGTCGCGGGGGATGGACTTCGTCACGATCACCGACCACGACACGATCGACGGCTGCCTCGAGATCGCCGATCGCCCCGACGCCTTCGTCTCCGAGGAGCTCACCGCGCACTTCGCCGGCGAGCCGCAGGCGGTCCACGTCCTCTGCTACGGGATCACGCCCGACGACCACGAGTTCCTCCAGTCGCACGCCGGCGACCTCGAGACTTGCGCGGCGTACCTTCACGAGCGGGAGATCGCCTGCGCCCTCGCTCATCCCTTCTTCGCCGTCGCCGCCCCGCTGACCGCGCGCCACCGCCGCCGGCTCGCCGAGCTGTTCCCGGTCTGGGAGACCCGTAACGGCTCGCGCGCCCGCGAGCTCAACATGCCGGCGGCGGTCTACATCGAGACTCACGGCGGCACCGGGATCGGGGGGTCCGACGACCACGCCGGCGTCGACATCGGGCGGACATTCACCGAGACGCCGCCCGCGTCGACGCCGGAAGAGCTTCTCGCCCACATCCGGGCCGGCGCGGCAACCGCGCGCGGCGACCAGGGCGGTGCCGCGAAGTGGGCGCACTCGGCGATGGCGCTGGCGGTCCGGTCGCTCGCCCGCGAGGGTGCGGTCGGCAGCGGCTCGGCGGCGGTCGATCCGCGGGTGCTGCTCGAGCTCGCGGAACGGGTCGTCGCCGATGGCGAGGCGCGGGGCGGCGGCGATGCCGGCGACCTCGGGCCCGACGACGCCCTCGCGCTGCTGCGCGCCTGGCTCGAGAGCGTCGACCTCGCCGCCGAGCCCGGCCGGCTGATCGCGACGATGCAGGCCAATGGGTTCAGCCACGACGATCTCTACCGACGGGCGCGGAGCATCCACGAGCGGCGGCTGCAGCGGACGGTCGACGGCGCGGCGGCGGCGATCGCCGCGGGCGACGAGGTGGGCCGGGCGCTGAGCGGCCTCCCCGACGCGATCGTGCCGGCTGTCCCGTATGTCGCCGCAACGACGATCCTCGGACGGGAGAAGGCAAAGCTCTCGGGGCGGGACGGGGAACGCCCGCGAGCCGCCCTCATCGTCGACGGGTCGGCCTCGATGCACGGGGTCACCCATACGATCGAGCGGGTCCGCGAGCACGGGGTCCCGGGGTGGGAGGTCGAGGTCGTCGGCACCGACGCGCGCGTCGACCGACGCCTCCCGGCGGTCGCCGAAGTCGAGATTCCGTTCTACCCGGGCTTGCGGATCGGGATCCCGAGCCTGCCCGAGCTGGTCGGGACGCTCGCCGACGGCCGCTACGAGCTGATCCACGTCGCCTCGCCGGGGCCGGCCGGCGCCGCCGCCGCGCTCGCCGCCCGGATCGGCGAGATCCCGCTGGTCGGCAGCTATCACACCGAGCTCGCCGCCTACGCGGGACTGCGAAGCGGCGACCCGATGCTCGAGGCCGGGATCAGGTTCGGCCTCGGGCTCTTCTACTCGCAGTGCCGGGTGGTCCTGTCGCCGAGCCCGGCAGCCGACCGGTCGCTGCTCGAGCTCGGGGTCGGCGCCGAGCGGCTCGGGCGCTGGGAGCGCGGAGTCGACCTCGGCCTCTACGACCCCGCGCTGCGTGACCCGAGCCGGTTCCCGGGCGAGGTCAGGGTGCTCTACGCCGGCCGGTTGACGAAGGAGAAGGGTGTCGAGCTCCTCGCCGAGAGCTTCCTCCGCGCCCGCGAGCGGGACCCGCGGCTGCACCTGTTGCTCGCCGGCGGCGGTCCGGAGGAGGGCTGGCTTCGCGAGCGGCTCGGTGGGGTGGCGACATTCCTCGGCTGGCTCGATCGCGAGGAGCTCGCCGTCGCCTACGCCAGCGCCGACGTCTTCCTCTTCCCCTCCCGGACCGATACCTACGGCCAGGTCGTCGTCGAGGCGCAGGCGAGCGGGCTGCCGGTCGTCGCGGTCGACGAGGGGGGCCCGGCATCGCTGATCGACGACAAGCGCACCGGCTGGCTCTGCGAGGCAGACGCCGACGAGCTCGCCTCGGCGGTTGCCCAGCTCGCCGCGTCCTCGTTCCTGCGTGAGCGGCTCGCGCGAGAGGCGCTCGCCGCGGTCGAGGGCCGGACTTGGGAGGCGGCGCTGGCGCAGCTCGCCGACGGCTACGAGCGCGCGCTCAAGCGCGAGACCCGCGCGACCGCGCCCGCGCCCTTGCGCGAGGTTGCCTGAGGCCCAGGCCGCGGTAGCCTTCCACGTCGGAAGCGACACGAGCCGAGGCAGCCCTGGAACCGACGCGCACCGATCCCGCAGCGACGGACGAGGCCGCAACCGCGGCGCTCGAGGCGCGCCCCGGGGAGATCGATCTCGAGCACCCGTCGCTGTACTTCAATCGCGAGCTCTCCTGGCTCGACTTCAACGACCGGGTCCTCCAACTCGCCGAGGACCCCTCGGTGCCGCTGCTCGAGCGGACGAAGTTCTGCGCGATCTGGGAGTCGAACCTGGACGAGTTCTACATGGTCCGGGTCGCCAACCTCCACGACCAGGTCGAGGCCGGCGTCGACGCCCGCGGGGCCGACGGGATGGCGCCGAGCGAGCAGATCGACGCGATCCGCGAGCGGGTGATCGCCCAGCGCGAGCGCGTCGGGCGTGCGTTCCAGCGCGACCTGCGACCTGCGCTCGCCGAGCACGGCATCCGGATGATCTCGGTCGAGGAGTCGACGCCCGCCGAGCGGGCAGAGCTCGAGCGGCTGTTTCGCAAGCAGGTGTTCCCCGCGCTGACCCCGCTGGTGATCGGACTCGGCCGTCCGTTCCCCTACATCTCGAACCTCTCGCTGAGCCTCGCGGTCGTGCTCCGCGACCCCGACCAGGACACTCAGGTCCTGGCCCGGGTCAAGGTCCCGAAGGAGCTCCTCGGTCGCTTCCTGCGAATCGGGGAGGACGACGTGACGCTGGTGTCGCTTGGCGATCTGATCGCGGCGAACCTCGAGGCCCTGTTCCCGGGAATGGAGGTGGTCGAGCACTCGCTGTTCCGAGTCACCCGCGACACCGACTACGACGTCTCCGACGAGGCCGACGACCTGCTCCAGGCGGTCGAGGAGGAGCTCCGCCGCCGCCGCTTCGGCGAGGTCGTGAGGCTCGAGGTCGAGGCGGGGATGAACCCGAGGCTCCGCAAGCAGCTCGTCGAGGCGCTCGAGATCGAGGATCGCCAGGTCTACGAGGTCGACGGGATGCTCGGCCTCGCCGATCTCTGGGACGTGGTCGGCGTCCACGGCTTTCCCGAGCTTCGCGACCCGCCGCTGACCCCGGTGACCCAGCCGCGGCTGCTCGGCGAAGGGCCGAAGGACGCCGACGTCTTCGCCGCGATGCGCGAGGGCGACATCCTCGTCCACCACCCCTACGACTCGTTCACGACCTCGGTCGAGCGCTTCGTCAAGCAGGCGGTCGCCGACCCGGACGTGCTCGCGATCAAGCAGACCGTCTACCGGACGAGCGCCGACTCCCCGCTGGTGCCCGGGCTGATCGACGCCGCCGAGCGTGGCAAGCAGGCGGTCTGCATGGTCGAGCTCAAGGCGAGATTCGACGAGCGCGCGAACATCGAGTGGGCGAAGAAGCTCGAGGAAGCGGGCGTCCACGTCGTCTACGGGATCCCGGCGCTGAAGACGCACTGCAAATGCGTGCTCGTCGTGCGCCGCGAGGGCGAGGGTGTGCGCCACTACGTCCACGTCGGAACCGGCAACTACAACCCGAAGACGGCCCGCCTCTACACCGACCTCGGCCTGTTCACCTGCGATCCCGACCTCGGCTCGGACATCGCCGAGATGTTCAACTACCTGACCGGCTACGCGCGGCCGCGGCGCTACCGCAAGGCGCTGGTGGCGCCGTTCAACCTCCAGCGCGAGCTGCTGGCGGAGGTCGAGCGGACGGCCGCCGCGCACACGCCGGAGCGCCCGGCACGGATCAGGATGAAGATGAACTCGCTGCTCGACGCGGTCTCGATCCGGGCGCTCTACCGGGCCTCGCAGGCGGGGGTCGAGGTGAAGCTCAACGTCCGCGGGATCTGCGCGCTGCGGCCGGGCGTCCCCGGGGTGTCGGAGAAGATCGAGGTGAACTCGGTCGTCGGCCGGTTCCTCGAGCACTCCCGGATCTACGCCTTCGAACGCCCCGGCGAGCCGGAGTGCGTCTACATCGGCTCCGCTGATCTGATGCCCCGGAACCTCTACAACCGGGTCGAGCTCGTCGTCCCGGTCGAGGACCCGCGGCTGCGGGCCGAGCTGCTCGACGTCATCGACCGCTCGCTCGCCGACAACGTCAACTGTTGGGACCTTGGCGCCGACGGGAGCTGGACGCGCCGCGAGCCGGGTCCCCAGCCGCGCTCGGTTCAGCGCGAGCTCCCGGAGCGCGCCGCGGCCCGCGCCGCCGAGGGCGCGATCTAGCGACCTCCCACCAGCCAGCTGGACCGAAGCGCCGGAACGCTGCGGCGACGCTGCACTAGCCTTCCCGGCCGATGGTTGAGCGGCACACCGCCCAGGGTTGGTGGCTCGAGCAGGCAGGGCCGGTCGAGCCGGCGCCGCGGCTTGCCGGTGCGGTCGAGGCCGACGTGGTCGTCGTCGGCGGCGGCTACACCGGGATGTGGGCGGCGTGGCAGGCGAAGCAGCTCGAGCCCGAGGCGAACGTGGCGGTCGTCGAGGCGGCGATCTGCGGCGAGGGGCCGAGCGGTCGCAACGGGGGCTTCGTCAACCAGATGTGGTTCAGCCTGCCGACGCTCCGGCGGCGGTTCGGCGACGAGCCCGCGCTCGCGGTGGCACGGGCGGCGCAGGACGCGGTCGGGGGCGTGGGGCGGTTCTGCGCCGAGCAGGACGTCGACGCCTGGTTCCGCCATGGCGGCTATCTCCAGGTCTCGACGACGCCGCTTCACGACGGCACCTGGCTCGAGGCGCTCGCCGCCTGCCGCGAGCTCGGTGAGCCCGACGCCTGCGTGCCGCTCGGCCCGGATCAGGTCCGCGAGCGGTGCGCGTCGCCTGCGTTTCGCAGCGGCGCCTTCTATCCGGGCGCGGCGACCGTCAATCCTGCGCTGCTCGCGCGGGGCCTGCGCCGGCGTCTGCTCGACCGCGGCGTTGCGATCTTCGAGCGCTCGCCGGTGCGGCGCGTCGACGCCTCGGGGGGAGGGGTCGTCGTCGAGGCCGAAGGCGGGCGGGTGACGGCTGGGGCGGCGGTTCTCGCCTCCGGCGGGCGGCTCGGCCGGCTACCGGGGCTCCGGCGTCGGCTGACGATGACCTCGAGCCACATGGTGATCACCGAGCCGGTGCCCGACGTCCTCGACGAGCTCGGCTGGACCGGCGGCGAGTGCATCACCGACTCGCGGGCGATGCTCCACTACTTCCGCACCACGCCGGACGGGCGGATCGCGTTCGGATGGGGTGGCGGCAAGGTCGGCTTCGGCACCCGGACCGGGGGCCGCGCGGAGATCGACCGTGCCCTCAGCGCCGAGGTCGAGCGGCACCTGCTGCGATTCTTCCCGCGGCTCGCGGGCAGGCGGATCGAGCACGCGTGGGGCGGCCCGATCGACGTCTCCCCGACCCACCTGCCGGTCGTCGGCACCGTCCCCGGCGAACCGGTCCACTACGCCTTCGGCTACACCGGCAACGGGGTCGGCCCCTCGTATATGGCCGGGCGGATCCTCGCCTCGCTCGCCCTCGACCGTCGTGATCAGCCGACCCGGCTCGCGATCGTCGATCCGCCCCCGGTCAGGGTCCCGCCGGAGCCGCTTCGCTTCGTCGGCGGGGCGATCGTGCGCAGGGCCCTCTTGCGCAAGGAGGCCGCCGAGGAGCAGGGCCGGCGGCCGGACCGGTTCAGCGCCCTCGTCGCCGGGATCCCAGAGCGGATCGGGATCCACGTCGGCAGGTGACGGCAAGGATCCACGTCGGCAGGTGACGGCAAGGTGAGGGCGGGCCCCGTCACCCGGGCCCGCGCCTTCGGCGACACGGTCGCCGGACGGGCGCGTGCCCTCGGTCCCGAGTTCCGGCCGATCCTCCACACTGCGCTCGGGGCTGCCGCCGCGTGGCTGATCGCGACCGAGGTGCTCGGGCACGCGAGCCCGTTCTTCGCCCCAATCGCGGCGGTGATCACGCTCGGGCTGACCGCGGGCGAGCGTCTGCGGCGGGCGATCGAGATCACGGTCGGGGTCGCGGTGGGAATCGTCGTCGCCGACGCGCTCGTGATCGTCATCGGCCCGGGTGCGCTTGCGCTCGCGCTGGTCACCGGGCTTGCGATCGTCGTCGTCCGGTTGCTCGGAGGTGGACCCCTCGTCGCCTCCCAGGCGGCGATCTCGGCGGTCCTGGTGGCGACGATCCAGCCGCCGGCGGAGGGCTTCGCCTTCGACCGTGCCCTCGACGCGCTCGCCGGGTCCGCCACCGGGCTCCTCGTCGGCACGCTGATCCTCCCGATCGATCCGGTCGCGGCGCTGCGCCGAGCGCTCGGCCCCGTCTTCACGCAGCTCGCCGACGCGCTGTCGGAGATAGCCGGCGCCCTCGATTCGGGCGAACCCCGGCGTGCCTCGGAGGCGCTCGCGATGTCCCGCGACACCGAGCCGGCGCTCGCCGGGTTGCGCGAGGCGACCCTGTTCGCCGAGGAGCGCGGGCGGCTGTCGGTGTCGGTGCGTGCGGCTGAGGAGCCGGGCGCCTACCTGACCGCGGCACGGGAGGCCGAGCTCGCGGTTCGGAACGCGCGCGTCCTCGCTCGGAGCGCCGGGCGGCTGATCCGGCTCGGCGACCCGATCCCGCCGGCGCTCCCCGGCGCGGCATCGGAGCTGGCCGCGGCGGCCGCAGCGGCTCGGCGCGGGCTGGCCGACGAGCGCGAGTGGGCCGAGGCCCGCCACGCCGCTGCCCGCGCGGCGCGTCGCGCGAACGCTGCTCTCGACGAGACGGCGACGATGGCGGCGCTCCACCTCGTCGGGCAGCTACGGCTGACCGCGTTCGACCTCCTGCGTGCACTCGGCGTCCCCGACACCGCCGCGCTCGAGGCGGTCCGCGGCGAGCCCGGTGAGGACACCCGCGAGTTCCCGCGTGCAGGCTGAGCGGGCGCTCGGAGCTTCCCAGCGCGCCGGAGCGCAGGGTTAGAAGCGGGCGCGATCGGGAACTGGCGGCGCATGGACTATCGCCGCAGCAAGCTGGGGCGCCGGAGGAGCTGGTGGGGGGCGAAGCGCCACGCGAAGCGCCTGCTCGCGATGCGGGCGCCGCACGCACTCGTCCGCCTCGCTGCCCGGCTGCGTCCGAAGCTTCGGCGCGGGGGACGGCTTCCTGCTCCCGCCCACCTGCGTGAGGTCGAGGGTGAGGCCGGCGGGTCGCGGTTCGTGATGCTGCGTCCCGACCGCTGCATCGTCGCCAAGGAGCTCTACTGGGGACGCGGGCGGCGACCGCGTGCCGAAGACCAGCTCGCGCTCGAGATCGTCGCTGCGGCGGCCGCCCGCACCGACGTCCTCGTCGACGTCGGCGCTTATACGGGGCTGTTCACGGTTGCGGCGACGCGCGCCAACCCGGCGCTGCGGGCGCACGCGTTCGAGATCGTCCCCGACAACTATCGCGCGCTGTTCGACAACTGCGTTCGCAACGACGTCCTCGATCGGGTCACCCTCCACCACGTGGGGGTCGGCAAGCCCGGGGCGAGGTTGAGGGTCCCGGCGCGCAGCTCCGGTTCGGCGCTGCCCGACTTCTACTCGAGCCGGCTGCGCTTCGATACCGGTGTCGCGATTCGCTTCGTCGCCCTCGACTCGCTCCTCGACAAGATCCCGTCCGGGGCCGCGGTGACGGTGAAGATCGACGTCGAGGGGACCGAGGCGGCGGTGTTGCGCCATGGCCGCCGCTTCCTCGCCGAGGTCCGGCCGCTGATCCTCTGCGAAGTCCTGCCGGACTCCGACCCCGCGCCGCTCGCGGCGACGCTCGAGCCGCTCGGGTATCGCTACGGGCTCGTTCGCGAGGGCGACGTCAGGACGAGTGCCCGGATCGAGCCCGACGAGCGCTACCGCGACTGGCTGTTCCTGCCCGGCGATCCCGCGCGCGAGCTCGCAGGCCTCGCCGCCCGCCGCCCCGCCGCTGCGGCGGTCAGTAGCGGCGGCCTGAGATCAGCCCGATCAAGACCAGCAGCAGGACCGATCCCCCGATCGCGATCAGCCAGGTCTCGAGGTTGAAGAAGTCGCGGATCTCGCCGATGTCGAGCGCGGTGGCGATGAAGCCGCCGAGCAGCGCGCCGAGGATCCCGACCGCGGTGGTGCCGATGCACCCTCCCGGCTCGGTGCGACCGGGAATCAGCGCCCGCGCGATCGCGCCCGCGAACAGCCCGAGGAGGATCCAGCCGAGGATTCCCACGCGCGGGAGACTATCCGCGCAGCGGCGGCAACGCGTCCCGTGCCCCGCCGCCCGCCGCCCGCCGCCGTACGATCAGATTCAGTTGGGCCGAGACACAGAGTGTCTCGGCAGATGCAGGTAAGGCGGCGTAGCCGCCGCAGGAGATTCAGTTGGGCCGAGACACAGAGTGTCTCGGCCTAGAGGTCGGGCGGTGGAGCCGCCGGAGGAGATTCGTGAGCGGGAGGACGATCGCGCACCTCGACATGGACGCGTTCTACGTCGCGGTCGAGCTGCTGCGGCACCCCGAGCTTCGCGGCAGACCGGTGATCGTCGCCGGCACCGGGCCGCGCGCCGTCGTCACCACCGCCTCGTACGAGGCGCGGCCGTTCGGCGTCGGCTCGGCGATTCCGGTCGCGACCGCGAAGCGCCGCTGCCCGGAGCTGGTCCACCTGCCGGTCGACATGGCCCACTACCGCGAGCGATCGGCCGAGGTGATGGCGCTCGTCGCCGAGCTCGGGGTGCCGGCCGAGCCCGTGTCGCTCGACGAGACCTACCTCGACCTGACGTCGCTCCCCGACCCGGTCGCCCGGATGAGCGCGCTCGTGCGGCGGATCCGCGCCGAGACCGAGCTCGACGCGTCGGTCGGGATCGGACCGAACAAGCTCGTCGCAAAGGTGGCCTCCGACGCGGAGAAGCCGCGCGGCTTCGTCGTCCTCACGCGCGAGCAGGCGGTCGAGCGGTTCGCAGCCGCCCCGGTGACCCTGATCCCGGGGATCGGCCCGAAGACCGCCGACCGGCTGCGCCGCTACGGCGTCACCAGGCTCGGTCAGCTCCAGCGCTGCACCGTGCCCGGGCTGATCGAGCGCTTCGGCCCCACTCACGGCCGCGCCCTCCACGACCGCGCCCACTTCCGCTCCGCCGACCCGGTGACCAGCGAGCGCGCGGCGAAGTCGCGCTCGGTCGAGACGACCTTCGACCGCGACATCGCCGACCGCGGCGAGCTCGAGCGGATCCTCAGCGAGCAGTCGGATCGGCTCGCGAAGCTGCTCCGCGACCGCGATCTCGCCGGCCGTACGATCGCGATCAAGGTCCGCCTCGACGATTGGACCACCGTCACCCGCGCGCGCACGATCGAGGCCCCGACCAACGACCCGGCGACGATCGCCGCCGAGGCCCGCGCGCTGCTCCGCGCCTACGCGCCGCCACGGCCGGTTCGCCTGCTCGGTGTGCGAGTGTCGTCGTTCGAGGGTCGCGGCTCGGAGCGTCGGCCGGAGCCGGAGGCGATGCCGTCTCTGCTGGGCGAGGCCGTGTGAGGGGCAGGAGGCCCGGCCTTGCCCCTGGCCCTCTCACCACCGCGACGTCACGACCTTCTTGCGGGTGTAGAAGTCGACCGCGTCGCGGCCGTTGGCGTGGAGGTCGCCGTCGATCGAGTCCTTCCAGCCCGAGAACGGGAACCAGGCGACCGGGGCGGCGACGCCGACGTTGATGCCGAGCATCCCCGCCTCGACCGCCCAGCGGTAGGCGCGGGCGGCGGCGCCTGAGCTGGTGAAGATCGAGCCGGCGTTGCCGTAGCGGGAGCCGTTTACGAACGCGAGCGCGGCATCGAGGTCGGGGACGCGGACGAGCGTCAGCAGGGGACCGAAGAGCTCCTCGCGGGCGAGGTCTGACTCGTGCTCGGAGACCTCGACCAGCGACGGCCCGACCAGCGTCTCGCCCGGCCCGGGGTCGCGGCGCCCGTCGAGGATGACCTCGGCGCCGTCGGCGCCGCTCGCCGCCCGCTCGAGCGCCGAGTCGATCCGCTCACGCGCCTCGGGTGAGACCAGCGGACAGACGTCGACCCCGTCGGCGTCGCCGGGACCGACGCCGAGGTCGGCGGCGGCGGCGGCGAGCGCGTCGCGGACCTCGTCCTGGCGCCCGGGGTCGCCGACCAGGACCGCGACCGATCCCGCGAGGCAGCGCTGGCCGGCGGCGCCGAACGCGGAGCCGATGATCGCGGGCACGGCGTGGCCGAGATCGGCGTCGGGCATCACGATCAACGAGTTCTTGGCCCCGCCGAGCGCCTGGAAGCGCTTGCCGGCAGCCGAGGCCCGCTCGGCGATGTAGCGAGCGGTCGAGGCCTGGCCGACGAACGAGATCGCGTCGACGCCGGGATGGTCGAGGAGCCCGTTGACGGCGTCGCGCCCGCCGTGGACGAGGTTCAAGACCCCGGCCGGGATCTCGTCGACCCCGGAGGCGAGCTCGAAGATCAGCTCCGCGGGGCGGGGGTCGCGCTCGGACGGCTTGAGGATGAAGCTGTTGCCGCAGGCGATCGCGTAGGGCAGGAACCAGAGCGGGATCATCGCCGGGAAGTTGAACGGGGTGATCGCGGCGACGACGCCGACCGGCTGGCGGACGAGCTCGACATCGACGCCGGAGGCGACCCCCTCGAGGTTCTCGCCCTTCAGCAGGTGGGGGATCCCGGTCGCGGCCTCGATCGACTCGATCCCGCGTAGGACCTCGCCGCGGGCGTCGTCGAGGGTCTTGCCCATGTCGGCGGTGACGAGCCGGGCGATCTCCTCGCGCCGCTCCCAGAGCGTCTCGCGAAGCGCCATCACCGCGCGGGCGCGACGCTGGGGGGCGACGGCACGCCACGCCGGCTGGACCTCGCGGGCGGCGCGGACCGCGGCGTCGACGTCGCCGGCACCCGACAACGGCACCAGCGCCTCGATCTCCCCGGTGGCGGGGTTGCTGTCGTCGAGCTTTCCCGCCGGAGCTTCGGCGTCGACCCAGCGGCCGCCGACGTGGTTCGCCAGCGTCCGCGTGTTCGTCGTCTGGGTCTCGACGGTGCTCATCGTCTCCTCCTTGGTTGGCGAGTTTGGTGGCGGTATGTCACCGAGTCGCCAGGGATCGCCTCGGCTCTACTCTGCCCCGGCGTACTCCGAGTAGGGGTACCACCACTGCTTCGGCGCGATCTCGGTCTCGATGTGGACGTGCTTGGTCTCCTGGAAGGCCTCCAGGCCCTCGCGCCCGAGCTCGCGCCCGATCCCAGAGTTCTTGAAGCCGCCGAAGGGGCCGGCGTCGTTGTCGGTCAGCGGGTCGTTGATCCACACTGTCCCGGCACGCAGCTCTCGCATGCAGCGGATCGCGTTCTTCAGATCGCGCGTGTAGACGTTCGCGCCGAGCCCGAACTGAGTCGAGTTCGCCAGCCTGATCGCCTCGTCGAGGTCCGCGACCGGCACGATCGGCGCCACCGGCCCGAACGTCTCCTCACGGAGGAGGTCGGTCCCGTCGGGCGGTCCGGTCACGACGGCCGGGCTGTAGAAGTGACCGCGCTCCTGGCCGCCACGATCCCCGCCCGTGACCACCGTGGCCCCGGCCGACACTGCCGCGTCGACCTGCGCCACGACCCTGTCACGCTGGCGCGCCGACACCATCGGCCCGATGTCCGTGGCGCTGTCGAAGGGGTCGCCGACCTTGAGCGACCTGGTGTGGTCGACGAACGACTGGAGGTA